>CBHTUE010000076.1:0-19912 GCA_966096115.1 uncultured Phenylobacterium sp.
CGCAGACGCCGATCGGCTCCTTGACGATCATCGTCGGGCCGCGGTCTTCCTCGAACTTGAAGGTCTTGAGGACCTCGATGGCCGTGCCCAGGTGGCCGAGGCCGATCGGAACCTGCGCGCGCTGCGCAAGCGACGCCGGGGCGCCCATTTCCTCGGTGACCGCGGTGGCCAGGTCGCCGAAGCGGTTCTGGTACTCGGCCATTATGCGGCCCAGCACTTCCAGGCGCTCCTCGCGGCTGGTCTGCGACCAGCTCTCGAAGGCGGCGCGGGCGGCCTTGACCGCCTTGTCGACGTCCTTGGCCGAACCCATGGCGATCTTGCCGGCGACCTGTTCGGTGGCGGGGTTCTCGACGTCCAGCGTCTTCAGGCCCTCGGCCGGATCGACCCATTCACCGTTGATGTAGAACTTGAGGTACTCGCGCATAGACGTCCTCCTGGCGATCTTCTGAGTTGGTCTTCCGGGGCCGACCGTCGCCCCACCATTCAAACAACCATTTTAGTGATCAGCGATCAGGGGGGAAGCCCCAACGCTGCGTCAGACCCGATCATTCGTCGCTCGTTGCCATCGGCGACCGCCCATGGATCGGGGGAACTTGCCGATAAAGCGCAACGGATGCGCGACAGCGAACTTGCCGGACCGCATGGGCGCGTCTAAAGCCGCAAGCGTCAAGCCTTCGGAGTCCGCATGCTCGCCATCGGAATGATCGCCGCCTTCATCGCCGTCATGGCCGCGCTGAACCTCTATGAGTTCGGCCGCCTCGACTGAGCCGCGGTCGCGCCGCAGTATCCCCGACCATGGATTGGCGCGCGCTTCCTGACAGCCAGACTTCGATTCTCGAGGACGTGGAGGTCCGCGTCCGCTGCGGGCTGCATCCGTGGGAACGGCATCCCGCGCGCCCCAACCGCCTTTTGGTCAGCGTGCAGCTCTACACCACCACGCCGTTCGACCCGGCCACGGGCTCCGGCTACCTGGACTATGACCGGGTGCGCGATCACCTGGCGACCTGGGCGCAACGGGAGCACGTCGACCTGCTGGAGGCCCTGCTGGAAGGGCTCGCCGACTTCGTGTTCGAGGACCCGCTGGTCGAAGCCTGCCGGTTGAAGATCTTGAAGCCCGACATCTTCCCCGAGGCGAAGGCCGCCGGCGTGGAGTGGTTCCGGAAGCGGGCGCCGTGAACACCGCCGTCGTCACCGGCGCGGCGCGGCGGATCGGCGCCGGCCTGGTCGAGGAACTGGCGGCCATGGGCTATGCCGTGGCGATCCACCACCGCGGCGGCGCCGACGAGGCCCGGGCCCTGGCGGCCCGGATCGAGGCCGCCGGCGGCCGCGCCGCGGCGATCCACGCCGACCTCGCGACGCCGGACGCCTGCGCGGCCCTGCTCGAAGAGGCCACGCGCGTTCTCGGCCCCGTCGAGGTGCTGGTGAACAACGCCTCGCGGTTCGAGTACGACACGCTAGCGGACCTCACCCCCCAGGGCTGGGCCGACCACCTGGCCGCCAACCTGACCGCGCCGATCTTCCTGATCCAGGCTTTCGCCCGCCTGTTGCCGGCGCAGATGAAGGGTGTGGTGGTCAACATCCTCGACCAGAAGGTCGCCTCGCCGAACCCGGACTACTTCTCCTACACCGCCGGCAAGGTGGCGCTGGCCGGACTGACCCCGGCGCTGGCCCTGGCGCTGGCCCCGCGCATCCGCGTCTGCGGCCTGTCGCCGGGCCTCACCCTGCCGAGCGGCGTGCAAAGCGATGACGACTATGCCCGCGGCGCGGCCGCCACGCCGCTGGGGCTCACCAGTTCGGTCGCCGGCCTGCGCCGCGCCTTGCGCTTCCTGCTCGAGAGCGAGGCCTACACCGGCCAGATCCTCACGCTGGACGGCGGCGAGAGCCTGCTGCGCCGCGGCCGCGACATCGCGTTCGACGACGAAGTCTGACCCCCACGATCGCTCTCCTCACCCGTAGGGGGAGGAGAGGCTCGGCGGCGCTGCGAGGGAAAAGCTTTCGCTAACAGCGCGACGGCGTTATTGGGGCGCCCCCATTCAAGGAGACGCGCCTTCCCCATGGTCCGGCTGAGCTTCTCGCGCCGGTACTCCATGGCGCACCGCCTCCTGCACGACGCCTCGTCGAAGTGCCTGACGCCGCACGGCCACGACGAGGTCGTCACGATCCGCCTGCGCCCGCTGACCGCCATGGCGCTGGGGGCCGCCAACATGACCGCCTCGTTCGCCCAGGCGAAGGGAGACTGGCACGCCTGGATCGACGGCTGGGTGGACCACGCCCTGCAGCTCAACGGCGAGGATCCGCTGCTGGGCTACTTCCAGCGCGAGGAGCCCAACCAGCTCACCCGCATCATGGTCTTCCGCGGCGACCCGACCACCGAGGCCCTGGCGATCGCCTTCTTCCGCAAGCTGGAGGCGATGCTGGGCCCCGAAGGCCTGTTCGCGGTCGACGAACTGACCGTGCAGGAGACGCCCACCAACGCCGTCACCGTTACCGCCGCCGACCTGGCCGCGCTGGGCGGCTGGGCGCCCGGCGACTGGGCGACCCGACCCGACGCCAGCCTCAACGACCTCCTCCCCGCCGACGCCTGGAGCCGCCGATGAGCGGGGCCCGCGTCGTCGCCTCCAGGGTGTTCGTCACCGGGGTGAAGGTGCAGGCCGAAATCGGCGTCTACCGCCACGAGATCGGCCGCGTGCAGCCGCTGATCGTCGACGTGGAGGTCGACGTGCCCACCGACGGCTCGGACCGGCTGGCCGAGACCGTCAACTACGAGACCATCCTGCAGGCCGCCCAGGCCGTGGCCGCTGAAGGTCACCTGCACCTGGTCGAGACCTTCGCCCACCGCCTGGCCGAGCGCTGCCTGGCCGACAGCCGTGTCACCCGGGCCCGCGTCCGCGTGGAGAAGCCCCTGGCGCTCGCCCCCGACGCGGTCGGCGCGGGGGTGGAGATCGTGCTCGAGCGCGGGTGAGCAATTTGTAACGCGGTTACGTCTTTTCGTGACCGCGGCGAGGGTCCATTTCTGTCACGCCCGCTGCTGGGCATGGGAGGACCAGACACCCGACGATGACCGACTATTACCGCACCGAAGACAAGACGATGCCGGCGGTGGCCTATGCGCTGTATCTGCTGGGTTTTGCGACCTGCGGCCTGACGACCATTGTCGGCGCGATCATCGCCCACAGCCAGCAGGCCATGGCCGGGCCGGACATGCGGACGCACTTCACCTACCTGATCCGGACCTTCTGGGGCTTCCTCATGCTGGCGATCGCGGCCGGCGTGGTCGGCGGCGTGATCTTCGCCATCGGCGTGCCCCTGGTGCTGGCCTTCGGCCTGGGCTTCCTGTTCATGGGCGCGGCCGGCCTGATCTGGACGATCCCGATGGTCTGGTTCGGCGTCCGCTGTGTCGTTGGCCTGGTCTACCTCAGCCGCGGCGAACCCCACCCGCGCCCCTACGCCGTGCTGGCGTAAGGTCAGACACGCTCCTCCCCCGCTGCGCGGGGGAGCAGCTAATCCGACCTAGGCCGCCACCAGCTCGCGCCGGACCAGCTTGGCATAGTCGTCCATCAGGCTGAGCGACATGTTCCCCGGGCGGAAGCGGTACTCGCCGATCTCCGCCACCGGCGTGACCTCGGCGGCCGAGCCCACCACGAAGCACTCCGAGAACGTCGCGAGCTCTTCCGGCTGGATGTGCCGCTCCACCACCTCGAACCCTTTCGACCGGGCGATCTTGATCACCGTCTGGCGGGTGATGCCGTTCAGGAAGCAGTCGGGCGTCGGCGTATGGATCACGCCGTCCTTGATGAAGAACACGTTCGAGCCCGTGCTCTCGGCGATGTAGCCCCGGTAGTCGAGCATCATCGCGTCGGTGTAGCCCTCCTTCTCCGCGGCATGCTTGGAGATGGTGCAGATCATGTAGAGGCCGGTGGCCTTGGCGTGGACCGGTTCGGTCTCCGGGCTCGGGCGCTTGTACTTCGCCCAGGTGAGCCGGATGCCCTTGGCCTTCTCCTCGGGCGAGAAGTAGGACGGCCACTCCCAGCAGGCGACGGCGACGTGGATCTTGGTGTTCTGGGCTGAGACCCCGATCATCTCCGAACCGCGCCAGGCGATCGGGCGGATGTAGGCGTCGGTCAGGCCGTTGCGGGCGCACACGTCCTTGCAGGCCTGGTCGATCTCGGCCACCGTGAACGGGATCTTGAAGTCCAGGATCTCCGCGGACTTGAACAGACGCTCGGTATGCGCCGTCAGCTCGAAGATCTCGCCCCCATACATCCGCTCTCCCTCGAACACGGCCGACGCATAGTGCAGGCCGTGGGTGAGTACGTGCACCGTCGCCTCGCGCCAGGGCACGAACTGGCCATCCAGCCAGATCCATCCATCGCGGTCGTCGAAGGGAACGAGAGACATGAGGGTGCGACCTCCTTTCGGGAATGCCCCTTGAACCCGCCTGGCCGCCGCGCGTCAAACGAATTGGGCGGCGCGCAGGCCACGGCCGCATGAGTGGCGCGGCCGATATCCCCTGCGCTAGGGTGCGCCGCCGCAGAGCCGGCGGAGACCGCCCGTGAGCCTTTCCGACGCCCCGCCGCGGGCCCGCCACCTGCTGATCGTCGATGACGACGACCGCATCCGCGAACTCCTGAAGGAGTACCTCACCCGCGCCGGGTTCCGCGTGACCGCCGCGGCGGGCGGGGCGCCGGCGCGCCGGCTGCTGGCGACGCTGGACTTCGACCTGGCGGTGTTCGACGTGATGATGCCGGGCGAGGACGGCTTCTCGCTGACCCGCTGGCTGCGCGAACAGCGCGGCGCGCCGGGGCGCACGCCGGTCTTGATGCTGACCGCCCGCACCGAATCCGGCGACCGTATCGAAGGGCTGAAGCTGGGCGCCGACGACTACCTCGGCAAGCCGTTCGAGCCCGAAGAGCTGCTGCTGCGCATCGAGGCGATCCTGCGCCGCTCCAGCGACAAGCCGCAGGCCGGGGCGGTGCTTTCCATGGGCCGCTGCGCCTTCGACCCCGACCGCGGCGAACTCACCTGCGCCGGCGAGAGCGTGCGCCTGACCGAGGCCGAGATCGCCCTTCTGCGCCAACTGGCCCGCACGCCGCACGAACCGGTCGACCGCCTCGAACTGGCCCGCGGGTCCGTCGACCCCTCCGGCCGCGCCGTGGACGTGCAGGTCACCCGGCTTCGGCGTAAGATCGAGGACGATCCCAAGACGCCGCGCTACCTGCAGACCGTACGCGGCGTCGGCTACAGGCTGGCGCCGGACTGATGAAACTCCCGTCGTCCTTCAAGGTCCTGATCCGCTGGCTGAAGCGGCGGCTGCCGGCGACGCTGTTTGCACGGTCGCTGCTGATCATCGTCCTGCCCGTGGCCCTGATGCAGATAGCGGTCACCTACGTGTTCTTCGACGCCCATTGGCAGACGGTGACCGCGCGGCTGTCCGAGGGCCTGGCCGGCGACATCGCCTGGGCGGTCGAGAGCTACAAGGAGGACCCCAGCCCCGAGAGTTTCGCGCGCCTGTCGCAGCGGGCCGAGGAGTCGATGAGCCTCTCCATCGCCCTGCAGCCCGGCCGCAGCCTGCCGCTGACCCGCCGCGACCCGCCGGTGCTGTTCGAGCCGTTCTTCGCCCCGATCGACCGGTCGCTGAACCGCGCGCTGACCGAACGGCTGGACAACCCCTTCTGGTTCGACACCACCCGCTACCCGGCCTACGTCGACATCCGCGTGGCGGTGGACGGCGGGGTGCTCCGGATCCTGGCGCCGCGCGAGCGGGCCTTCGCCACCCAGGGCCACATCTTCGTCCTCTGGATGACCGTGGCGACCGTGCTGCTGACCGCCATCGCGCTCCTGTTCATCCGCAACCAGGTCCGCGCCATCGAGCGGCTGGCCAGCGCGGCGGAAGCCTTCGGCCGCGGCGACGACAGTCCAGCCTTCAAGCCGCATGGGGCCAAGGAGGTGCGCCAGGCCGCCACCGCCTTCCTCGACATGCGCGGCCGCATCCAGCGCCACATCGAACAGCGCACGGCGCTGCTGGCCTCGGTCAGCCACGACCTGCGCACGCCGCTGACCCGCCTGAAACTCACCCTGGCGCTGGCCGAGCCCACCAGCCGCACGGCCGACATGAAGCGCGACCTGGCCGAGATGGAGCACATGGTCGACGAGTACCTGGCCTTCGCCCGCGGCGAGAGCGCCGAGGGCTCCGAGCCGGTGCGCGTACGACCGCTGATCGACACCGTGTGCGAGGGCGCGCGCCGGGTGGGCGCGCGGGTGAAGGTCTCCGCCGACCCCGACCTCACCGCCACGGTGCGGCCCAACGCGCTGAAGCGGGCGCTGGCCAACCTGGTGATGAACGCCGCCGCCCACGGCGAGACCGTCGAGGTGGCGGCGCGCCGCCTGCCCAGCGGCGGCCTGGAGATCATGGTCGACGACGACGGCCCCGGCATCCCGGCCGAGCAGTATGAGGAAGCCTTCAAGGCCTTCGCCCGCCTGGACGAGAGCCGCAACCAGAACACCAAGGGGGTCGGCCTGGGCCTCGCCATCGCCCGCGACGTGGCCCGCGGCCACGGCGGCGACATCTCGCTGGCCCGCTCGCCGCTGGGTGGCCTGCGCGCCGTCGTCAGGCTCCCGGGGTAACCGCGTTCATCGACAGTTCACGCCTCACGTCCGAGCTTCCGGCGCCACGACACAAGGACCTCCCATGCGCGCTATCGCCCTCGCCGCCGGTCTCACCCTCGCCGCCGCGCCGGCCCTGGCCGCCGATCCGGTGGAGGGCGAGTGGCTGACCCAGGCCGCGACCGGCAAGGTCAGGATCGCGCCCTGCCCCGGCAAGCCGAACCTGATGTGCGGCAATATCTCCTGGCTGAAGGACCCCGCCAACGCGACCGCCAAGGACACCCACAATCCCGACGCGGCGCTCCAGTCCCGCCCCATCATGGGCATGCCGATGATCTGGAACTTCAAGCAGGCGGCGCGCGGCCGCTGGACCGGCGGCAAGATCTACGACCCCAACACCGGCAAGACCTACGACTCCAGGATTTCGCTGAACCCCAACGGTACGCTCAAGGTCGAGGGCTGCATCCTGGTCGTCTGCCAGGCGCAGACCTGGCGCCGGGGTTAGGCCCCCAGCTCCTTCGAGCGCCGCACGGCCGCAGCCACCGCCTCGCGCAGCAGCGGCGGCAGGCCGCTATCGCTCAGCAGCACGTTCAGCGCCGCCTCGGTGGTGCCGCCCGGCGAGGTCACCTGGCGGCGCAGCTCCGCCGGCTCGTCCTTGCCCTTGGCCAACAGCGCCGCCGCGCCGGTGAGGGTCGAGCGCGCCAGCCGCTGCGCGTCCCTCGGCGACAGCCCGGCCGAAGCCCCCGCCGCTTCCAGGGCCTCGATGAACGCATAGAGATAAGCCGGCGCCGAGCCCGACACGGCCGTCGCCGCGTGCATCAGCGCCTCGTCGGTCAGGTCCACCACCGCGCCCAGCGGCTCGAACAGCGCGTGCGCGCGGGCCAGCGCCGCCGGGTCGTCGGCGAACAGGCTGGCGGTGCCCTGGCCGATCGCCGCGGCCGTGGTCGGCATCACCCGCGCCACGCAGCGGCCGCCGAACGCCTTGGCGATGTCGTGCGATTTCACCCCGGCCGCGATGGAGACGATCACCGCCGCCGAGCCCAGCC
Organism: uncultured Phenylobacterium sp.; assembly: GCA_966096115.1. Taxonomy (GTDB): domain Bacteria; phylum Pseudomonadota; class Alphaproteobacteria; order Caulobacterales; family Caulobacteraceae; genus Phenylobacterium. The sequence continues at coordinate 7,650 of CBHTUE010000076.1, forward strand.
AGGGCGCGGTTTCGCCGGCCGCCTCGCGCCATAGCTGCGGCTTGACGGCCAGCACCACGGTGGCGGCCCGCGCCAGGTCGGAGTCCGGCGGATTGAGCACGGCGCCCGCCTCCGCCGCCTTCAGCGCCGATGCGCCCGGCTGCGGATCGCGGATCATCAGTTCGGCGCCGGCAAACGCGCTCGAGGCCAGCCAGCCCTCGATCATGGCCCCGCCCATCCGGCCGGCGCCCAGCATCAGGATCGGAGTGATCATCGGTGCAAACTAACCGCCACACCCCGGGTGTCATCCCGGTTTTCGCGGCACGAGAAAGACCGGGACCCATAAACGCCGATGGCGCAGGGTTAGCTAGGATGGATCAGGCGCTTATGGGTCCCGGTCTTTGCTTCGCAAAACCGGGATGACACGCGTTGGAGGAACGATCAGGCCTCGCCGACGGTCTCGAACATGCAGGCGGCGATGGCTTCCTGCGGGGTCTTGGCGCCGCGCAGGAGGAAGTCGTAGGCCGGGAAGAACCGGTCGGCCGCCTCCACGGCCACGTCGATCATCGCCGCGGCCTGCGCCAGGCTGGGCTGTTCGCCCGTCATCAAGGCCATGCCGTGCCGGAAGATGATCTCGCCCTCTTCCCACAGCTCGAAATGGCCCAGCCAGACGCGCGGGTTGATGGTGGCGATCAGTTCCTGAGCGGTCTGGCGCTGTGCCTTCGGCACCGCCAGGTCCATGCTCAGGCACAGCTGCAGGGTGTCGCCCTCGGGACGCCACGCGAACCACAGTTCGTAGTCTTTCCAGTCGCCGGCCAGGGTGAAGGCGAGGTCGCCGTCATCCGTACGGTCGAACGGAAGATTCTCCGCGGTCAGGACATGCTCGACAACGTCGAGGGGATCGTTCGTCAGGACGACCTGGTCATCCGTCTGGGAGGTGTCCATTACGACCCCTTTCGACTCGGACCGAGGACGGAACGCCGCCCCCGAATCGTCCGCAAAACCGACCCTAGCGCTATTCGCGCGCCCGGTGTCAGCGAGTTCTTGTCACGGGCGAGCGGCTTTCGCTTGGCGTGTGTCCTAGTCACAATCACTTGGAGGCTTTGGGCGCGGTTTTCCGCACCGGCTTGGCCGCGCGCAGCGCTTCCAGCTCCGCGCGAAGGGCGGCCACCTCGGCCTTGAGGGCGTCGTGGTCCTCGCGGCGCACCAGGTCCATCTCGGCCACCATGCGGTCGGTCTGGCTGCGGAAGGCGGCCTTGGCTTCGTCGCCGGCGGCCTGGGCCAGGCCCATGGCGGCGGTGGTCAGCTTGGCGATCTCGTCGAGGATAGGGTTCTGGGTCTGCATTCCAAGTCTTCCGGCCAAAAGTGGCCCGTCCTGCGTCTCTATATGGCGGCTCGGGGGATGAAAGCGAAGGGCTTCTCATCTAGATCAAGGCGAAGAGCCTGTCCGGATTGCAAAGCAATCCGGAGAAGCAGGCTCGTCTACGTTTGGTTGCGCGCATCCTCATCGCCAAACCGGCTGCCACTTTGGCGGGATGCGCGCGGAACGCCGGAGCCGCCGTGTCACTGCCTTTCCCGAACATCGACCCCATCGTCCATATCGGGCCCTGGGCGCTCAGCTTCGGCCCCTGGCGCCTGGGCGCCCTGACCCTCGGCCCGCTGGCGATCCGCTGGTACGCGCTGGCCTACGTCGCGGGCATCCTGCTGGGGTGGCGATACGCCACGGGCCTGCTGAAGAACCCGCGGCTGTGGGAACGGCGCGGGGCGCCCTTCACGCCGCTGCAGATGGACGACCTGATCCTGTGGATTGCGCTGGGCGTCATCGTCGGCGGCCGGCTGGGCCACGTGATCTTCTACACGCCCGCGATGCTCACCACCGATTTCCTGGGGATATTCCGCGTCTGGGAAGGCGGGATGAGCTTCCACGGCGGGGTGATCGGGGTCTCGATCGCCATGATCCTCTTCGCCTGGCGCAACAAGCTGGACCTGCTGCGCGTCGCCGATGTGGTCGCCGCCACCTATCCGATCGGCCACTTCCTCGGCCGCATCGCCAACTTCATCAACGGCGAGCTCTGGGGGCGGGTGACCGACCGGCCCTGGGGCATGGTGTTCTGCAACGAGCAGATCATGAAGACCTACGGCAGCTGCCCCGCCGGCAGCCTCCCGCGCCATCCCAGCCAGCTCTACGAGGCCGCCGTCGAGGGGCTGGTCTTGTTCGTGATCCTGCGCTGGGCGACCCACAGCGCCAAGCTGGGCAACCGGCGCGGCGTGATCACCGGCATGTTCGTCCTGTTCTACGGCATCTTCCGCATCGTGATCGAAACCGTGCGCGAGCCGGACGCCGGCATGCCGAACTTCCCGTACGGCCTGACCATGGGCATGATCCTCTCGATCCCGATGCTGCTGGGCGGCCTCTTCCTGATCTGGCGCGGGATGCGCGAACCGATGCCCGACGCGCCGACCGCCGATGCCGGTGAGCCCGCGCACGGGCCTGCGTGAGCGCCTCGCTGGCGGAGAGATTGGCGGCGCAGATCGCCCAGACCGGGCCGCTGACCATCGCCCAGTACATGGCCGCCTGCCTGCACGACCCACAGGCCGGCTACTACGCCACGCGGCCGGCCCTGGGCGCGGCGGGCGACTTCATCACGGCGCCGCTGGTCAGCCAGATGTTCGGCGAGCTGATCGGCGTCTGGGCCGCCTCGGCCTGGCGGCTGATGGGCGAACCGCAGACGGTGCGGCTGGTCGAGATGGGCCCCGGCGACGGGACGCTGATGAGCGACCTGATCCGCGCCGCCCGCGCCCTGCCCGAATTCCTCGAGGCGGCCGACATCTGGCTGGTGGAGACCTCCGAGCCGCTGCGGGCGCGGCAGCGCGACCGCCTGGGCGATCGCGTGCGCTGGGCGCGCACGCTGGCCGAGGTCCCGGACGGCGAGCCGCTGCTGCTGGTCGCCAACGAGCTCCTGGACTGCCTGCCCGCCCGCCAGTTCATCCGCACCGGCGTCGGCTGGGCCGAGCGGGTGGTCGCCGGTCGCGCGGACGGGACGCTGGGCTACGGCCTCGCCGGTCCCGTCGGCCGCCCGATGCCCGAGGCGAACGAAGGCGCCATCCTCGAACACTCCGCGCCACAGGAGGCGCTGGGCCAGGAGATCGGCGAGCGCGTGGTCCTCGACGGCGGCGCCGCCCTGCTCATCGACTATGGCCGCGACCTGCCCGGCTTCGGCGACACGCTGCAGGCGCTCAAGGCGCACGAGAAGGTCGATCCCCTCACCTGCGCCGGTGAGGCCGACCTGACCGTCTGGGCCGACTTCCCCGCGGTGATGGCCGCCGCCGCGAGCGCCGGCGCCGCCACGGCGCTCCTCACCCAGGCTCAGTTCCTGGCCCGGATGGGCATCGGCGAGCGCGCCGAGGCCCTGGTCCGCGCCCGGCCCGACAAGGCCCCCGTCATCGGTCGCCAGTTGCACAGGCTGGTCGGCGGCGACCAGATGGGCGACCTGTTCAAGGCCTGTTGCCTGTTCTCCCCCGACTGGATCCCACCGGCGTTCGAAGACGCCTGATCCCGACCCCCCAGAAATCACCCGTCATCCCCCGGCTTGTCCGGGGGACCCATTCACACCGACCTTCTCGGAAAGGCCCGCGAGCGGCGCCGCGGAGCGAAAGAGCCACCGCCCCCGCCTAATGGGTCCCCCGGACAAGCCGGGGGATGACGAGGCGGGTGGTGCGCGCGATATGAACACGCATGGCCGACCTCCCCGTCCTCACGTCTCCGCTTCTCGACCTCCCGGGGATCCGCCACGCCTTCTTCACCCGCCAGGGGGGCGTCAGCGAGGGGCTCTACGCCAGCCTCAACGTGGGCGTCGGCTCCGACGACGACCCTGAGGCCGTGCGCGAGAACCGCGCCCGCGCCGCCGCCCACCTGGGCGGCGAGCTGGTCACCGCCTACCAGGTCCACTCCGCCACCGTCTTCGCCGCCGACGGCCCCTGGCCGGCCGGCCCGCCGCAGGGCGACGGCGTCGCCACCGCCACCACCGGTGTCGTCTGCGGGGCGCTGGCGGCCGACTGCGCGCCCATCCTGCTGGCCGACGCCGAGGCCCGGGTCGTGGCCGCCGCCCACGCCGGCTGGAAGGGCGCATTGACCGGCGTCGCTGAGGCCGCCGTCGCGCGGATGGAGGCCCTGGGCGCCCGGCGCGAGCGAATTGTCGCGGCGATCGGCCCCTGCATCGGCCCCGCTTCCTACGAGGTCGGCCTGGAGTACGTCGCCCGCTTCACCCACTTCGACCCGGCGTACGAACGGTTCTTCTCCGCCGGCGAGACGCCGGACAAGCGTCAGTTCGACCTGCCCGCCTTCGTGCTGGGTCGCCTGCAGGCCGCCGGGATCGCCGCCTGCGAGTGGATCGGGCGCGACACCTGCGCCGAGCCCGACCTGTTCTTCTCCAACCGCCGCGCCTTCAGACTGGGCGAGCCGGACTACGGGCGTCTGCTGTCGGCGATCACGGTCGTCTGAGCGGAAAGCACCGGCACACACCCCTTTCCGCAACGGCATCGGATCACCCGCTGGAACGTGATGTGGGTCCCGACTTTCAGACGGAGGTAACCCTGCTCTAGCGCTGCGGGCTGGACTCGGGCCAATGCCCTGCTAGAAGCCCGCGCATTACCGACTTGGGAGATCCGATGAAGCTGCTGGCCGGCAACTCGAATCGTACGCTCGCCCAGGCGGTCGCCTCCCATCTGGATGTGCCGCTGACCCGCGCGCAGGTGAAACGGTTCGCCGACAACGAGGTCTGGGTCACCATCGACGAGAACGTCCGCGGCGAGGACGTCTTCATCCTGCAGTCCACCAGCTTCCCGGCCAACGACCACCTGATGGAGCTGCTGGTCTGCATCGACGCGCTCAAGCGGGCGTCGGCCAAGCGGATCACCGCGGTGACCCCCTACTTCGGCTACGCGCGCCAGGACCGGAAGACCGGCGGCCGCACGCCGATCTCGGCCAAGCTGGTGGCCAACCTGATCACCCGCGCCGGCGCCGACCGGGTGCTGTCGATGGATCTGCACTCCGGCCAGATCCAGGGCTTCTTCGACATTCCGGTCGACAACCTCGTGTCGGCGCCGCTGCTGGCGAACGACATCAAGGAAAACTACAACAAGCCCAAGGACCTGCTGATCGTCTCGCCCGACGTCGGCGGCGTCGTCCGCGCCCTGGCGGTCGCCAGCCGGCTCAACACCGAGCTCGCCATCGTCGACAAGCGCCGCTCGGGCCCCGGCAAGAGCGAGGTGGCCAACATCATCGGCGACGTGGCCGGCCGCCGCTGCATCCTGTTCGACGACATGATCGACGGGGGCGGCACCCTCTGTAACGCCGCGCAGGCCCTGATCGACGGCGGCGCGGTCGAGGTCTCGGCCTATGTCACCCACGGCGTCCTCTCCGGCGGCGCCGTCGAGCGCGTGGAGTCCTCCGTGCTCAAGGAACTGGTGATGACCGACTCGATCCCCGCGCCGGAGCGGGTCGGCGGCGACACGCCGAAGATCCGCTACGTCAGCTGCGCGGCGCTGATCGGCGAGGCGATCCGCCGCATCGCCAACGAAGAAAGCGTGTCGAAACTGTTCGACTGACGCCCGCGGCCCCGCTTGCCCGCGCACGCCGGACCCGGCTAAGGCTGGCGTCTTCGGGGGCGAAGATTCGATCTGTCCACTCGCAAGAGGGGGAAAGCCGCCTGATGTCGCACCGTATTCCGCTTCGCCTCGTCGCGCTCGCCGTCGGGCTCATGATTGCCGGCTATAGCGAGGGCAAGCCGCGGAAGGTCGTCGTGCCGCCGCCGCCACCCCCGCCGCCGGCGCCCAGCATCACCCTGGCCCCGAGGCTGGTTTCGATGGCCAGCGCCTACCGCGCGTACATGGTCCGGGCCACCGGGATCACACCGGATTTCGCCGACGGCCCCGGCGTCGCCCGTTCGCTGCAGACCGGCGCGGCCTATGAGCCGGACCAGATGGTGCGCGGCGCCATGGCCTATGCCGCCGTCGTGGCCCTGCAGGACAGGACCTTCGTCGAGGGCGTGCGCGTCTATGTGAAGGACCGCACCCAGCGCCAGCAGATCGCCTACGAAATCCTTAAGGACCCGGCCTATGTGCTGGGCATCCCCGGCGCTCAGAACGCCGCCGGGCTCGTGGTGGCCACCCTCGGCGGCGAGGCGCAGGCGCTCTACGACGACGGCAAGCGGGTCAAGCAGGCCGCCTACGACATCCAAAAGCAACCCTGGTCCAAGACCGACGTCGCCGACCGCGACGTGCGGCTGAGCGGCGCCAAGCAGTTGTCCTCGGCGGCGATGCTGGCCGACGTGGACGAGACCGCGCGCCTGACGCAGGCCGCGGTCGGCGCCGCGCCGATGAGCCTCGCGCCGAACGCCGCCGCGCCGCCCTATACGCCGACGGTGGTGCGCGGCCTGGCGATCGCGGCCCTGGCCGCCCTCGGCGAAGCCGGCGACGCCAACATCGATCTGATCCTCGGCCTGATGAGCGAACCCAACGTCGGGCGCTGCATGAACATGGCGAAGCTCAACCTCTACCAGTGCCTCGCCGTGGCCCGGCCGCACTACGAAGACGTCTTCTGCCTGGGCCAGCACGCGATGATGGACACCGGCCGCTGCATGATCAAAGCCTCCGGCCTGACCGAGCCCGTCGAAGCCCGGTTCGTGCCCGACGCCAAGTCGATCGCCAAGAGCTATGTGCCCAAGAAGGCCCCACCGCCCAAGAAGAAGGCCCGCAAGAAGGCCTGAGGCGGCCTGCGAAGAAGCCGCAGCCGGGCCGTTGCGTTGACGGGGCCTTTTGTGTATCTACGCGCACCCTTTCGACCCACTTCGGGTACGACCTTCGTCGCCGCGCGCGAGTCGCGCGGCGGTTTCGTTTTGAGGCAAGGCCATGGCCGAGATCGTTTTGAACGTTGAAGTCCGCGAGCGCACCGGCACCGGCGGCGCGCGCGACACCCGCCGCGCCGGCATGGTCCCGGGCGTGCTCTACGGTGGCGACAAGGACCCGGTGGCGATCGCGGTGCGGTCCAACGAGTTCCGCAAGGCGCTCTACACCGGCAAGCTGCTGGGTCACCTGGTGACCCTGAAGTACGGCAAGGAGACCCAGCCGGTCATCGCCAAGGCGATCGACATGCACCCGGTCACCGATGAGCCGTGGCACTTCGACCTGTACCGGGTCGACGCGCACCAGGAGATCAAGATCGAGGTGCCCGTGCACTTCGCCCACCAGGACGAGAGCCCGGGCCTGAAGCGCGGCGCGACCCTGGGCGTGGTTCTCCACACCGTGACCGTATCCTGCCACGCCGACTCGATCCCGGAAGAGATCGTGGTCGACCTGACGGGCCTCGAAATCGGCGACTCGGTGCGCGTGTCCGACCTGAAACTCCCCGCGAAGGTGACGGCCGCCCTGGACGGCGACCTGGTGGTCGCCTCGATCGCCATGTCGCGTAGCGGCACGGAAGAGGCCGAGGGCGAGGGCGAAGCGGCCGAGGGCGGCGAGGAGTAATCCTCCCCGCGGCGAGGGCGGCCGATGCTGCTCATTGCGGGCCTGGGCAATCCCGGGCCCACCTACGCGAAGAACCGACACAACATCGGCTTCATGGCCGTGGACGAGATCGCGCGCCGCTGGGGCTTCCCCGCGGCGCGTTCGCGGTTTCATGCCGCGGTGTCCGAGGGCGCCATCGACACGCCGAACGGCCCGGTCCGCACCCTGATCCTCAAGCCCCAGGGCTACTACAACGAGAGCGGCCGCGCCGTCGGCGAGGCGTTGAAGTTCTTCAAGATCGACCCATCTGACCTCGTGGTGTTCTACGACGAGATCGACCTGGCCCCCGGCCGCTTCCGCATGAAGGCCGGCGGCGGCGCGGCCGGCAACAACGGCGTCCGCTCGATCACCTCCCAGGTCGGCCCCTACTTCCGCCGCGCGCGGCTGGGTACCGGCCATCCGGGCGACAAGGACCTGGTCCACGGCCACGTGCTCTCGGACTTCCACAAGGCCGACCTGAAGTGGGTCGAGCCCCTGCTCGCCGCCTGCGCGGACGCCGCGCCATTGCTCGCCATGGGCGAGGATGAGAAGTATCAGACCGAAGTGATGCGCCTGGCGCCGGCCGAGAAGCTCGACCCGCGCAAGCAGGCGCGGGGGGAATAGGCCGATGGGTACGCTGCTGTCGATCTTCCCCCTGTGGATGGTCGGCCTCTGGCTCTTGGCCTGTGTGGGGCTGTGCGTGCACGTGGTCCGGACGGGCCGCGAAATGTTCTGGATGTGGATCATCCTGGTGTTCCAGCCGATCGGCGCGATCGTCTACGTCGTGGCGATCGTCCTGCCGGAACAGATGCGCGGCACGGGCGTGCGACGACTTCAGGCCGCCGCGCGTGAGACCCTGGACCCGACCCGCGAGTACCGCGAGGCCAAGGCCGCGTTCGAGGAAACCCCCACGGTTCGCAACCAGTCGCGGCTGGCCCACGCCGCCGCCGAGCTCGGCAAATTCGATGAGGCCGAGCGTCTGTTCCACGCCGCGGCCCAGGGTATCCACACCGAGGACCCGGCCCTGTTGCTCGGACGCGCCAAGGCCCTGCTCGAGCTCGGCCGCGGCGCCGAGGCGATCTCGGTGCTGGAGCGCCTTACCGCCGAGCCCGAGGGCCACACGCCCGTCGCCACCCTGGCGTTCGGGCGCGCCTACGAAGCGGTCGGTCGCAACAGCGAGGCCGAGCAGTTCCTGCGGAACGCCTCGGAACGCATGCCGGGCTTCGAGGGTATGGCGCGCTACGGCGCGTTCCTGGCCCGCCAGGGCCGCCAGGCCGAGGCCCGCGACATCGTCGCCGAACTCGACCGCCGGATGACCCGGCTGCGAGGCCACTTCCGCAAGGAAGCCCAACACTGGCGCGACCTGGCCGCGAAGGCCGTCGCCGAGGGCTAGCGGCCCCGCCGCCACGTCGGCCGGGTGCAGCGCCGCGCCGTGACGGGCGCAGGCATCGGTTGAATCCTCCTGCGATCGCCCCCCCGCAACGCTGTGACGCAACGTAAAGTCGCGGGAGTTGCAGGTGGGATCACGCCGGTTGCTGGACGCCGGCGCCAAACGGTGACGCTGTGATCAGGAATGCTCAGGGGCGGCCATGCTGTCGCAACGTGAAGAGCTCGCCTCCTGGAAAGGCGCCGCGTCCGACCTCTTCGGCTCGGTCTCCCGTGTGGCCGAGCACCCCGGGTTCGCGGCGGCGTCGCGGGCGCTGGCGTCCGGCATGCTCGAGCTGGCCGCGTCGGACCGGGTGCTGGACGGGATCTTCAAGGATGCCGGCCGCTACGTCGCCGCCATGTGGGGTTTCGCGCTGCATGAGGACGGAGGGCTGACCCTGCCGCGCCTTAAGGCGGTGTGCGGCCGTTCTGGCCTGCTCAGTCCCGGCCGCGCGCGGGCCCTGCTGCAGTTCCTGCAGCACTGCGGCTACCTGGAGCGGCGGGCGGCCACGCACGGCCCCGACCGCTACCTCCCGAGCCCTGCGTACCTGGCCGCCTGGGACCGCCACTTCGTGGCCTCGCTGGCCGCGGCAAGCTGGCTCGCGCCCGGCATCTCGGCGCTGCTGGGGCCGGAGGCGGTCGAAGCGCGGCAGACCTACGGCCGCGTCCACGCCGACGGCACGCTCGCCGGCCTCTCCTCTGAGCCTCCGGGGTTCTCCTTCCTGCGCGTGTTCCTTCATCCCTACGCCGGCAACCACATCGTCTGGACGCTGCTGGCGAGCGGCCTCGATCCGCAGTTCCCACCCCGGCGCGCCGGCCCCGTGTCCATGGCCGGCCTGGCTCGCGGATGTGGCGCCGCCCGCAGCCAGGTCGCGCGCGTGTTCCACGAGGCGGCGGAGGAGGGCCTGGCGACGCTGGAGCCCGACGGCGTCGTCCTGTTCAGTGAGGACGCGCGCGACCAGCTGCGCTTCTTCTACGCGGTCCAGTTCGTCCAGATCCTGGCCGCCGCCTCCCATGCGACCGAACTCCACGGCCTCCCCGCCGCCTGAGCAGCGGGGTCTGGTCAAAATTGGTCATTGTCCCCACCGGCCCGATCAGGAACCTAGGCCATGGTCGCGTAGGGCGATCGAAGTTCAATGAATTTGGGGGGTTAACATGCCTGCGTCACGGGTTCGCGGCTTCGCGCCTGCGTCCATCCTTCTCGGCCTGTCCCTGTTCGCGCTGCCCGTCAGCGCCCAGGCGGAGACCTTCACCTTCAAGACCACCGGCAAGACCATCGACCGCGTCCAGCTGCCGGCGCCGTCGCCCACCGGCCGGCCGGCCGGGGCCGGGGTGTCCGCCGTCGAGACCGACACGACCTATCCGGACGGCAAGGTGCTCCACAGCTCGGGCAAGTGCGCGTCCTGGATCCTGCCGCCGGGCTCGCAGTTCGGCAGCAATCAGGTCTGCACCTACACGGGCGCCGGCGGCGACGCCTATCAGGTGAACCTCACCTGCGAAGCGCCGCCCCAGGGCCCGAACTGCTGGGGCAAGCTGGTCGGCACGGCCGGCCGTTTCAAGGGCCGCACGGGCGCCTTCACGCTGCAAAGCGGGCCGAACGGCAGCGTCGGCACGGGCCTCTGGAACGACTGACCCCAAGAACGGAGGACGACGATGTCGAGAGGCATGGGACTACCAGTTCGCGGGCTTGGATCGCTGGCGGCCGCCCTGGGGGCCGCGATGCTGCTCGCCCCGTCGGCCGCCGCAGCGGCCGAGAATTTCACGTTCGAGTCGGCCCTCAAGCAGATCGACGGCCTGCGCGTGCCGGCCACCGGCAGCCCGTTCCAGGGCGCGCGGGTGTTCAGCATCAGCAACACCGTCACCTTCGCGAGCGGCCGCAAGGGCGCGACCACCGGCAAGTGCGCCAGTTGGACCGCGCCTCCGGGGTCGGGTTTCAGCTCCCAGGGGGTCTGCGCCGCGCCCGACGCCTATAACCTGCGCTTCAGCTGCTCGCCGGCGGCGAACAGCGACGGCGAAAGCGACTGCTGGGGCCTTCTGGAGTTCGTCGGCGGGCCCGCCAAGGGCCACACCGGCGTGGTCGCGTTCCGCCGGTCCAGCGACTCGACGCGCTTCGTCGGGGTCGGAACCCAGAACTAACCCGGCCCGCCGCGACGCCGCCCGCTTCGCGCGGGCGGCGTCGCGTGCTAGGTGCGGCGCCTCAATTTGAGGAACCGCTCTCTCCATGGCCCTTAAAGTCGCCATCGTCGGCCTGCCGAACGTGGGCAAGTCGACGCTGTTCAACGCGCTCACCCAGACCGCCGCCGCCCAGGCCGCGAACTATCCGTTCTGCACGATCGAGCCGAACACCGGCGACGTCGCCGTGCCCGAACCCCGCCTCGACAAGCTGGCCGCCATCATCCCGTCCAAGGAGATCATCCCGGCGCGGATCAACTTCGTCGACATCGCCGGCCTGGTGCGCGGCGCGTCCAAGGGCGAGGGCCTGGGCAACCAGTTCCTGGCCAACATCCGCGACTGCGACGCCGTGGCCTTCGTGGCCCGCTGCTTCATCGACGACGACATCACCCACGTCGAGGGCAAGGTCGACCCGCTGGCCGACCTGGAGACCATCGAGACCGAGCTGATGCTGGCCGACCTGGAGAGCCTGGAGAAGCGGGTGGTCAACCTGGAGAAGCGCGCCAAGACCGGCGACAAGGAGAGCGTCCAGACCCTCCGCCTCGTCCAGGCCGCCCTGACCGAGCTGAACGCCGGCCGGCCCGCCCGCACGGTCAAGGTCTCCCCCGAGGACGACAAGGCCTGGCGGATGCTGCAGCTCCTGACCTCCAAGCCCGCTCTCTACGTCTCCAACGTCGACGAGGCCTCCGCCGCCGACGGCAACGACATGTCCCGGGCCGTGGCCGAACGCGCCGCCCGCGACGGCGCCGACCACGTCGCCATCTCCGCCCAGATCGAGAGCGAGATCGCCATGCTGGACCCGGCCGAGCGCGCCGAATTCCTGGAGACCCTGGGCCTCACCGAGCCCGGCCTGAACAAGCTGATCCGCGAGGCCTACCACCTGCTGGGCCTGCAGACCTACTTCACGGTCGGTCCCAAGGAGGCCCGCGCCTGGACCATCCACAAGGGCGACACCGCCCCGCAGGCGGCCGGCGTGATCCACACCGACTTCGAGAAGGGCTTCATCCGCGCCGAGACCATCGCCTACGCCGACTACGTCAACCTGAAGGGCGAGGCCGGCGCGCGCGAGGCCGGCAAGTTCCGCCAGGAAGGCAAGGAGTATGTCGTCCAGGACGGCGACGTGATGAACTTCCGCTTCAACGTCT
>CBHTUE010000077.1:0-19726 GCA_966096115.1 uncultured Phenylobacterium sp.
CGCGCTCCGTTAGCGCACGGTTTCCTTGGATTATGCAGGCCTTGGGCCGTTTTATTCACGGTTCAGGCCGATTTATGCACGTTTCGCTGCTTTGTGTGGGATGCCAGACACCCCGGTGGGGCGGGCGGCCCGATGGGCATGGTCGAGCAGCGCCCGATCGTCACCGGCGTGCGCCAGCAGGGCTATGTGGAGATCCTCGAAGGCGTGAAGCCGGGCGACCGCGTCGTCGCCGACGGCCTGAACAAGCTGCAGCCCGGACAGCCGGTGCGCATCTCGCCGCGTCCCTCGATCATCCCGGTCGGCGGCGGCACCGGCGGCCATGACGCGGAAGCCGCGCCGGCGGGCGCGCGACCGGGCGCCGGTCCTGGCGGGCGGCCGGGCATGCGTCCCGGCGGCGTGCCCGGCGCCGCAACCCCAGCAGCAGGAGCGCGGCCCATGAGCCAGCGGCCCGCGGCATGATGCTCTCCGACATCTCGGTCCGACGCCCCGTCTTCGCGGCGGTCGCGGCCATCATCCTGTGCGTGGTGGGCTTCGCCTCGTTCCAGTCGCTGACCGTGCGCGAACTGCCCAGCGTCGACCCGCCGGTGGTGGGCATCTCGACGACCTACCGCGGCGCCTCGGCCGAGGTGATCGAGGAGCGGATCACCGAGGTGATCGAGCGCCAGGTCGCGGGCATCGAGGGCATCGACCGGGTGAACTCGTCGTCCCGCGACGGGGCCTCACGGATCTCGATCTCGTTCAAGCTGGACCGCGACCTGGACGCCGCCGCCAACGACGTACGCGACGCGGTCAGCCGGGTGACGGCCCAGCTGCCGGAACAGGCCGACCCGCCGCAGATTCAGAAGGCGAACGCCGACGCCTCACCGATCATGTTCATCAGCTTCACGTCGAAGACGATGAACCGGCTGCAGCTGTCGGACTACACGCAGCGCTACCTGGTGGAGCGGCTCTCGACCGTGCCCGGCGTGGCCACTGTCGGCGTCGCCGGCTCGCAGTTCTACACCATGCGCATCTGGCTCGATCCCGACGCCATGGCCTCGCGCGGCATCACCGTCGAGGACGTCGAGACGGCGCTGACGACCCAGAACGCGGAGCTGCCGGCGGGGTCGCTGGAGGCGCCGACCAAGGACTTCACCATCCGCGTGCGGCGCGGCTATTCGACCCCCGCCCAGTTCGCGGAGCTGCCGGTCGTGCCGGCGCGGACGGCGACCACCGGCCAGGCGTCGGCGGCGGTCGGCGGCAACGCCACGGGCGCCGGCGCGGCGCAGGGCGTCATGAAGGACATCGCCAGCGGCGCCGCCAGCCAGGGCTACGTCACCCGCCTGGGCGACATCGCCCGCGTGGAGGAAGGTCCCGACGAATACCGCCGCCGGTTCCGGGCCAACGGCGAGGACCAGGTCGGCATCGCGATCACCCGGCAGAGCCAGGCCAACGACCTGGAGATCTCCGACGGCGTGCGCCAGGCGATCGCCGAGATCAACCGCGGCCTGCCCAAGGGCACCCAGCTGACGGTGTCGGTGGACTACACGACATTCACCCGCGAGGCGATCAAGGAGGTCTGGATCACCATGGCGCTGTCGCTGCTGGGCGTGGCGCTGGTGAATTTCCTGTTCCTGGGCACGGCCCGGGCGGCGCTGATCCCGACGATCGTCGCGCCGATCTGCATCCTGTCGACCTTCATCGTCCTGGCCGCCTTCGGGTTCTCCATCAACCTGTTGACGCTGCTGGCCCTGGTGCTGGCGATCGGCCTGGTCGTCGACGACGCCATCGTGGTGGTCGAGAACATCCAGAGACGGATCGACGACGGCGAGCCGCCGATCGTGGCGGCCCAGCGCGGGGCGCGGCAGGTGTTCTTCGCCGTGGTGGCGACGACGATCGTGCTGATCTCGGTGTTCGCGCCGCTGATGTTCCTGCCGGGCTTCATCGGCCGGCTGTTCGTGGAGCTGGCGGTCTCGGTGGCGGCGGCGGTGGCCTTCTCGGCGCTGCTGGCGCTGTCGCTGTCGCCGATGCTGGCGTCGAAGCTGCTGCGGCCCGCCAAGGGCGAGGGCTGGCTGGCGCGCAACATCGACAACGCCATGCACAGGCTGAAGAACTCCTATCACGCCTCGCTCGAGAGCATGCTGGGCCGGCGGGTGATCTCCATCGGCGCGTTCGTGCTGGTGGCGGGTCTGGCGGTCGTCGCCTGGGGCGTCTTCAGCGTGCTGCCGCGCGAGCTGACGCCGGAGGAAGACCGCCGCCGCGTCCAGGTCTCCATCCAGGCGCCGGAAGGGTCGGGCTACGACTACACGCTGGCGGCGACCAAGCAGGTCGAGGCCGTGCTGCTGAAGTACGTCCGTAGCGGCCAGCTGCAGCGCTACGTCTTCTCGATGCCGCGCTTCGGCGGCGGCGGCAGCTCGAGTTCGTTCAACTCGGGGGGCGGCAACGCCATCCTGCCCGACAAGTTCAACGGCATCACCGCGCCGGAGCTGGCGGCGAAGCTGAACCGCGAGCTCAGCTCGATCACCTCGGTCCGCGCCATCATCTCGCCGGAGGGCGGGCTGCAGCGCGGCGGCCCGGGCGGCGGCGGCGGTGGCGGTGGCGGCGCGTCGCTGCAGATGATCGCCACCGGGCCGGACTATCCGGAGATCGCGCGCGCCATGCAGCCGATCCTGGCAGAGGCGCTGACCAACCCCGGCCTGGCCCGGCCGCGCCTGGACTACGAGCCGACGAGCCCGCGGGTGGCGGTGAATATCGACCGCGAAAAGGCCGCCTCCCTGGGGATTTCGGCGCAGACCATCGGTCGGGCGCTGGAGACAATGTTCGGCTCGCGGCGGGTGACCACCTACATCAAGAACGGCCAGGAGTACGACGTGCTGCTGCAGGCCGACCGCAGCCAGCGCCAGACCGAGCAGGACCTGAACAAGCTCTACGTACGCACCCAGTCCGGCGAGGCGATCCCGCTGGCGACGGTGGTGACGACGCAGGTGCGCGGCGATACGCCCGACCGGCCGCGGGTGGACCGCCTGCGCGCGATCAGCCTGAACGTGCAGCTGAACCCGGGCTATTCGATGGGCGAGGCGATCAGCTACCTGCAGGGGCTGGCGGCGAAGCATCCGGGGCTGACCGTCAAATGGGGCGGCGGGGCGCGCGACTATCTGGAGGCGTCCGGCTCGATCGGCCTGGCCTTCGGCATGGCGCTGCTCCTGGTGTTCCTGGTGCTGGCGGCCCAGTTCGAGAGCTGGATCCACCCGGCGGTGATCATGCTGACGGTGCCGGTGGCGGCGGTGGGCGGGCTGTTCGGCCTGCTGATGGCCGACAGTTCGATCAACACCTACAGCCAGATCGGGCTGATCATCCTGGTGGGGATCGCGGCCAAGAACGGGATCCTGATCGTCGAGTTCGCCAACCAGCTGCGCGACGAGGGCCTCAGTATCCGCGAGGCGGTGGTCGAGAGCGCGTCGCTGCGCCTGCGGCCGATCATCATGACCTCGATCTCGGCGGCGGCGGGCTCGATCCCGCTGATCCTGGCGGGCGGGGCGGGCGGCGAGGCGCGCCGCTCGATCGGGGTGACCATCTTCTTCGGGGCGATCTTCGCCACCCTGGTCACGCTGTTCATCGTGCCGGTGTTCTACAACCTGTTCGCCCGCTTCACGAAGTCGCCCATGGCCACCGCGCGGCGCATCGAGGCATTCGAAGACGCGGAGAAATCCCGCGTGGCGAACGCGGCGGAGTAGGTCTTCGGAACCACGAAAAGGCACGAAAGACCACGAAAGGGCTCAGAGCGCGAAGCGCTCGATCTGGAGTTTGGGCGAGGCGCCGAAATTGACGAGCAGGGCGAGCTTCAGGCCGGTCGCGCGGAGATAGTTGATCGTTTGCGCCCGATGCTCGGGCGCGATCGCGCGGACGGCTTTGAGCTCGATGATGATCCGGTCGAAGCAGACGAAATCTGCGACGAAGCCGCTACCTAGGCGCTCGCCCTTGTATTCGACCGGGAGCGCTTTGAGCGCCTCGAAGGGGATCTCCCTCTTGGCGAACTCGATGGCTGCGCATTGCTGATAGATGCTCTCGAGGAAGCCCGGGCCCATGGTGCGGAACACCTCGAACAAGGCCCCCTGAATCCGGAAGACCTCGCCCGGATAGATCAGGTTCGTAGGCGCCCCGTCGTCCATGGGGCACAGCATAGCTCGAAGTTGAAAGGAGAACAATATAAGAACACTAGGGCGCTTTCGTGCTTTTCGTGTCTTTCGTGGTTCTCTTCTCGCGCCGCACATGGCTCCGCCCCCGCCGGCCGGCGCCAAGGATCTGGAAATAAGGGGGGTGTCAGATCCCTGGGCCCGGCCGGCAGCGGGGGGCGCTGCCCTTCGGATTGGGATGTCGAACCCGACAGATGCGTACGGTCGACAACAACACAATGATCCGGTGTAGCCTGCGCGTCAAGGTTGTCCGGCAACGAAATATTGCGCTCGTTGCGCGAATAACTACTTCGGCTTGTAGCCCGTGGACACCATCAGATAGGCGATCACGTCCGTGCGGTCCTTGGCGTCGTCCAGGCCGGCGAAGGTCATCTTGCTGCCGGGCACCAGGTCCTGGGGCTTCTTGATCCAGGCGTCCAGCTTGTCCGGCGTCCAGACGATGTGCGACTCCTTCAGGGCGTCGGAGAACTTGAAGTCGTCGCGGCCTTCGCCCGCCTCGGCGCCGATGATCCCGTAGAGGTTGGGGCCGGTCATGTTGGCGCCGCCGGACACCAGCGTGTGGCAGGCCTGGCAGAGCGCGAACTTGGACTCGCCGTTGGCGATGTCGGCGGTGTTGTAGGGCGCGGGCAGGGTCACCAGCAGCTTCTGCTTGTCGGCGTCGCTCAAGGGCGCGGTCGGAGCGCCGCCGCCCCCGCCGCCGCCGGGCTTGCTGCACGCCACCGTCAGGGCGGCGAGGGCGGTGATGGCGAGGATCGTTCCCGGACGCATGCAGCTCTCCAACTCGAAAATCGCGCGCAAGCTAGCGTCGCTTGGCGCGGATGCAAGCGGCCTCTCCGGACGATTGTCCGGCCGGCGTCACGGGGCCTATCGCCGCTTGCGGCGTTCGCGGTTCACCGCCTCGTCCAGCGCCTGCAGGAAACGCGAGCGGTCGGCGGCGGCGAAGGGGCGAGGGCCGCCGGTGATCTCGCCGGTCGAGCGGATATGCTCCATGACCGAGCGCTGGGCCAGGGCTGAGCCGATGGAATCCGGGGTGAACGCGCGGCCGTTCGGCGCGATCGCCGCTCCACCCGCCTTCAGCACCCGGTCGGCCAGCGGGATGTCGTTGGTGACGCAGATGTCGCCCGGTTCCGTCTGCTCGGCGATCCAGTCGTCGGCCACGTCGGGCCCGGCGTCGACGATGTTGCGCTTGATCAGCGAGGACTGTGGGATCTGGATAAAGCTGTTGGACACCACCCAGGTGGTCAGGCCGTAGCGGGCGGCGACCTTGTAGGTCTCGTCCTTCACGGGGCAGGCGTCGGCGTCGATGAAGATGCGCATGGCCTGCTGCCTACCTCAGGCCTCTTGGCGCCGGAAGCCGTTGCCCGTATCTCCCGGCTCGCCCCCAAGGGCCGGATTAGCTCAGCTGGTAGAGCAGCGGTTTTGTAAACCGAAGGTCGCGGGTTCGAGTCCTGCATCCGGCACCAGCCTTCGGGGGCAAGGCGCGCTTCGGCGCGGCGAGCCTCGAGGTGGCGTCCCATTCCATCCGCGCTATGGTTCGGCAAAAGGCGTGGGGGGAGCATGCGCGGCGGAGCTTGGGCGATCCTGGTGATGGCGCTGGCCCTGGCCGCCCGGGGCGCAGCCGCGCCGCCGGTGGCGATGGACGCCAAGGGGATCGACGCGTGGCGCCAGGCGAACATCCACGCGGATGGCGGCTGGGCGCTGCTGCATGCGGACGGGGCGGCGCTGACCTACGCCGGCGGGCCGAACGGGGTGCGGGCGGACAAGGACGGGTTCCTGCACGTCGACGTGCGGCGCGAGTACTATAAGCCCGTGCGGCTGGGGCCACAGCCGAGCCGGTCGAACCTGCAGAGCTGGGTGGTGGACTGCGAGCTGAAGCGGCTGCGGATCACCGGCATGAACTTCTATGCGCAGAACAACATGCAGGGGAACGGCTTCCGCAAGGCCGCCGACGAGGCCGGCTGGGCGCCGGTCGAGGTCTCCGACATGGCCCTGGTGGACCGCATCTGCGCGGCCACGCCCAAGTCTCAATAGCAACTCGCGAGGAGCGATCGACATGCGCTTTGACGAATACCGGTCGCACGACGCGGTGGGCCTGGCGGCCCTGGTGGCCAAGGGCGAGGTGACGGCGGGCGAGCTGCTGGATGTCGCGACGGCGCGGATGGCGGAGGTGAACCCGCAGATCAACGCGGTGACCCTGGACCTGACCCAGCAGGCCCGCGCGGCGCCGCCGGGGCCGGGGCCGCTGTCGGGCGTGCCGTACCTCTTGAAGGACCTGGGCGCCTACTACGAGGGCGTGCCGACCAGCGGCGGCTCGAAGCTGTTCTCCACCACCCGCGCGGCGGCCGACAGCGCCATCACCAAACTCTACAAGGCCGCCGGCCTGTCGATCTTCGGCAAGACCAACACCCCGGAGTTCGGGCTGTGGCCGGTGACGGAATCGGACCTGCTCGGGCCGGCCCGCAACCCCTGGGACCTGTCGCGGACGCCGGGCGGCTCGTCGGGCGGCGCCTCGGCGGCGGTGGCGGCGGGGATCGTGCCGGCGGCGCACGCCAGCGACGGGGGCGGCTCGATCCGCATCCCGGCGGCCTGCTGTGGCCTGTTCGGGATGAAGCCGTCGCGCGGGCGGGTGTCATTCTCGCCGGCGGGCGAGGGCTGGGCCGGCGCCTCGATCATGCACGCGGTGACGCGCTCGGTGCGCGACAGCGCGGTGCTGCTGGACGCCACCTGCGCGCCGCAGCCGGGCGACCCCTATTTCCTGAACGCGCCGGAGCGGCCCTATGCGCAGGAGGTCGGGCGCGATCCGGGCAAGCTGAGCATCGCCATGTTCGACGGCTCGCTGACCGCGAACGGCTCGGTGGATCCCGAGGTGGCGGCGGCGGTGCGCGACGCCGGCAAGCTGTGCGAGGACCTCGGGCACCACGTGGAGACCGCCGCCCTGCCGGGCGACCACTCGGCCATGCAGGCGGCGGCGCGGCTGGTGATGGGGGCCAGCGTGGTCGCCAACGTCGATGCGGAGCTGGAGCGGCAGGGCCGCGGGCTGGCGGACGGCGACATCGAGCCGGCGACCCTGGATATCTACATGCGGGCGCGGACGACGACGGCGCCGGAGTATGTGCGCGCGGTGCAGACGCTGCATGCCTACGGCCGCGCGGCGGCGTCCTTGTTCGAGACCTACGACGTGATGCTGCTGGCGACGCTGGGGCGGCCGGCGATCCCGATCGGCTATCTGTTCGAGCAGCCGGCGAAGATCGTCGAGCGGCTGTTCAGCTACATGCCGAACACCCAGGCGTTCAACAATTCGGGGCAGCCGGCGATGACCGTGCCGCTGGCCTGGAGCCAGTCGGGCCTGCCGATCGGCATCCAGTTCGCGGCCAGGACGGGGAACGAGGCGCTGCTGTTCCGCCTGGCCGGCCAGCTGGAACAGGCCCGGCCCTGGTTCGACCGGATCGCGCCTCTCTAGCTCCGGAGTTGCCCCGTCTTTGCAACGCGTCGCCGGCAAGTCGGAAGCGTGTGCCTCGACGGGACACAACAACGCTTTCGGCGGTTCGGTCGCTGGGGGGTGGCCGGACCCTGACGTCCGGGGGGACGTCGGTCACAGGCGGCTCGGCCCCCGGCCGACGGGTCACGAAGCCCGAGGCCGAGCCGCCTGTGGCGCTCTCTTCCGCTGCTGGATCAGGTAGGCCGCGATCACGCCCGTGGCGACGAGGCCGATCAGCAGGGTCGACACCGCATTGACCTCTGGGTTCACGCCCAGCCGCACCTGGCTGTAGAGGCGCATGGGCAGGGTCGTGGCGCCCGGGCCGGAAGTGAAGCTGGCGACGACCAGGTCGTCGAGGCTGAGGGTGAAGGCCAGCATCCAGGCGGCGGCCACGGCCGGCGCGATCACCGGCAGGGTGACCAGCAGGAACGCCTTCCACGGAGCGCAGCCCAGGTCCTGGGCGGCCTCCTCCAGGGCCCGGTCGAAGCTGCCAAGGCGGGCCCGGATGACGACCGTGGTGTAGGCGAGCGTCAGGGTCGCGTGGCCCAGGGTCACGGTCATGAAGCCGCGCGGCAGGCCGACCGCCACGAACAGCAGCACCAGCGACAGGCCCAGGATCACCTCCGGCATCACCAGGGTGGCGTAGACGCCGCCGGCCAGGAGCGTCCGGCTGGGGGACGCGCGGCCCCGCACCATCGCGACGGCGGCCAGCAGGCCCACCAGGGTCGCCACGGTGGCCGACAGCACGCCCACCCTCAAGGTGACCCAGATGGCGTCCAGCATCTGGTCGTCCTGGAACAGCTCGCCGTACCAGCGTGTGGAGAAGCCGCCCCAGACGGTGACCAGACGGCTGGCGTTGAACGAATAGGCCACCAGGATGACGATCGGCGCGTAGAGGAAGGCGAGGCCCAGGACCACCGAGGCTAGGTTGAAGAGCGAGGGGCCCTTCCTCACGACAACACCTTCGCCTGCTCGCGCTCGAACAGCAGAATTGGCACGGCCAGGGTGGCGAGCAGCACGATGGCCACGGCGGAGGCGGCGGGCCAGTCGCGGTTGGAGAAGAACTCGGTCCAGATCACCTTGCCCAGCATCAGGGTGTCGGAGCCGCCCAGGAGGTCGGGGATCACGAACTCGCCGGCCATCGGGATGAAGCAGAGCAGGGCCCCGGCCGCGGCGCCCGGCAGCGAGAGCGGGAAGGTGACCCGCCAGAAGGCAATCAGCGGCGTTCCGCCCAGGTCCTGCGCCGCCTCGATCAGGCTCTCGTCCTGGCGGTCGAGGACGGCGTAGAGCGGCAGCACCATGAACGGCAAATAGGCGTAGACCAGGCCCAGCAGGACCGCGGTCTCGGTGTTGAGGATCTCGACCGGTGGCAGGCCGACGGCGCCCAGCGCGGCGTTGAGGACGCCGGCCGGCTTGAGGATCGCGATCCAGGCGTAGATGCGGATCAGGAAGCTGGTCCAGAACGGCAGGATCACCGCCATCACCAGCGCCTGGCGCGCCCGGGGCGGGCAGCGGGCGATGCCGTAGGCGATGGGATAGCCGATCAGCAGCAGGATGCCGGCGGCCAGCGCCGCCAGCCGCAGGCTGGAGAGATAGGCGTCGAGGTAGAGGCGGTCCTTGACGAGCCGCTGGTAGGTCTCGCCGTCGAGGCCGGCCAGGAAGGCGCGAATACCCTCCAGCCCCTGGCTCCAGTCGATGCGGGGGGCATAGGGCGGGATCGCCAGCGCCGTGTCGCTGAGCGAGAGCTTGGCCACCAGGATGAACGGGAAGGCGAAGAAGACCGCCAGCCACAGGAAGGGCAGGATCGCCGCCAGGCCTGAACGGTGGCGGGTCACTGCTTCAGCACCACGGCGCTGGAGGGCGCAAAGGTGAGCCAGACCGGATCATCGCAGCCCAGCGGCCGGTCGACCGTGCGGGTGGCGTTGGCGCGGGCGGCGCGGACCGTGCGGCCGGAGGCGATCTCCACGACATAGGTGGTCCAGTCGCCGAGGTAGCCGTAGTCGAGGATCTTGCCCGCCATCCGGTTGCGCGGGTCGGCCGGCGGCTCGGCGTGGACGGTGATCTTCTCCGGGCGCACGGCGATCCAGGCGGCGTCGCCCACCGCGGCCAGGCCTTCGGCGTCGAAGGTCCCGTCGGTGGTGGCGAGCCGGATCAGCGGGCCTTCGGTGGCCGAGACCCGGCCCTCGAACAGGTTCACATCGCCGATGAAGCCCGCGACGTAGCGGTCGACCGGGGCCTCATAGACCTCGGCCGGGCGGCCCACCTGGACGATCCGGCCCTCGCGCATCACCGCGATGCGGTCGGCCACCACCATGGCCTCGTCCTGGTCGTGGGTGACGATCATGAAGGTCATGCCCAGGCTCTGCTGCAGGGCCATCAGTTCGAACTGGGTCTCCTCGCGCAGCTTGCGGTCCAGCGCGGCCATCGGCTCGTCCAGCAGCAGGATGCGCGGGCGCGGGGCGAGCGCGCGAGCCAGGGCGACGCGCTGGCGCTGGCCGCCGGAGAGCTGGTCGGGCCGGCGGCGGCCCAGGCCCTCCAGCTTCACCATCGCCAGCATCTCCTCGACGCGGGGACCGATCTGGCCCTTCGGCACGCCCTGGCGCTTCAGGCCGAAGGCGACGTTCTGGGCGACGCTGAGGTGTGGGAACAGCGCGTAGGCCTGGAACATCATGTGCACGGGCCGGCGGTGCGGCGGGTCGGCGCCGATGTCGCGGTCTTCCAGCCGGATGCGTCCGGCGTCCGGGTGCTCGAACCCGGCCAGCAGGCGCATCAGGGTGGTCTTGCCGCAGCCGGAGGGGCCGAGCAGGGCGAAGAACTCGCCCTCGTAGATCGACAGGTCGACGGTCTTGACGGCGACGGTCTCGGCGAACCGCTTGGACACGCCCTCGAAGCGCACAAGCGGCTTCGCGCCCGGGTCTTCCCAGGGCGCGAAGCTGGACCGGATGCCGCCGATCTGTCGACCGGCGCTTTGGGGTCGGGCGCCGCTCAATGCCCCGTCAGCACCTTGGTCCACTGGCGGTTCACGTCGCGCAGCAGGGCCTGGTCCTTGGTGGTGGTGACAAACAGCCGCTTGGACACCTCGGGCGTCAGGTAGACGTCGGGATCATTGGTGATCGCCTCGTCCACCATCGGCTTCGAGGCTGGGACGGCGTTGGCGTAGCGAGTGGCGTTGGAGGCCTGGGCGATCACGTCGGGCTGCAGCATGAAGGCGATGAACTTGTGGGCGTTCGCCGCGTTCGGCGCGTCCTTGGGGATGGTGAAGAGGTCGAACCAGACCTGGGTGCCTTCCTTGGGCACGGCGTAGGCGATCTTGACGTTGTTCTTGGCCTCGGCGGCGCGGTCCTTGGCCTGCAGGATGTCGCCGGAGTAGCCGATGGCCACGCAGATGTCGCCGTTGGCCAGCGCCTCGATGTACTCGGAGGAGTGGAACTTCTTCACATACGGCCGCGCCTTCAGGAGCAGGGCGGTGGCGGCGGCGTAGTCGGCGGGGGCCTTGGAGTTCGGGTCCTTGCCCAGGTAATTCAGCGCGACGGCGTACATGTCCTCGGAGGCGTCGAGGAAATAGACGCCGCAGTCCTTGAGCTTGGCCAGGTTCTTCGGGTCGAACACCACCGCCCAGCTGTCGACCTTCACGCCCGGAAGGCGCCTGGCCACCGCCTCGGCGTTGTAGCCGATGCCGATGGTGCCCTGCATGTAGGGCACGGCGTACTTTCCGCCCGGATCGAAGGGCGCCATGTGCGCCATGACGGCGGCGTCGAGCTTGTCGACGCCCGGCAGCAGCTTCTTGTCCAGCGGCTGGATGGCGCCGGCGGCGATGTAGCGGGGGATGTTGTGGTTGGACGGAACCACGACGTCGTAGCCGGTGGCGCCCTGCAGCACCTTGGTCTCGAGCACCTCGTTGGAATCGAAGGTGTCGTAGGTGACCTTGATGCCGGTCTCCTTGGTGAACCGCTTGAGCAGCATCGGGTCGATGTAGTCGGACCAGTTGTAGATCCGCACCTCGCCGGCCGCCTTGGCGGCCTTGTCGCCGGCCTTCGGGCTGCACGCGGCGAGCGCCAGGACCATGACGACGCCCAGCGTCCGGAACCATCCCCGCATGCCGCTACTCTCCTCGTTCACGGTGACGTTATAGGTCGCATCGAAGCCTCGTTAAGCGGGAAAAACTCATGACCTTCTCCTGGGCGGCGATCGCCCCGATCCTGATGCTGATCGCCTCGAATGTGTTCATGACCTTCGCCTGGTACGGGCACCTGAAGGTCGAGCACAAACCGCTCTGGATCATCGTGCTGGTGAGTTGGGGGATCGCCTTCTTCGAGTACTGGCTGGCGGTGCCGGCCAACCGAATCGGCCGCGCCGTCTACGATCCGGCCGAGCTGAAGGCGATGCAGGAAGTCATCACGCTCGTGGTGTTCGCGATTTTCGCGGTTACTTACCTAGGGGAACGGTTGACGGTGAACCACGCGATAGGCTTCGGCTTCATCGCGCTCGGAGCGTGGTTCGTCTTCAAGGGACCGCTCTGAGGGGCCAGGCGCAGGAGGACGACGATGTTCAAGGTGATGACGGCCGCGGCGGCGGTGGTGGCGCTCTCGGCCGGCGCGGCCTGGGCCCAGGCGCCGGCGGCGCCCAGCGTCGTGCGCGGCGTGGTGACCGCGATGGACGCCGGCTCGCTGACCGTGAAGGGCGACAAGGGCGTCAAGACCAAGGTGGGCTTGGCGCCGACCTGGACCGTGGCGGTGATGAAGCCGGTGACGACGGACGCCATCAAGCCCGGCAGCTTCATCGGCACCGCCGAGATGCCGCAGAAGGACGGAACAGGGAAGTCCCTGGAAGTCCACGTCTTTCCGCCCGGCGTAAAGATGGGCGAGGGCCACTACGGCTGGGACCTGAAGCCCGGCTCGATGATGACCAACGGCACCGTCGGCACCGTGATGGCCGGCAAGAAGAAGGGCAGCCGCCAGCTGGAGGTCAGCTACTCCTACGGCAAGCGCACGATCACCGTGCCGGCCAACGTGCCGATCGTGGAGATCACCGGCGGCAAGCGCGAGATGGTCAAGGTCGGCACGCCGGTTTTCATGGTCGTGCAGAAGGCCGCGAGCGGCCAGCTGATGGCCGGGTCGGTGTCGGTCGGGGAGAACGGCGCCAGGCCCGCGATGTAATTTCCTCTCCCCCGAAGCGAAGCCCGAGGGGAGAGGGTAGGGTGAGGGGCGTGCGAGCGTGATCCGCCGTCGGTCCAGCCAGATCCCAGCCACGTCGCGACCGAGGATCATCGCGGAACCGGTGGACGACCCGAGAGGCCCAGCCGCCCCTCACCCTACCCTCTCCCCCCGCACTGCGTGTCGGGGGAGAGGAGGTCAGCCGCCGACCATCACCACGACTTCGTTGGTCTTGGAGATGAACTTCACGCCCTTGACGCGGCCGTCCTTGTAGCGGTCCCAGCCGCTCTTGACCTCGACGGGGTTGGGACCCGCCTTGCCGGGCGTGGCGGGCTTCTGGGCGACGACGTCCACGTCGTAGATGCCGTCCGGCGGCGTCGCCGCGTAGACGCGCGGGAGGAAGCCGACCTGCGTCCAGCCGGAGCCGTCGGTCGTCGCCTTGGCCTCCAGGTTGAGGCCGCCGCCGGCGTCCTTGGTCACCTTGCCGGACTCCACGGACTGGACGTTGTCCTGCCCGGCGTAGAACGGCGCCTGGCGGGACAGCGACTTCTTCGGAGCGTCGGCCGACGCCGTGGCGGCCGGCGCGGCGGGTTTGTCATTGCAGGCGGCGAGCGCGAAGCAGGCCACAGCGCCTGCCGCGAGCAGGATCTTCCGCATTACGATCTCCCGTTCCCTCGGCGGCTTATCGTTGAAGACGTAGCCTCCAGACGAAGACTCGGGGCCGCCGCCTTCGCCCCACGGGGGAAGTTTGCGCCGTTAGGCACGCTTGGCGAGCATTTCTTGCAACGCCCGCTTTGGCGAACCACGTCGGCGGCCTATAAGCCCCGGTTCCCGCAAAACCCCTTCCAGGCCCTATGTCCCGCATCCTCATCACCTCGGCTCTGCCCTACGCCGCTGGCGCGAAGCACCTGGGGAACCTGGCGGGCTCGATGCTGCCGGCGGATGTATACGCGCGGTACCAGCGGCTGCGCGGGCGCGAGACGCTCTACATCTGCGCCACGGACGAGCACGGCACGCCGGCCGAGCTGGCCGCCGCCGAGGCCGGACTGCCCGTGGCGGATTTCTGCGCGCTGGCGCACGATAAGCTGCACGCGATGTGCCGAGGCTTCGGGATGTCGTTCGACCACTTCGGCCGCTCGTCGTCGCCGCAGAACCGCAAGCTGACGCAGAGCTTCGCCCAGCAACTGTGGGAGGCCGGCTTCATCGAGGAGCGGGTGACGCAGCAGGTCTATTCGCTGGCTGACAAGCGCTTCCTGCCGGACCGCTATGTGATCGGCACCTGTCCGCACTGCGGCTACGAGGCGGCGCGCGGCGACCAGTGCGAGAACTGCACGCGCGTGCTGGACCCGGCCGACCTGATCCATCCACGCTCGGCGCTTTCGGGCTCGACCGAGATCGAGGTGCGCGACTCCAAGCACCTGTTCCTGCGCCAGAGTCTGTTCGCCGATCGCCTGCGCGAGACCATCGAGGCCAAGCGCGGGGCCTGGCCCAACCTCGTCACCTCGATCGCGCTCAAGTGGCTGGACGAGGGTCTGCAGGACCGCGGCATCACCCGCGACCTGAGTTGGGGCGTGCCGGTCAACGCCGAAGTCTGGGGCCCAAATCCCGAAGGTCGGACACCGGACGTCGCCGGGCTGGAGGGCAAGGTCTTCTACGTCTGGTTCGACGCGCCCATCGAGTACATCGGCGCGACCTGGGAGTGGGCCGACGCGCAGGCCGCGGCCGAGGGCAGGGCGCCCCGGGACGAGGACTGGGAGCGCTGGTGGCGCCAGCCCGGCGCGGCCGACGTCACCTATGTGGAGTTCATGGGCAAGGACAACGTGCCCTTCCACACCGTGGGCTTCCCCTGCACTTTGATGGGCATCAACGAGCGCCGCGACGTGGCGGGCCGCTGGACGCCCAGCAGCAACACGCCATGGAAGCTGGTGGACGACCTGAAGGGCTTCAACTGGCTCGACTATTACGGCGGTCGGTTCTCCACGTCGCAAAAGCGCGGTGTGTTCATGGACCAGGCCCTGGAGCTGCTGCCGGCGGACTACTGGCGCTGGTGGATCACCGCCAACTCGCCGGAGACCTCGGACGCGACCTTCGCCTGGGAGCAGTTCCAGGCGCAGGTGAACTCCGACCTGGCCGACGTGCTGGGCAACTTCGTCAACCGTATCTGCAAGTTCGCCGAGACGCGGTTCGAAGGGCGCGTGCCGGAGCGCGGGCCGCTGAGCGAGCTGGAGACCCGGCTGTCCGGAGAGCTGAGCGCCAAGCTGGCGGAGCTGACCCAGCACCTGGAGGATCGCGAGTTCCGCAAGGCCTCCACGGCGTTGCGCCAGGTCTGGGTGCTGGGCAACGGCTACCTGACCGAGGCCGCGCCCTGGACGGCGATGAAGACGGACCCCGCGCGGGCGGGGACCATCGTCAACATCGGCCTGAACCTGGTGGCGCTGTTCGCGCGGCTGTCGGCGCCGTTCATTCCGTTCGCCGCGGCGGATATCGCCGCGGCGATCGGCGAGCCGTCGCCCGGGGACTGGCCGGCTGCGGGCGCGGGCTTGCCGGACTACCTGGAGGCCGGCCGCACGATCCGCGCGCCGGAGGTGCTGTTCCGCAAGGTCGAGAACGATCAGGTCGCCGAGTGGCGCGCGCGGTTCGGCGGACCGGAGACGGTTGAGGCCTGACGCCTAGTGGTGCGCCTTGCGCGCCGCGACGTCCTTCGGCGTGATGTCGATCGCGTCGGGGGCGGCGGCGTTGTAGGCGTCGACCTTGCCCAGGTCGATCGCCGCGTCGCGTGAGCCTTCCCAGACCATGTGCGCCGACACCCACAGGATGATCCCCAGGCCCACGTAGCCGATCCAGCGGAAGCGGTGCAGCAGCTTGGCGATCCAGCTGGCCGCGACCCCGATCAGGGTGATCGACAGCATCAGGCCGCCGATCAGCACATAGGGGTGCTCCCGCGCCGCGCCGGCCACGGCCAGCACGTTGTCCAGCGACATGGTCAGGTCGGCGATCAGGATCTGCACCAGCGCCTGGCCGATGGTCTTGGCCCTGGCGACCTGCTTCGGCTGGCCGCCGATCTGGACGCCGGTGGCTTCCTCCAGCGCGGCTTCGCCTTCGGCATGTTCCTCGCGGCCCTGCTCGCGCAGCTCGCGCCACATCTTCCAGCAGACCCACAGCAGCAGGAGGCCGCCGGCGAACAGCAGGCCGACCACCTTCAGCAGCTGGGTGGTGATCAGGGCGAAGCTGATCAGCATGATCACCGCCGCGCCCAGGCCCAGGACGATGGCGCGCCGCCGCTGGTGGGCGGGCAGGCCGGCGGCCGCCAGCCCGATGGCGATGGCGTTGTCCCCGGCCAGGGCGAGGTCGATCAGGATGACCTGGAAAAAGGCGGCGACGGCGCCGGCGGTCGGAAGGGCGAACTCCATCGCCCCTCAATGCGGTACGCCCGGTCGGGCTGCAACATCAGAGGTTTGCCAAACTGGGTTCGCCGGCGGACGGCCCGTCGGGTGTTGAACCGGCCGCCGGCGATGGAGGTCAGGCGCCGCTCGCCCCCGCGATCGCGCGACGTCGCCCCCTCAGCGTGGCGCCGGCCAGGCCGAAGCCCGCGATCATCAGCGCCCAGCTGTTCGGTTCGGGCACGCCGCCGCCGCTGCAGACCCGCGTCAGGCAGATGCCGCCCGTCGCGCCCAGTTCGATGTCGGTGAGGCCGAAGGTCTGGTCGATCGGCGTCGGCTCGAAATTGGAGCCGTAGTCCGTGTTGTTCATCTGGAAGCCCAGGAAGGACTCGCCCTTCGGCACGACGAATCCGTAGAACGACAGCACCTCCGGCGCCGGCCCCGGATAGAGGCCGTAAGAGTAGCTGGTGACGTTCGTGAACAGCTGGACGAACACCTGGTCGCCGTAGCCCGACAGGTTGCCCAGGCTGAAGCTGAGCATGTTGTAGCCGGTCTGGCCGATCAGCCCCTTTGTGTACTTGGTCGGGTCGGTGTTGGTGATGAGGTTGCGCACCGGGTTCTGCGCGGCGTCCACGCCCACCACGGCCAGCGGGTCGCCCTGGAGCGTCAGCGGGCCGAAGGACTCGGACGTCCCCAGCGGTGTGACGCCCGGGCCATAGCCGTCGAAGTCGGTCTTGCTGAGGACCGTCCCCTGGGCGTGGAAACTCGTCGCGTCGCCGTAGAAGGTCGGAAAATCGAAGGCGTTCGCCGGCGCGGCGGAGGCCAGCGTCATCAGGGCCACGGCGGCCGTGGCCACGGTCAGTTGGAAGCGCATTGGAACATACCCCAGCTTGTGCGTTGCGGCTCGGCGCCGCGGTGGGGCGGATAGATGAAGCGTCACCGCAGGCGCCGATAGGCGCGCCGGACTTCGACCTGTTGCGAGTTGGTGCGAGTTCGCCTGGCGGGCGAACTGGGCGCTCTAGAAGCGCGGGCCGCGCGACAGCGAGGTCGCGAACGGCATGGTCAGGATCGCCGCGCCGCCGGCCGCCAGCGCCATCGGCCCCACGTCCGGCATCAGCCGCGCGGCGACCTCGGGCGGGATCGAGCCTTCCGGCGCCAGGGGATCTTCGTTCGCCGCCGCCTCGAAAGTGGCGTCGTCGGCCGCCTCGTCCCCGCTCAGGAAGCCGGTGCGCTCCATGAGGCACCCCATCGCCGCCGGCGAGCCGCCGCCGACCCGCTGCAGACCCATGGAGATGCCGTCCAGCACCTCGGCGCGATGGCGCATGACCGCGTTGAAGATCGTGAACGTGAACATGCCCGTCCGCGGCTCGGAGAGCACCGAGAAGAGCTGGGTCTGGGTCATGAAGGTCCAGCCCGAGAATCGCATGTCCTCGACCGCCAGGCGGCAGGTCAGGAAGCCGTTCTCGGCCCGGCGAATCATCAGCGCGTCGTGGATGAACCGGCCGGGATGGCCCATCGCGGGGCGGGTGGTGCGCCAGAATCCCTCGTACGCATCGCCGCGCAGGTCGGTGATGGTCTTGGTCTCATGGAGCACCGACGTCGGCAGCCAATCGGCGAGCTGCCCCCATGGGTCCGGCTCCTCCGGGGCGACGCCGAGCTTGGCCGCGAGCGCGTCGAGGTCGGCTTCCCAGTCCAGCAGGGTGAAGCCGGGAACCCGGGCGGCGACGAGGGCCGTCAGGTTGGCCAGGTTCTCGCCGGTCGGCGCCTGACGACCGCTCAGCCAGCGGCTGACGACCGACTTGTCCACGGCCAGTTGCGACGCCAGCCGTCCACGGCTGATCGACAGCGCCTTGAGCGATAGCAGCAGCCGCGCCGGAAAATCGCCTTGTGCCACCCGAAGTCCCCCGAACGGCAAAGGTCGCAGGTTCGCGCGGACTTGTCAGCGCCTCCCGGAGATCGCCGTTCGGCGGCTCAGGGCAGCATGGCGCCGGCGCGCCAGCGGGCGCGCAGCGCGGCCTGGGCCGGCGACGGCGCGCCAGGGGCGGCCCGCAGGGCGCGACCCGGGCCGTCGGCGCCCGAGCGGTCGGCGCGGACCGCGCCGACGCCGAGCGTCGGCGGGACGGTCAGCCCCAGCAGGGTGAGGACGACCCCCAGCGCGACGGTGGCGCAACCCCTGTGCGTAAGCGGCATGCCCTTGGCCCTTTCAACCCGAGGGCCGCTGTGAACCAGTTCGGGCGCGGGGTCGCTAGGCGCGCCGGCCTTCGATCTGTTGCGAGTTGGTGCGAGGCCTATCGGCGGGGGCGCGAGGCCTCATACAGCGCCACCGCGGCGGCGGCGGAAACGTTCAGGCTCTCGAAGCCGCCCGGCATGGGGATCTTCGCCAGTTCGTCGCAGTGCTCGGCCACCAACCGGCGCAGGCCTTCGCCCTCGGAGCCCAGGACCAGGACCGTGGCCGCGCCGTCCAGCACGGCGGGCAGGTCGCGCTCGGCCTCGCCGGCCAGGCCCACGGCGCGCCAGCCGGCCTGGGTGAGGTCGTCCAGGGCGCGGGACAGGTTCACGACGCGCGCGATGGGGGCCTGCTCGACGGCCCCGGCCGCGGCCTTGGCGAGCGCGCCGGTGAGCTTGGGGGCATGGCGGTCCTGCAGCACGACGCCCACGACGCCGAAGGCGGCGGCGGAGCGCAGGATGGCGCCGACGTTCTGCGGGTCGGTCACCTGGTCCAGCATCAGCAGGACGGCGCCCGGACGCGCCTCGAAGTCGTCGAGGTCGGCATCCTCCAGCGGGGCAGGGCGCAGGGCCACACCCTGGTGCACGGCGCCCTGCGGCAGGCCGAGGCCGATCTGGTGACTGTCGGCGATCTCGATGGCGAGGCCGCGGCCGAACTTCGCCTCGATCTGCTTGGCCCGATCCGGCGTGGCCACCAGGCGGACCGGCTTGCCGCGGCGCGGGTTGGCGAGCGCGGCTTCCACGGCGTGCCAGCCCCACAGCCAGTCGTCGGAGACCCCGGCCGGACGCCGGTCCGAGCGGCCGTGCGGCCCCGCTTTCGGCCCGCCTTTGGGGCGGAAATTCCGGCCCTTCCGGGCGTCGTTGCGTTCGTGAGGCGAGGCCACTATAAGACGCGCTCCGATTTGGGACCCCCTCGGTGGGCCGATGCTTTTTGGACTGTGAGGACGGCGCATTAAGCCCCTCGCGCCCGTCAGCGGAAGCCTTTTCTGGAGGGTCCCTAAAAGGCTCCGCGCGCTGGGGGAATGTCCCGAGTGGCAAAGGGGGGGGACTGTAAATCCCCTGCTGTAATGGCTTCGTAGGTTCGAGTCCTACTTCCCCCACCACGCGTCGGATGAGGTTTTCATCGAGGAGTTGCGGCAGCCCCGCAAAGCTGTTGGCGGGTATAGCACAGTGGTAGTGCAGCAGCCTTCCAAGCTGAGGATGCGGGTTCGATTCCCGCTACCCGCTCCAGCTCCTCTCAACGACTAAGCCGGCAGGACCCCATGGCCAAAGAGAAGTTCGAACGTAACAAGCCGCACTGCAACATTGGTACGATTG
>CBHTUE010000078.1:0-19693 GCA_966096115.1 uncultured Phenylobacterium sp.
GCGACCAGGAAGGCAAGGACGTGCTGCTGTTCATCGACAACATCTTCCGCTTCACGCAAGCCGGCTCGGAAGTGTCGGCGCTGCTGGGCCGCATCCCCTCGGCCGTGGGCTATCAGCCCACGCTGGCCACCGAGATGGGCAACCTGCAGGAGCGGATCACCTCGACCTCGAAGGGCTCGATCACCTCGGTGCAGGCCATCTACGTGCCCGCCGACGACCTGACCGACCCGGCGCCGGCCGCCTCGTTCGCCCACTTGGACGCGACGACCGTGCTGAGCCGCGACATCGCCGCGCAGGCCATCTTCCCGGCCGTGGACCCGCTGGACTCCACCTCGCGGATCATGGACCCGCTGGTGATCGGCGAAGAGCACTATCAAGTCGCCCGCCGGGTGCAGGAAACGCTGCAGACCTACAAGCAGCTCAAGGACATCATCGCCATCCTGGGCATGGATGAGCTGTCGGAAGAGGACAAGCTGATCGTGGCCCGCGCCCGGAAGATCCAGCGCTTCCTGTCGCAGCCCTTCCACGTGGCCGAGCAGTTCACCAACACGCCCGGCGTGCTGGTCAGCCTGGAAGACACCATCCGCTCGTTCAAGGCGCTGGTGGACGGCGAGTACGACCATCTGCCGGAGCCGGCCTTCTACAACGTCGGCAACATCGAGGACGCGGTCGCCAAGGCCGAGAAGCTGGCGCAGGAAGCCTAAGAGCGATCATGGCCGACAAGCTGCACTTCTCGCTGGTCTCGCCGGAACGGGAACTGTTCTCGGGCGACGTGGACCAGGTCGACGCGGAAGGAACCGAGGGCGGCTTCGGTGTCCTGGCCGGTCACGCGCCGTTCATGACCGCCCTGAAAGAAGGACCCGTCCGCGTGCACAGCAACGGGACGGTAACGACCTACGACGTCCGCGGCGGCTTCGCCGACGTGACGCCGGACGGCCTCACCATCCTGGCGGAGCACGCGGTAGAAGCCGCTTGACGGACAGGGTATAATTACTGACGTAATTCGGACGCCTCGCGGCCTTGCCTCGGGCGCCTTGCTAAAGTTTGATGCCCGGCCGATCCCAGGGAACTCAAAGATGCGTCTCGTCCTTTCCAGCCTGATCCTCGCCGCAGGGGTCGCCACCGCCGCCGTCGCGCAGGAGCCCGCCGCACAGCCGGCTCCGCCGCCGCCCCCGCCCGCTCCGGCGGCCGCCGCGCCGGCCCCGCCGCCGGCCCCGGCCGCAGCTGCCCCGACCACGGCGGCTCCTGCCGCCCCGGCGCCCGCCGCCGAGGCGGCGCCGGCGCCGCCTCCGCCGACCCTGCCCACCAGCGGCGACGGCGCGACCGCGATCTCGATCCTGGAGAAGGTCTGCGTGCCCACCGTGAAGGGCAGCAAGTTCGAGGACGTCGCCAAGGCCAACGGCGCCAAGCTGAACCGCCGCGACCAGACCTGGACGATGGCCTTCGGCGCGGACAAGAACTACGTCGCGGTGCTCTATCCCCCGGGCTCGAACAAGGGCGTCTGCACGGTCGAGCTGCACTACGCGGCGGGCGCCGACGCCGAGGTGGCCAAGGCGCTGAACGTCTGGGCCTTCGTGCACCAGCCGCCGCTGGACCCGACCGCCAACTATACCCAGCCGCAGGATCCGGACGGCCTGAAGCGCGTGCGCCGCTCGTGGGAATACCTGACGTCGACGAGCTCGATCGGCCTGAACTTCTCGACCGTGCGCAAGCCTGACGACACCCAGGTGAACGCCAAGTACGACATGGGCACCATGCAGTACCAGGAACGCACGTTCTGATTACGCTGGTCGACGCCGCGGGCTTAGGCGGCGTCCTGGTCATACTGATCGCTTACGCCGGGGCGGCCCTGGGCCGCCTCGATCCCAAGCAGCCCATATCCCTGCTCTGCAATCTGGTCGGCGCGTGCCTGATCCTGTGGTCGCTGTTCGCCCAGGCTTTCAACCTCCCCGCCACGGCCATGGAAGGCGCGTGGGCGCTGGTGTCGCTGTTCGGCCTGATCCGCTGGGCGATGCGCCGGAAGACCTAGGCCGGCGCGACGGCCTCAGAAGCCAGCCAGGCCAGCGCCAGGTCGGCCACCGCCTCCCAGCCCTGTTCGCCGATCAGCCAATGGCTCATGCCGGGCATGACGTGCAGGCGGGCCCCGATCCGCTCGGCGGTCTGGCGCACCGTGCCCACGGGATGGACCACGTCGCGCTCGCCCGCGACGCACAGCGCCGGACACCCCAGCGGACCCACGCCGACGCTGGTGGTCATGAACGGATCCATCCACCAGTTCAGCACCTCGCGCACGGCCCGCCCGCTCTCCGGGACCAGGCGGTCCAGGACGGCGTCGCGCTGGTCGTGCGGCACGCGGTCCAGGCCGTGGCTGCGCATCAGGCCGCGGTCGGGCAGCACCTGGCCGGACCAGAACGGGTCGGCCACACCGACGCCGAAGGCGGTGATCGCCTCCTCGATGCTGGAGCCCGCGACGCCCCACGGCGCAGACGGGGCCAGCAGCACCAGGGCCCGCGGCTGCACGCGCCGGGCCGCCATCTGCGAAACCAGCCCGCCCATGGAGTGGCCCAGCAGCACCGGGCTTTCGGTGAGCGTGGCGCACAGGCGCGCCAGGGCATCGGCATATTCGCTCATCGACAGGCCGGCCACGCCGCCGCGCAGCCCGCGCCCCGGCAGGTCCGGGGTCAGCACCGTCCAGCCCTGGGCCTCGAACGGCGCGCGGAACGCCTCGAAGGCCCAACCGCCGCAGAAGGCGCCGTGCGTCATCACCACCGTGGGCATGTCGGTTGCAGATTCCCCCGTCTCGGACCGGCACTGTAGACCTAAGCTCCGCGCGGCGAAGCGGGATTCAGGCCAATGCGCTCTTGGTCGCAGCGAACGGGGCGAAGGCCTGGGCGACCGCCTCGTAGGTTGGACGCTTGAAGGGCACGATCAGCTCCGGCGCCTCGGCCAGGTAGCCCCAGCGCCAGGCCTCGAACTCGGGCTTGTGGTCGGCGGCCAGGTCGAACTCGCTCTCCGGCCCGTCGAAGCGCAGCGCGAACCACACCTGCTTCTGGCCTCGCCAGCCCTTCTGCAGCTCGCGCATCACCAGGGGCGGGTAGTCGTAGGTCAGCCAGCCGTCGGTGCGGCCCAGGTAGGTGGCGCTGGTCGCGCCGGTCTCTTCGCGCAGTTCCCGGCGCGCCGCGGCCTCCAGCTCCTCGCCGGCGTCGACGCCGCCTTGCGGGAACTGCCAGTTGTGCGGCTCGGGCGTGTCCGTCCGTCGGCCCAGCCAGACCCGCCCGTCGGGGTGGAACAGCACCACGCCGACATTGGGACGGTAGTCTGCGAGGTCTGTCATTTTTTCGTGGTCAGGGCGGAGGCGGGGGCCAGCTGGTAGCCCCTCTGTTCCACCGCATTGGCCCACAGCGCAACCTTCTCCAGCGTGACCGGATAGGCAAAGCCCGAGCCCAGCGCCTGGCCGCGCTGCAGGGCTCCGGCTTCCAGCGCCAGCAGCTGCTGGTCGATGGCAGGGCCGGAGAGCTTGTCGTCGATCACCCGCTCGGCCGTGGCCCGCGGCACGCCGCCGCCCTGCCGCGCCGCCGAGCCGTCGTCGATGAAGGCGAGACCGCGGCCGCGCACGCCGCTGGCGAAGGCGTTGTAGGCCGCGTCGGTGCCCAGGAACCGCGAGCCCAGGTAGTTGGTCAGGCCGAAGTAGCCGGTGGCGCGGCTGAGGATCCACTCCAGCTTCTTCACCGTCTCCGGCGGCTGGCCATCGGCCATCAGGGTGTAGGGGCCGGGGTCGTTGTCCGGATAGTCCACCGGCTCCATCGGCGTCTCGAGCAGCACCTCGTGGCCGTGGGCGCGAGCCTCGTCGATCCAGCCCTGCAGGCCCTCGGCGTAGACCACGAACGAGAGGGTGACCTCCGGCCGCAGGGTCTCGATGGCCTGGCGGGTGGCGCGCGCATTCAGGCCCAGCCCGCCGATGACCAGCGCCACCTTGGGCCGGCCGTTGGCGTGGAAGGGCCGCGCATAGGCCTGGGCCGGCGTGCGGCCGTCCTGGGCGATGATCGGCAGCGGGCCGCCGGGACCCGGGGCGTAGAAGCCGGCGATGGGGGCGACGGCCAGCGGGCCGCCGGCGAACGCCATGGGGGCGGTGGCATGGGCCGTGCCGGCCGCGGCGCCCGGCGCCAACGGGCGCTCGGACAGGCGGATGACGTCGGCATAGACGTGGCCCTTGCCGTGCGTAACCCTCAGCGCCTCGCGCCAGCCGGCGGGCGCGGAATGCAGCCCGGGCTGCAGCGGCAGCACCAGGTGGTCCTTGGCCCCGATCGGCCCGACCAGGTTCACCAGCGCCACGGCGCAGCCGGCGAACAGCGCGCCGGCGCCCACCAGGCTGGTGACCGGGCTCTTCAGGATCCCGCCCAGCTTCAGGGCGGGCAGTTGCGGCAGTTTGATCTGGGGCAGGGCGATAGCGGCCAAGGCGGAGGTCTCCTCAGCCTGGAGCCTGCGCGATTGTGGTTAACACCGCCTCAAAGGTGGGCCGCGAAGCGGCCGTTTGAACCGCAGAAAACGCGGAAGGACGCAGAAAGCCGGGACAGCTGAACCTTCCGCGTCTTCTGCGTTTTCCGCGGTTCAAAAGGAAAGAGCCTCCGCTTGCGCGGAGGCTCTCGCAGTCCGCCAAGGTGGGGCGGGCTATTTCTGCGTCGTCACCGGCGGCTTCACCTCGGCCACGCGGGCCTTGTTGACGATCTCGGCCAGGCGGGCCGTGGGCTTGGGCAGCTTCGGCGTCGC
Organism: uncultured Phenylobacterium sp.; assembly: GCA_966096115.1. Classification (GTDB taxonomy): domain Bacteria; phylum Pseudomonadota; class Alphaproteobacteria; order Caulobacterales; family Caulobacteraceae; genus Phenylobacterium. The sequence goes on from CBHTUE010000078.1 coordinate 4,768, forward strand.
GGCGACCGAGCCGAACTTCAACACGTCCTCGGCGCGGGCGATCTGGAAGTCCTTCTTCTCGTCGAAGCTTTCCGGCGGCGCCTCGGCGGGCTCGTGCATGCCGCGGCGGACCTTGCCCTCGTCGGCGTTGAGCGCGTTCTTGAAGCTGGCTTCCGAGAACTGGTAGGCGCGGTTGGCGATGGCCTGGGCCTCGTCGCGGCTGGACGCCACTTCCAGGTCGGGCGTGATGCCGGTCTTCTGGATCGAGCGGCCGGACGGCGTGAAGTAGCGCGCCGTGGTCAGCTTCAGCGCCCCGTCGATGCCGCCGCGCAGCGGGATCACCGTCTGCACCGAGCCCTTGCCGAAGCTGGTGATGCCCACCAGCTCGGCGCGCTTGCGGTCCTGCAGGGCGCCGGCGACGATCTCGGAGGCCGAGGCCGAGCCCGAGTTGATCAGCACCACCATCGGCATGCCGTTGGTGATGTCGCCCGGGCGGGCGTTGTAGCGTTCCACGTCGCGCGGATCGCGGCCGCGCTGGCTGACGATCTCGCCGCCTTCCAGGAACAGGTCGCTGACGCCCACCGCCTGGTCGAGCAGGCCGCCGGGGTTGTTGCGCAGGTCGAGGATGATGCCCTTCATCTTGGGGTTCTTCGCCTTCAGGTCGGCGAAGGCGGCCTCGGTCTCGTCGGTGGTCTTCTCGTTGAAGCTGCCGATCCGCAGGATGCCGTAGTCGCCTTCCAGCTTGGCGGTGACGTTCTTCGGCTTGATGACTTCGCGCACCAGCTTCACGTCGAACGGGTCGGACTTCTCGCGCGCGATGGTCAGGCTGACCGTCTCGCCGGGCTTGCCGCGCATCTGCTTGACCGCGTCGGTCACCGACAGGCCCAGCACGCTCTCGCCGTTCACCGAGGTGATGTAGTCGCCCGGCTTGATGCCGGCGCGGGCGGCGGGGGTGCCGTCCATCGGCGAGATCACCTTGACGATGCCGTCCTCGCTGGTGACCTCGATGCCCAGGCCGCCGTACTCGCCGCGCGTCTGGTCGCGCATGTCGTCGAAGGACTCGGGGTCCAGGTAGCCGGAGTGCGGGTCGAGCGAGGTGAGCATGCCGTCGATGGCCGACTGGATCAGCTTGGTGTCGTCCACCTCAGTCACGTACTGGTTCTCGACCGTGGTCAGCACGTCGCCGAACAGGCCCAGCATGCGGTAGGTCTTCGCGCGGGGCTGCGCCGCCGCCGTCGCCTGCTGGCTCACGTAGGCCATGGATCCTGCGCCGAGGACGAACGCCGACGCGCCGATCAGAAGGTACTTCTTCATAGCCTCGCTCAGACTCCCTTGGCGGCTTGGGTCCGCCTTTAGGTCAGGTTGTCCGGGCCGTATTGAGGCCCAATCAGCCCGACTTCTTGTTCAACCATCGCCCAGGATCTACGGGCGACCCCTGCTCCCGGACTTCCAGATAGAGCTCCGATGACGATTGTCGTCCATCGGGGACCCATCCGACAGCCTGACCCTCCGCGACGGATTGTCCGGCCTGGACCGAGGTTCTCTCAAGACCAGCAAGCACGAGATGATATCCACCCGCTAGTCTTAATATCACGATGACCCCCCAGCCTTTGACGGGGCCCACGTACTGAACGAGCCCTGCGGCGGGACTTACCGCCTTGGCCCCCTTGGCGGCGCCGAAGGTCAGGCCGTTGGATCGGCCACCCCCGGCGAGGGGTTCTCCAAAGCGGTGCAGGACGGTCCCGGCGACTGGCAGGATCAGTCGTGTGGGCGGCGTCAGGGCCGGCTCCTGCGTCGTCGCGCCGCGGATCGGCAGGCCCGAATAGGGCTCCGGCGTGGCGTCGGCGGCCAAACTCTCGCGCTCGAACAAGGCTTCGCTCTGCACCGCGGCCAACCTGCGCTGGCGCATAACCTCCGTGGCGCCCGAGGCGTAGGCCTGGGCGCGGACCTGCAGTTCCGGGGTCATCGCCTTGACCAGGATGGCAGCGCGCACGGCGTCCTTGGCGTCCTGCGGCGACACCAGCAGCGTCGGCGGCGGATCGCGCTTCAACTGCTCCAGCACCGACAGGAGCCGCGACAGGCGGTGCAGGTTGACGCCCTGGTCGACGCTCAGGCTGGTCTCGGCGGCATTCAGGCGCGCCAGCTTGTCGGTCGTCGCGGCCACCGCCACCGCGCCGAGGGCCAGCGCGCCGAGCGCGCCAAGGGTCAGGATCCGCCGCATCAGTCGCGATGATACGGTGATCCGGCCAGAATGGAGACCGCGCGGTAGATTTGTTCGCAGAGCATCGCCCGCGCCATCGCGTGCGGCCACGTCTGCGGCCCGAAAGCCAGCGTGCCCTGGACGGACGTCACCAGCCCGGGGTCCAGCCCGTCCGCCCCGCCGATCAGGAACACCAGCCGGCGCACGCCGCGATCCCGCAAGGTTCCGATCTCCTCGGCGAAGGCGCGGGACGCCCGCGCCTTGCCCCGCTCGTCACAGGCGATGACGTGGCTGTCGGCCAGGTGCGGCCGCAGCGCCTCGGCCTCGGCCGCCTTGCCGGGCTTACGGCTCTCCACCTCCACCACCTCGACCGGCCCCAGCCCCAGCGCGCGGCCGGCCGCCGTCGCCCGATCGACATAGAGCTTCACCAGCTCGGTCTCGGGCGAACGGGCCAGGCGGCCAATGGCGACAACGGCGATCTTCACCGTCCCGGTCTACACCAAGCCCCCTGCCCGCGCAGCGGGCGCTCATTTGGAACCACGGACAGAGCAGGGAAACACACAGAAAGCCGGAGGGGAGGCGATGGCCGTGCTCGTCACATCCTGAGCTTTCTGTGTGTTTCTGCGCCCTGTCCGTGGGTTGAAAACGACTGAGGCTCCGCTCACGCGGAGCCTCGATCCTCAGGCGCTCACCAGCAGTTGCTCGGCGATCTGGACGGCGTTGAGGGCGGCGCCCTTCAGCAGTTGGTCGCCGGCCAGGAAGAAGGTGACGGAGCGGCCGGAGGGGTCGCCCAGGTCGCGGCGGATGCGGCCGGCCAGGACGTCGCCCTGCCCTTCCGCCTCGCACGGCATCGGGAAGTGGTTGGCCGCGCGGTCATCCACCACGCGCACGCCGGCCGCATCCTCGAGGCACTCGCGCACCGCGGCCGGGGCCACCGGGGCGTCCAGTTCGGCGCTGACCGAGATGGCGTGGGCGCGCAGGGTCGGCACGCGGACGCAGGTGACCCCCACCGGTAGATTCGAGGCGCCCAGGATGCGGCGCGTCTCGGCCATCACCTTGATCTCCTCGTCGTTATAGCCGCTGGCCGGGTCGACCTGGCTGTCGTGACTGAAGAGGTTGAAGGCGTAGGGGTGCCTCAGCGCCTTCGGCTCGAAGGCCTCGCCACGCAGGTAGGCCTCGGTGGAGGCGCGCAGTTCCGCCATCGCCGGAGCGCCGGCGCCGGAGGCGGCCTGGTACGTGGAGAGTTGCAGCCGCCGCAGGCCGAACCGACGCTGCAGCGGGGCCACGCCCATGCAGGTGATGATGGCGGTGCAGTTGGGGTTGGCGATGACGCCACGGTGGCCGTTCAGCGTCTCCAGGTTCAGCTCCGGGACCACGAGCGGGCAGTCCAGGTCGAGGCGGAAGGTCGAGGAGTTGTCGATCACCACCGCGCCGGCCGCCTGGGCGTGCGGCGCGTAGGTCCGCGCCGTCTCGCCGTCGGCGGCAAACAGGGCCAGGTCGCAGCCGGCGAAGCTGGCTTCGCTCAGTTCCTCCACCGCCACCGGCTGGCCGCGGTAGCTGAGCGTGGTCCCGGCCGAGCGGGCCGAGGCCAGCAGCCGGAGGCTGGCGGCGGGGAAGCCCCGGTCCTCCAGCACGCGGATCAGTTCGCCGCCCACCGCGCCGGTGGCGCCGACGATGACGACGTTGGGGTTTCGCAGGGATCGGTAGGACGGGGTGGCGAGCATCGGAGACCTCTTGGTTTGAGGCCCGATCGCGAGGTGTTCGTGCTTGGAAGAGCGCGCCCCGCAACCGGGCGGAGCGCTTTTGGGATGTGGCGGAGTTACCCGCGCGCAGCCGCAAACGCCCCGCCGGAGCGGGTCATTTTGCGGGTAATTTTCTGCGCGGTCGCAAACATCGCCGCCGCCTCTACCGGTGAGAAGCGGCGTTGTAAAGCTCTGGAAGGCGTCACGGCGCCCGCGGCGAAGCCGCAGTTCATCGACCACGAAGACCGCGAAGGACACAAAGGCGTCTCCGCCAGTCCCGCGCCCTTCGTGCCCTTTGTGGTCTTCGTGTCCGAGACGGACGGCTGCGCCGTCTAGATCCGAGGCGGCGGCTGGAAGCCGCCGAATTCGCGTTCCAGGAGGCCCGCGAAGGCGATCGTCGTGCGGTCCTCGAGGTGGCCGCCCATCACCTGGACGCCGATCGGCAGGCCGCCGCGCGACAGGCCCATGGGGCAGGCCGTGGCCGGCAAATGGGGCAGCAGCGCCACGCCCGGCCAGGCGATCTGGCTGAGGTAGGGCGTGGCCTGGCCGTTGATCACATGGACACGCGCCTGCTGGTCGGGATGGTCGTCGTGCGGGAAAGCGGGGATGCCGAGGGTGGGCATCACGACCACGTCGTACTCGTCGAAGAACGCGGCCCAGCGGCGCTGGAAGGCCACCTGCGCGTCCTGCAGGTTCATCCACTCGTGCGCGTTGATCGGCGTCACGCCCGGCGCGCCGCGCGACATGGCCGCGCCCAAGAGGCTCATGTAGACCCCGTGCTGCGCCGCCAGGTCGGGCATCAGGTCGCTGGCCCGGTCCACCCGCGCGCCGAGGGCGTCGAGGCGCTGAGCAAGCGTGTCCAGCGTGCCGGCGACCTCATCGTCGGTGGTCACCAGCGGGTGCTGGCTCAGCACCAGGACGCGGTAGTCGGCAAGGTGAGCATGGCGCGGGGCGGGCAGGTCCAGCTTGTAGCCCTTGGCCTCGTACGGTTCCGGCCCGGCGGTGACGCTGAGCGCCCGGTCCAGGTCGGCGGCGCACCGCGCCAGCGGCCCCACCACCGCCAGCGCCACCGAGCCCCCATCGACGCCCGGCGGAGAATGGCCCCGGAGCGGGATCAGGTTGTAGGTCGGCTTGTGGCCGTAGACCCCGCAGAAGTGCGCCGGCACCCGGATCGAGCCGCCGATGTCCGACCCGAACTCCAGCGGCGTCATGCCGGCCGCCAGGGCCGCGGCGCTGCCGCCCGACGACCCGCCCGGCGAGCGCGACAGGTCCCAGGGATTGTGCGTGCGTCCGTAGACCGGGTTGTTGCTCTGCCAGTCCGACAGGAACGGCGGCACGTTGGTCTTGCCCAGGATGATCGCGCCGGCGCCCTTCAGCCGCTGCACCAGCACCGCGTCGGTGTCGGCGACGAAGCCGCTGAATGCGGGGCTGCCCCAGGTGGTCGGCAGGCCGGCGAGGTTGTTGCTCTCCTTCACCGTCATCGGCAGGCCCAGCAGCGCGCCGCGCTCGCCGCGCGCCAGCGCCGCGTCGGCGTTCCTGGCGGCGACCCGCGCCCGGTCGAAGTCGCGCACGACCACGGCGTTGATCGCCCCGTCGCGGTCCTCGATGCGGGCGATCGCCGCGTCGGTGAGTTCCAGCGCGCTGACCTTCCGCTCGGCCAGCGCCTGCACAAGCTCGCCTGCGGTTTGATCCAGCAGGTCGCGGCTCAGGGTCTCTGACATGGGTTCCCTCCGTTTGGTGAACCGTGATCACCCGGCCGGAGGATGTCCAGCCGCGATCGGCGCCCTGAAGCTATGCAGGACGCCGCGCGGCGGCTTGATCGGAGTTGCTAGCCGACCTGGCGGTGGCCGCCGGACTCGACGGACCAGATCTTCTCGATGTTGTAGAAGCTGCGCACTTCGGGGCGGAACAGGTGGACGATCACGTCGCCCGCGTCGATCAGCACCCAGTCGGCGCTGGGCATGCCTTCCACGCGGCACTTGCCGTGGCCGGCGTCCTTCAGGGCGCGCAGCAGGTGGTCGGCCATGGCGCCGACGTGGCGCTGGGACCGGCCGGAGGCCACGATCAGGCCGTCGGCGACGGGGGATTTGCCTTTGAGGTCGATGAAGACGACATCCTGGGCCTTGTCGTCGTCCAACCGCGAGAGGATCAGGTCCTCGACGGCGGTAATACGGCCGGGGTCAACAAATGAAGCGACGGCGTGTGCCGGGGCTTCGTGCGCCAAGGGCGCAGGTTCACGGTTCAGCGGGTGGCTCCTTTGGTGTCCTCGCTACTCCTGACCCTAGCACACTGCGCGGCCCGGGTCATTGGCCGTCACGCCGCATCAAGCGGTGAGGCCCCGCGCCCGTTCCCCCAAGCTGTCGCTTTCAGCGGCAGTTCGCCTTCTGCACAGATTTCGAGCGCGCCTGCGCGCGGGCTCGAAGGGCCGTCGACGACTGGAAATTGAACCGGCCGAAGAGGAAGGCCCAGGCCGGGACCGTCGCGTCGGCCAGGGTCGAAGCCGCCGAGGTCGGGATGCGGAAGCGGGCGAACCGGTGCGCGGCCGGCGAGAAGCGGCTCTTCAGCGAGATCCACGGCCGCGACACCACCGCCACCGGCACCTCGTGCATGATCTGGGTCCAGCCCTTCCAGCGGTGGAAGCCGGCCAGACTGTCGGCGCCCATGATCCAGACGAACTTCACGCCGGGATAGCGCGCCTTCAGGCCGCGGATGGTGTCGATGGTGTAGTTCGAGCCCAACTGGCGCTCCACCGACGAGACAATCATCCCCGGTCCCTTGGCGATGGCCTTCACCCCGGCCATGCGCTCGGCCAGGTCGGCGGTCTGGTGGCCCGCCTTCAGCGGGTTCTGCGGCGAGACCAGCCAGATCACCCGGTCCAGCCGCAGGCGCCGCTTGGCGGTCTCGGCCACGTGGGCGTGGCCGTCGTGCGCCGGGTTGAACGAGCCGCCGTAGAGGCCGACCCGCATGCCGGGCGTCAGCGTGAAGCCCAGCCGCAGCGCCTGCGGCTTTCCGGCGAGGGGCGCCCGTCGCGCCGGGCCCGCGCGCCACATCCGCGCGTCAGGTCCTGGGCGGGGTGGGCGCGCCCCCGCGGTCCAGGTGCGGATCGGCCTGGCGCACCCGGGCGCGGACCGTGAACACCCCGTCGCCCGCCAGCACGCCACCGCGGGCGAACAGCCGCCCGTGCTGCCAGTTGGAGAGGCCCAGCTCGGGCCGGTTCAGGGCGTACTGGCCGTCCACCCAGCGGGTGAACCCGTCGCCGACGAAGGGGGCGTCGATGGTGGCGTAGAAGGCCGCGTGCGCCGCGGGGTCCTGCGAGATGAGGCTGGCGGCGAACCGGGGGCTCAAGCGGTTGAACAGCGCCACCGCCTCGGCCACGTCGGCCACCACCTTGAGCGAGACCTCCGGGCTCTCCTCCCACTCCCACTCGCGGCCCAGGTCGGCGTCGGCGATGGGTTCGGCCAGGGCCTCCTCGACCGGACCCTCGGCGCGAATGACGGTCGTACGGGCCGCGCGCCAGCTTTCCGGCAGCCGGAAGAAGTCGGCTTGCGCGACGTGCAGCTTGCAGCCGCGACGCCGCTCTCCGGCGCGTTCCAGCGCCTGCAGGAACAGCGGGATCAGTTCGTCGGCGCGGCTCTCGACGATGCAGCAGACGTTCAACGAATTGCAGACCTTGCGGTCAAGGGAGTGGAAGATCGCCGCATAGAACCGGTCCGCGTCGGCCGTCGCGTCGGCCACCAGCCAGGCGCCGCCCGTGCCATGCAGGCTGACCGGCGTGCCCGCCTGCCGCGCGATCGCGCCCAGCTGCGCCACCGCCGGGCCGGAGCCCCGCGCCACGGCCAGCGCCAGCCGGCTGTCGGCGAACATCGCCCAGCCGGCGGCATGGGCCGCGGAATCCACCAGCACCGCCGCGCCCTCCGGCAGTCCGGCCTGCGCCAGCGCCGGGTCCAGCGCCTGCGCCACGATGGCCCGCGCGGTGCCCAGCGCGTCGGAGCCGATGCGGAACACCACCGTGTTTCCGGCGCGGATCACGCCGGTGGCGTCGGCGAAGACGTTGGGTCGGCCCTCGAACACGAAGCCCACCGGGCCCAGCGGCGCGGTCACCTGCTCCAGGCTCCAACCCTGATGGTCGATCCGCTCCAGCACCCGCCCGCGCGGCGGCTCGGCGTCGCGCCAGGCGCGCAGGCCGGCGATCATGTCGGCCCGCATCGTCTCCGAGGCGATCAGCCGGGTGGTGGAGCGGCCGCGGGCGCGGGCGCTTTCGACGTCGGCGGCGTTGGCGGTGGCGATCCTCGCCCACACCGCGTCGTCGGCCAGCCGGGCCGCGAAGGCTTCGAAGAAGGCGGTGATGGCGGCGTCGGAGACCTGGCCCATCCGTCCGAAGGCGGCGGCCGCGCGGCCCACGGCGCACTCCGCGGCGGCATGCTCGGCGGCCGGAACGTGCAGCAGGTCGCCGCTCTCCTGCACCACCACCAGCCGGTCGCCGGGCCGGAAGGCGCCAGCCAGTTCTGTCGTGACATAGGCGACCCGGTCGCCGCCGAAAGGGATGGCCTGGCCGGGCGCGAGCGCCTCCAGCCGTCCGGTGCGGACGGTGGTTGGGCGGACGGCCGCCGCCCCCTTGCCTGACGTCCCGTCGTCCACGGAACCCCCTTTTGCTCGGATTGAGCCTTAGAGCGCCCTCAGCAAAAGTGGAAACCACTTTTGTGCCGGGGGGACGCTCCAAGACCAATAGTGGCGCGCCTTTCGGGCGTCGAACCGGTCCCCACTTTGCCTGAAGGCGCGCTACGCGTTCTCGCTGTGGGCCGCCAGCGCGAGGTCGTCGGCGTGGACCATCGGGCCGGATGTGTAGCCGATCGCCGCCTCGATCGCGTCCGACTTCAGGCCGCAGATCTGCCGCGCGTGATCGGCCATATAGCGGATCAGGCCGCGGGCGATCTCGTGGCCCTGCTCGTCGCGGATCACCACCGCGTCGCCCTTGTCGAAGCGGCCGTCGACCGCGCGCACGCCCGCCGCCAGCAGGCTCTTGCCGCGCCGCACCGCGGCCGCCGCGCCATCGTCCACGGTCAGAAACCCGGCCGGCGCCAGGGAGCCCGCGATCCAGGCCTTGTAGGCGGCCCGGGGGGTGGTCGTCGGTTCGATCACCGTCGCGGCCGCGCCGGCCTCGACCGCCGCCAGCGGCCCGGCGCGGGTGCCCAGCGTGATGATCGTGGCGCAGCCGGCGTGACTGGCGATGCGGGCCGCCTCCAGCTTGGTGGCCATGCCGCCGGTGCCGACCCCGGCCTGCGCATTGGCGCCGCCGGCCATGGCCTCGATCTCCGGCGTCAGGCGCGGCACGCGCGCCACCAGGGTCGCGGCCGGATCGCGGCGCGGGTCGGCGGTGTAGAGCCCCTCGACGTCGGACAGCAGCACCAGGGCCTCGGCCCCCACCAGTTGCGCCACACGGGCCGAAAGGCGGTCGTTGTCGCCGACGCGGATCTCCTCCGTGACCACCGTATCGTTCTCGTTGACCACCGGGATCACGCCCAAGCCAAGCAGCGTCTCGACGGTGGCCCGCGCGTTCAGCCAGCGGCGGCGCACCTCGGTGTCGTCGCGGGTCAGCAGCACCTGGGCGCAGGCGTGCGGCTCCAGCGCCACTTCCCAGGCCCGCATCAGCGCCGACTGCCCCGCGGCCGCGGCGGCCTGCTTCTCCGGCAGGCTGAGCGCCCGCTTGCCCAGGCCCAGGCGGCGGCGTCCCAGCGCCACGGCGCCGGACGAGACGATCAGCACCTGCTGCCCGCGCGCCTTCAGGCGTGTGACGTCCCGGGCGAAGTCGGCCAGCCATTCGGCATGCGCGGCGCCGTCCGGCCCGACCAGCAGGGCCGAGCCGACCTTGACGACGATCCGTTTGGCCGACGCCAGCTCCCGGAGGGGAGAGGCATCGCTCACGGCTGCCAGTCCTGGGGTCCGGCCGCCTCGGCCGCGAGTTCGCCCTTCTTGGCCTGCACCAGGGCGTAGGCCTCGCGGAGCAGTTCGGTGACGCCCTGCTTGGCCACGCCCGACACCAGCCGCACCTTCGCCTTCGAGGCCTTCTCCAGCGCCTTCTTCTTCGCCTTCTGCTCCTCGGGGGTCAGGGCGTCGATCTTGTTCAGCGCCAGGATCTCGGACTTGTCTTCCAGCCCCTCGCCGTAGGCTTCCAGTTCGCGCCGCACCGTCTTCCAGGCCCCGGCCACGTCCTCCTGGGTCCCGTCCACCAGGTGGACCAGCACCGCGGTGCGTTCCACGTGGCCCAGGAACCGGGTCCCGATCCCCGCGCCCTCGCTGGCGCCCTCGATCAGGCCCGGGATGTCGGCCAGGATGAAGCGTTCGCCCAGAGACAGGTCCACCATGCCCAGGTTCGGGGCCAGGGTCGTGAACGGGTAGTCCGCGATCTTCGGCCGCGCGGCGCTGGCGGCGGCCAGGAAGGTGCTCTTCCCTGCGTTCGGCAAGCCGACAATCCCAACGTCGGCGATGAGCTTCAGCCGAAGCCAGAGGGCCTTTTCCTCGCCTTCCAGGCCGGGGTTGGCGTGCCGCGGGGCCTGATTCACCGGGCCTTTGAAGTGCGTATTCCCGAATCCACCGTTACCCCCCTTACAAAGTAAAATCTTCTGGCCGGCGTGGTCCAGGTCGGCGATGAGCTGCTTGTCCTCGTCCATCACCTCGGTGCCGACGGGCACGCGGAGGATGACGTCGTCGCCGTTGGCGCCGTGGCGGTTGCGGCCCATGCCGTGCACGCCGGTGCCGGCGCGGAAGTGCTGCTGGTAGCGGTAGTCGATCAGGGTGTTCAGCCCCTCCACCGCCTCGATCCAGACGTCGCCGCCGCGCCCGCCGTCGCCGCCGTCCGGGCCGCCGTACTCGATGAACTTCTCGCGCCGGAACGACACCGCGCCGCCGCCGCCGGCGCCGCTCTTCACATAGACCTTGACCTGATCGAGGAACTTCATCGCTTCACCAACGCCACGGTCACGGCCGCGGCCAGGGACTTCACGACGGCCCCGGGGAGGAACGGCAGGATGCCGTAGGTGAACGCCGGGCCGGGGTCCATGAAGCTGGCCAGCCCCGCCCAGCCGACGGCCAGCACGATGGCGTGGCCGGCCAGGAACAGCGCGGTCAGCGGCGCCCAGCCCCGGGTCCGCGCGGCGCCCTGCCCGCACACCCAGGCGGCGGCCGCCATGCCGGCCAGGAAGCCGGCCGTGTGCCCGGTCACCGCCCGCCAGCCGCCGGCGCCGTCCGCCAGCACCGGCGCGCCCAGGGCCGCCAGCGCCAGCCAGGCCAGCACGGCCAAGAGCGCCAGGCGCCCGCCGAACACGCCGGCCACCACGAACAGCGCATAGGTCTGCAGGGTGATCGGCACACCCACCCCGATCGGGATCGCCAGCCGCGAGGCCACCGCCAGCGCCACGACGCCCGCGACCACGGCCGCCGCCTGGTAGGGCGGCGACGCGGCGGCTGCGGAGCGGCGGGCCGGGGCGGCGGTCATGGCGGCAGGCGATAGCAGCATCACGCCAGCCACACCATCATCCGGGTCCGCACGCCCGCGCCCTCGCGGGCCGCCGAGCCGCGGACCTCGACGTCGCCGGTGTAGAGGAAGCCGGCCTTGCACAGCACCTGGCCGGCCGCGCGGTTGTCGGCGAAGTGCCCGGCCCAGACGACCGACTTCTTCCAGTCGGCCTTCACCCAGCCCAGCGCCGCCGAGACCGCCTCGGTGCCATAGCCGCGGCCCCAGAACGGCCGCCCCAGCCAGGCGCCCAGCTCTGGCCGGCGCGGTTCCTTCTCGTGGATCTGCAGGAGGCCGATCGGGCCGAACTGGCGGTGCTCGATCACGAACCCGGCGCGCTTTTTCGGGTCGCCGCCGGCGGCCTTTGCCAGGCACGCCTCGGCGTCGGCCACGCCGAACGGATGCGGCATGGACGCGGTCATCCCGGCCACGCCCAGGTCGTTGCCGAAGTCGGCGAGCATCAGGGCGTCGCCCGCCTGGGGCGTCCGCAGCACCAGCCGGTCGGTCCCGATCCTGGCCCTCAGTTCAACTGCACACATTCTCTTACCTCCCGGCCCTCTCGCGGGGCCTGAAAACGACAGCGGGGAGCCCGGCTGACCGGACTCCCCGCAAAGGTCGTCTTCATGTCCGGTCCGCCTTATTGTTCGGCGGACCCGGAAAAGAGGGATCCGCCTATTCGGCCGCCATCACCTTTTCCGCCGCCGGCACCACCGTCGCGTAACAACGGTTATTGCGCTTGGTGACGAACTTCACCGCGCCGGTGACGAGGGCGAAGAGGGTGTGGTCCTTGCCGATCCCCACGCCGTCGCCCGGCCAGAACTTGGTGCCGCGCTGGCGCACGATGATCGAGCCGGCGTTGATGGCTTCGCCGCCGAACTTCTTCACGCCGAGACGGCGGCCGTCCGAGTCGCGCCCGTTGCGCGAGGAGCCGCCGGATTTCTTGTGAGCCATGAGGTGCTCCTGTCCTTACCTAAGGCCGGCCCGATTACTCGGCCGACTTGTCCTTCTTGGGGGCCGCGGCCTTCTTCGGAGCGGCGGCCTTCTTTTCGGTGGCTTCGGCCTTGGGGGCGGCGGCCTTCTTCGGCGCTTCGGCCTTGGCTTCCGGCGCCGGAGCGGCCTCGGCCTTGGCCTTCGGGGCGGCGTCGGCGGCCTTCGGCGCCTTGGCCTTCGCGGCCGGCTTTTCGGCCTTGGCCTGCGCCTTGGCGGCGATCTTCAGGTCCTTCTTGGAGACGTTCAGCGTCGTCCAGTCCAGGCCGCGGGCGCGGGCGTCCAGTTCGGCCTTGGTCACCAGGGAGACTTCGCCGTCCCACTTGGTTTCCTTGCCGCCGGCGCTGATGCCGGTGACGCGCAGGACGCTTTCTTCCTGGCGGTGGCCGCGGGTGCGGCGGTAGTTCTGGCGACGGATCTTCTTGAAGATCTTCACCTTCTCGCCCTTGCGGGTTTCGATGAAGGTCGCGGTCACCGAGGCGCCGGCCACCAGGGGCGCGCCAACAGTCACGGCCTCGCCGTCACCCAGCATGAGCACGTCGCCGAACGCGACCGCCTTGCCGGGCTCGCCATCCAGCTTTTCGACCACCAGCAGGTCGCCGGGGCTGACCCGGTACTGTTTGCCACCGGTCTTGATCACCGCGTACATCGTTCGCGCCTTCGGTACTTGGGAGTGTAATTGCAAAACGGAGCGCGCCCGCAGGGGGTGCCGGCGGGCGAGGAGGCGCGGTTATACAGCGGGATGGCGGTGAGTCAACGGCGGGGTGGGGAGGCGTATGGACGCTCGCCCCCTTCCAGGAGAGAAGCTAAATTGAGAGCGCCAGAGGAGAGCAACAGAAAGCGGGCCTTGGAGGAGGTCGTTAGCCTTGAGGCTTGGCACAAGCGCTTCACGATAAAAAGAAAGCGGTCGCCGCTCCATGTGGACGTTGTTTTCAAAGAGGGATTCATCGGGGCGGAGGCGAACGCCCCTGTTCGATTTCGCCTGTCGCTCCGACGCGCCGAAATCACCGTCGTCATTCCTCCGGGAGAGCCCGCTCGCGTCGCTCCGGAGTCTGTTTCCCGTGACGCGCCCGCTATTCAGTCAAAGGCGATCCTTGAACGCAGGGCCAAGACGATGCGGACTAGGAGGACTTCTGCTCAGGCAGCGGCGGACCTCACCAAAGTCGCACCGTCGGCAAAGCTACAGCTTGGTGACGAAAGCAGTAGGGGTGTTCGGGCTGCCATCGTGTCGGTGCAGAAGGCCGATGGAATGACCGTCCTGCACAGCGTGAACCCTGATGGAAACCACCAATGGGAGATCCGACCCGCAGGAACTGAGGCCATCGCTGGGCGACCATGGAACGCTAAGAAGAGGCCGCGGCTCACGCTAATCGATACCAGAGCAAGCCGCGCTCGAGGGATAGCCGCCGCGGTTCGCATCGAAATCCGGTGCCGCCGCCAGGACCTCAAGATCGACGACATCGTTGTCAAGGACGAGGCGCTACTTGAGAAGCTCAAGCACGCAACCGGTTTTCGGAACCGGATGGCAGCTGCGGAAGCCGCGATCAGGGCACGACTGACGGAGGCCGGGCTCTTTTCAGGTGAGATAGCGGACCCATTCGTGACCATCACGATAGAAGCTGTAGCTTCCGAAGAGATTGGCGATGACTAAGAAGCCACACTGGCTCGATGTTGTGACCGACATCCTCGCCGCCCCGACCTCAGATCTGCGGGAACTGGCAACCATTTCGGGTAGCGACCCGACGGCATTCTACGTCGGGACTAACCTCGACGGCGTTGATGTCAGGGGCCAGGACCTCCGTGGGATGAAGTTCACAGGCATTTCATCGCCTTCGGTCGTGCGAGATCAGCATACTCTCGTTGATCCAGATGCTGACTTGCACGGGGAGCCGGCGCCTGACCTCTCCCTTGCCCCCGCCTCACCTGCGCCTACCGAAGACAAGGCCTGGAGAGTGGAAGTCTTGCGGGACAGAGTTGCGAGAGCGCTCGAACTCCACTTGGCGCTGACCCTTCATCGTGTCGGGCAATCCCAATGGATCGACGAAGAGCAAGGCGTCCGCGTCGTAGTGGTTACGTCAAAGAGATACCGGCAGAAGGGTCAAGATTACTGGTACGCATATCACAAGAGTCGGAGAGATTTTCTAGCACACGGCACCCATGGATATCTTGCTCTCTCTGGCTTTGATTTGGGCTACGTGGTTGCACTGCCATTTGTGGAAATGGAACGATTTCTCAGTGGCCTAGCGCAGTCCGATCGGCGCGGGAACATGTACTGGCATATCAAGGCGCGGCTTCGAGACGATGATTATCGTCTGGTACTAGCCGGACGAGAGGTGTCAGTCTCGGAATACAAGGTCGAACTCTGACATCTGTTCCTGGGCGTGTGCCTGTCTGACCGCCACGCCGAGCCATTCAATCCATGGACGGAGTTTGCCTGGCGGGCGGTGGGGACCCAAGCAGGGGCCGGGGCCCGCCGCTTCACCGCGAACGGCCATCGTAGTGCCGGAC
>CBHTUE010000079.1:0-19463 GCA_966096115.1 uncultured Phenylobacterium sp.
CGATCAACACGGCGCACGTGGAATATGAGACGGCGAACCGTCACTACGCGCACGTGGATTGCCCTGGGCACGCCGACTACGTGAAGAACATGATCACGGGTGCGGCGCAGATGGACGGCGCGATCCTGGTGGTGTCGGCCGGCGACGGCCCGATGCCGCAGACCCGTGAGCACATCCTGCTGGCCCGTCAGTCGGGGGTTCCGGCCCTGGTGGTCTACCTGAACAAGGTGGACCAGGTGGACGACCCGGAACTGCTGGAACTGGTCGAGATGGAAGTGCGTGAGCTGCTGAGCGGCTACGACTATCCGGGCGACGACATTCCGATCGTGAAGGGCTCGGCGCTGGCGGCGGTCGAAGGCCGCAACCCGGAGATCGGCGAGAACTCGGTGCTCGAGCTGATGAAGGCGGTGGACGAGTACATCCCGCAGCCGGCGCGGGCGGTGGACAAGCCGTTCATGATGGGCGTGGAAGACGTGTTCTCGATCTCGGGCCGCGGCACGGTGGTGACGGGCCGGATCGACCACGGCATCGTGAAGGTCGGCGAGGAAGTGGAGATCGTGGGTCTGCGCGACACGCAGAAGACGGTCTGCACGGGCGTGGAGATGTTCCGCAAGCTGCTGGACCAGGGGCAGGCGGGCGACAACGTGGGCGTGCTGCTGCGCGGCACCAAGCGTGAGGACGTGGAGCGCGGCCAGGTGCTGTGCAAGCCGGGCTCGATCACGCCGCACACGGGCTTCCAGGCCGAGGTCTACATCCTGACCAAGGAAGAGGGCGGGCGTCACACGCCGTTCTTCACCAACTACCGGCCGCAGTTCTACTTCCGGACCACCGACGTGACGGGGATCGTGAAGCTGAAGGAAGGCGTGGAGATGGTCATGCCGGGCGACAACGTGGAACTGGACATCGAGCTGATCACCCCGATCGCCATGGACCAGGGCCTGCGCTTCACCATCCGCGAAGGCGGCCGCACCGTCGGCTCCGGCGTCGTCGCCAAGATCGTGAAGTAACACCAGCCCGCAAGCTGGAACGAAATCAGGCCGCCGAGGGCAACCTCGGCGGCCTTTCTCGTGCGCCGATGGGGGAAGCCCACGGCCGAGGTCTCCTCTGTTCGCTGCCCGGTCGAAGCGGCCCCGCTCGGCTTCGACGACCGCCGTTTGGACGGCATCAGGATGGATAGGAGAACACCGTGGCTCACGAACCCGCCGGCGTCCGGAGCGTCAAGACGACCCTCTGGATCGCCACGGCCGCGCTCGCGCTGAGCCTGAGCCTCGGCCGGCCCGCCGCGGCCGCCGGGCCGACCACCGTACTTTCAAACTCGGCCGCGGGCATCGCCTCGGGCCAAGTGGTTCCGCGGTTCTCGACGCCGACGGAGGTCACCGACCGGACCGGGTTCAACGGCGTGGACTTCCAGTACGGCGCGTCGTCGTTCACCTCGGTGAAGTTCGACCGGCTGCCTCCCAGCGGAACCCGCAGCGCCGACATCGCGACCAGCTCCTCGAGCGACGTGCTCGAACGCGTGGGCGCCACCGGCACGGGCAAGATCTCCGTGGGGATCGACAAGTCGGTGGGCCTCAACGGATTCGGGGACAGCGCGGAGACTTCGGCCGCCGCCACGGGCCTGTTCAGCGACAGCTTCCGGGTCCTGGGCGCGGCGTCCGACCTGGGCCGCGAGATCACCCTGCACAAGACGCTCACCCTGCAGAGCGGGGCGGCGTTCATCTACACCGAGGACGGGACGATCAATATCTTCGATCCCACCCCGGAGACCTATGCCGGCGTGGTGGCCATCGAGAACCTGTCCCGCTTCAGTGTCACCGGCAACGCCATCGCAACGTTCAGCGGCTCGCTTTCGAGCGGCGTGAACGCGGGCGAAACGACCGTCTTCGGCCTCACGGGTGACGTCGGGACCTATCCGATCTTCGCGGCGGGCTCGCCCGTGTTCCTGCCCGTGCATTCGATTTCGAGGACGATCGACCTGACGCTGCACGCGCGGGTGGGGGACCTGACGGCGATCTCCCTGGGACTCAGCATCAACGGCGAGACCAGCATCTTCAACACTGCCGGAGGCCGAAGCGGGTCGCTGTTCTCCTTCGAGGGGGCCCACCTGACCTGGGACGAGGGCGGCTTCATTACCGACGACCAGACCGGCCAGGTTCTGCACGGCTTCTCGGCCATCTCGAACGACACGGCCTTCAACTACGTCGGGCTTGATACCGGCATCGACCGTTCGGGGGGCGTCCCGGAGCCTTCGACCTGGGCCCTGGCGATCTGCGGCTTCGGACTGGCCGGCGCCGCGCTGCGGCGTCGGCGGGCCATCGTGGGAACCGTGGGCGGCCAGATGACAACCGTGTCATGACTGCAATTTAAGCTGTAACCGCTCCGACCCGCGCATAGCTTCCCGGCGACTGGGAGACCAACCATGCGCCTTCAACTTGCCCTCATCGCCGCCACGACGACCCTCGCCGCCGGCGCCGCCCAGGCGGCCAGCGTGGATATCCACGACGCCGTGGCCCGGGTGACCGTGATCCCCGAGGATCGCTCAGACGTGCGCGTGGAGATCACCTCGGCCAACCCCAAGCTGCCGCTCAAGGTCACCACCATGGGCGACCGGACCGTCATCGATGGCGGCCTTTGGCACGATATCCGCAACTGCGGCGGGATGACCAACCAGGCGCACGTCACCGTGCGCGGGGTCGGCCGGATCGACTATGCCGACATGCCGCAGGTGGTGATCCACACGCCGCGCTCGGTGGTGCTGTCGACCAACGGCGCTATCCAGGGCGTCATCGGGCGCTCCGCCAGCCTGGAGCTGCACAACTCCGGCTGCAGCGCCTGGACCATCGCCGACGTGGCCGGCGACGCGCAGCTGCACGAGTCCGGCGCGGGCTCGGTGCGGATGGGCGCGTCGAACCGTCTGGACCTGCAGCTCTCCGGCGCGTCGAACATCCACGCCACCGCCATCCGCCAGGGCCTGGACGCTCGCCTGTCGGGCGCCGGCAACATCCGGGTCGACCAGCTGAGCGGCTCGATGGACGCCCAGGTGTCCGGCGTCGGCAAGGTCGACGTGGCCGACGGCAAGGCCAGCATCGTGCACGCCTCGGTCTCCGGCATCGGCTCGGTGGAATTCGGCGGCGTCACCAGCGACCTGGACGCCTCGATCTCAGGCTTGGGCTCGGTGCGGGTCAACGAGGTCACCGGCTCGATCCGCAAGTCGGTCTCCGGCGGCGGGTCCGTGCAGGTCGCGAAGCGCCCGACCTAGGGACGCCGGCCGGCAGGTCCCGAAGCCCCGTCCGCCTGATCCGTCTTCGCCTGATTGGGCGCGTGGCCGTCGCGCTGGTGCGCGCCGCTGGCGGGATCGGTGCGGGTCTTCGTCGACCGCGCAGAGCCCTTGGCGCCCGCGGGTTCCTGGGCCATGCGGGGCGCGCCGGGCTTCTGGTCCTGGTCGCGGTTGTAGGCGTCGTCGTGAGATTGGGGCATGGCGGCATAACGGCCTCGCGAGCCCTTCGCTCCGCCGAACGGACTTGAAAAGAAAGACCGCTTGCGCCATACGCCTGCGTCCTACCCGACATCGTTGGACTCTGATTTTCTAGCCGCCCTGCGCGGACGACGGGTGCTCACCGCCCGGCCTGAAGATCGGAGCCGAACGGCGCCGGATAGGGGTGATCTAGGAGTGTAGCTCAGCTGGTAGAGCGTCGGTCTCCAAAACCGAAAGTCGTGGGTTCGAGTCCCTCCACTCCTGCCACCCTATATAGACAACGGAGCGCGGATGACCCGCCGCTCCAGATGAGAGTTTGAAGCGCCGCATGGCCAGGAAACCGGGAAAATCCCCGCAAGCGATCCGCGATCGCGCCGCCAGGACCGCGACGGTCATGGCCACGCCGTCGGCGGTGGCCGCCGCGCCGCAGAAGGGGCCCGGCTTCTTCCAGTCGCTGGCCAACACGCCGAAGTTCTTCCGCGAAGTGCGGGCCGAGGCGCGCAAGATCCACTGGACCAGCCGGCAGGAAACCTGGATCACCTCCGTGATGGTGGCGATCATGGTGGTCCTGGCCGCCCTGTTCTTCGCCGCCGTGAACCAGATCTGCAGCCTGGCCATCACGTTCATCGTCAAACTCGCCACCGGCGGATAACCCAGACATGTCCGAAGCAGCCGTCGCCACGCCCAAGGGCAATCCGCGCCACAAGTGGTACATCGTCCACGCCTACTCGAACTTCGAGAAGAAGGTGGCCGACAGCATCCGCGAGCAGGCCAAGAACCAGGGCCTGGAGGAAGAGTTCTCCGAGATCCTGGTGCCGACCGAGGACGTGGTCGAGATCCGCCGCGGCCGGAAGGTCAACTCCGAGCGCAAGTTCTTCCCCGGCTACGTGCTGGTGAAGATGGAGCTGACGGACGAGGCCTACCACCTGATCAAGAACACCCCGAAGGTGACGGGCTTCCTGGGCTCCGGGTCGAAGCCGATCCCGGTGTCGGAAAAGGAAGTCCAGCGCATCGTCGGCGCGATCGAAGAGGGCGTGGAGCGGCCGAAGCCGACCATCAGCTTCGAGATCGGTGAGCAGGTTCGCGTCACCGACGGTCCGTTCGCCAGCTTCAACGGCTCGGTGGAACAGGTCGACGAGGAGCGCACGCGCCTGCGGGTCACGGTCTCCATCTTCGGCCGCGCCACGCCGGTCGAGCTGGAATACGGCCAGGTCGAGAAGATCAGCTAATCCGGGTCCCGTGACCCGATGACCCAGACGATCGAGGACCAGCGCCGCGCGCTGGTCGCGCAGTTCCGCAGGCTCGGCGCGACCGACGAGGGCGTGCCGCTGGCGATCGAGCTGCTGGGCAAGTCCTGGCCCGCCACGCCGGTGGAGATGGCCGGCGACGAACTGCTTCTCGAAGCCCTGCGCACGTTCCCGATGGCCCCGGTGTGGCTGGAGCGGTGCATGACCGAGGCGCGCCGGCGGATGTTGTTCTCGCCGGGCATGCCGGGCGCAGCCCCGCTGCTGGCGGCGCTGGCCATCCAGTGCCACCTCAACGAATACGCCTGGGCCGAAGACGCGGCCGAGACCGAACAGGTCGGCCGGTTCCTCCAGGCGGTCGAGGACCTGACCCCCGAACAGGCCATGGCGCTGGCGTGCTACCGGCCGCTGGCCGACCCGGCGATCGCCGACGTGCTGCTGGCCAAAGGCTGGACGGGCCCGGTGGAGGAGGTGCTGCGCGAGCAGATCCTGGCCGTGCGCGAAGAGTGGGAGATCGAGGCCAGCCTGCCGGCGATCACCCCGATCCGCGAAGGCGTGTCCCAGGCGGTGCGCGGCCAGTACGAACTGCACCCGTATCCGCGCTGGCGGCGGGTGCCACGCGTGGCCACCGTGCGCGAGATCGCCGGCCTTCCGGCGCCTGCGCCGTGCCGGGCGCTGGTGGCGGGCTGCGGCACGGGCCGCCAGGCGATCCAGGCGGCGCGCTACCTGGGCGCCGAGACGACCGTCGCCGTCGACCTCAGCCGGCGCAGCCTGGCCTACGCCATCCGCAAGACGCGCGAAGAGGGGCCGTCGGGCATCGCCTACGCCCAGGCCGACATCCTGGAGTTGCCCGCCAAATTCCCGGAGGCGTTCGACGTCGTCACTTGCACCGGCGTGCTGCACCATATGGCCGACCCCTTCGAGGGCGCGCGGGCGGTGTGCAAGGTGCTGAAGCCCGGCGGGCTACTGAACCTGGGCCTCTACAGCAAGACCGCCCGCCGCGGGCTTCAACCGGCCAAGGACCTGGCGCGGGCCTACACGGCGGACACGGTGCGAGAGATGCGGCAGGCGGTCATGGCCGGTCCCGCCGACGGGCCGATGCAAAGGGCCCGGCAGTCACGCGACTTCTATGCCCTGAGCGGCGCCCGCGACCTGCTGATGCACGTGCAGGAGCACCAGATGACGATCCCGGACCTGCGGCGGATCCTGGACGAGAACGCGCTGCGCTTCCTGGGCTTCATCCAGCCCGAGCCGGTGATGGCGCTGTACCGCGAGATGTTCCCGCACGATCCGCAGGGTCTCGACCTGGACGGCTGGGAGCAGTTCGAGGCCGAGCACACGATCACCTTCGCCCGGATGTACATGTTCTGGGCGCAGAAGCCCGCCTAGCCGAGCGCGGCGCGCACGTCGCCAAGCACGGACGCCCAATCGCCGGCCGCCGGCTGACGAAAGAGCCGGGCGCTCGGATACCAGGGGCTGTCGGTCCGCGCCTCCATCCAGCGCCAGTCGGTCATCACGCGCGGCAGCAGGATCCAGACCGGCTTGCCCAGGGCGCCGGCGAGGTGGGCCACGGCCGTGTCCACGGTGATCACTAGGTCCAGTCCGGTGACGAGGGCCGCGGTGTCGGCCATGTCCGCCGCTCCGGTGTCCTCCGGGTGCAGGCTGACGGCGCCGGGCAGGGCCGTCAGCTCGGCGGCCTGCGCCGCGGGCAGCGAGCGGTGGGCGTCATTGGTGTGGGCCGGGTTGCCACGGGTGACGACGCCGATTCGGCCCGCTGCGGCGTGCGGACCCGGAGCGGCGCGGAGGTAGGGCGCGTTTGGTAGGTCGTCGGGCCCGAGGCCCGTGCGGCCGGCCACCGAGCCGGACATGACCCAGTAGTCGGGGTCGGGGAAGTCGACGCCGCCGGCGGCCGCGATGACGCGGACGCCCAGGCTCTGCGCGAACAGCCGCGCCAGCGCCGGATGGCAGAGGAGGGTGACGTCGGCGCCCTTGGCCGCCAGCCATGGCGCGAAGCGGGCGTACTGGATCTGGTCGCCCAGGCCCTGCTCGGGGAAGATCAGCACCCGCTTGCCGGCGACGTCTTCGCCGCGCCATTCGGGGAAGGGCAGGGCGGGTTTGATCAGGCCCAGCTGCGGGATGGCGTGGCGGGCGTCGTAGAGCGGCCAGCCCTCGCCGTAGCGGCCCTGGCTCAGCAGCACGATGCCCAGGGCGTGGCGGGTCCGCGGGTCGTCGGGCGCCAGCGCGTGGGCGCGGCGCAGGCTGGCCTCGGCCTCCGCGAGGCGGCCCAGGAGCTTCAGGACCCCACCGAGGTCGTGGTGGGCCAGTGATGACTCGGGGGCGGCCTGGGTCGCGGCGGCCAGGAGGCTGAGCGCCTCGTCGGGGCGGCCGGCCCGCAAGGCCTGGGCGGCGCGCTCGCGCAGGTCGTCCGCCAGGTCCCGCTCGCCCGCCATGGCGCCTGGATATCGGAGCGCCAGGGTGGACGCCAGCGGGCCCGCGCGTGCTATCAGCCGCGCATGACGATCACGGACGTGACCGCGGGCGGCGCGGCCGATCACCTGCTGAAGGCGCTGCGGGCCGGCAACGGCGACGCGGCCGTGATCGGCGCGGCCGCCGCACACCTGCGCGGGCACTGGCCGCAGGACCTCGCGGCCCTGGCGCAGAACGAACTCCTGGCCGAACTGCTGGTCACGACGCCGATCTATCCCGGCTGGCTGGAGCGGAAGATGACGGCCCTGCGCCGGACCTTCCTGCTTGAGGGCTGCCCCGAAGCCGCCTCGCCGCTGCTGGCCCGCCTGGCGATCCAGTGCCACCTCAACGAGTACGCCTGGGCGGTCGATGGCGTGGAACAGGTCTGGGTCGACGCATTCCTGGGGCGGGTCGAGGCGCTGACCCCGGCGCAGGCGATGGCGCTGGGCTGCTATGTGCCGCTGGGGCGGCTGCCGCAGGCCGACGCGCTGCTGGCGAAGGGCTGGACGGGACCGGCGGCGAGCGTGCTGGAGGAACAGATCCTGGCGGTGCGCCAGGAGGCGGCGCTGCAAAGCCGGATCCAGACCCTGACGCCGATCCGCACAGGGACTTCCGAAGCCGTTCGCGACCAGTACGAGACCAGCCCCTATCCGCGCTGGCGGCGGGTGACGCCGATCGCGCCGGCGGCGTCGATCTTCGGCTGGCGTCCGCCGCCCAACCCCAACGTGCTGTTCGCCGGCTGCGGCACGGGCTTCCAGGCGATCCATGCCGGCCAGCGCTATGCCGGGGCGCGGGTGCTGGCCGTGGATCTGAGCCGGGCCAGCCTGGGCTATGCGCTGCGCAAGGCGCGCGAGGCCGGGATCACCAACATGGCGTTCTGCCAGGCGGACCTGCTGGAACTGGGCGCGTCGGGCCTGCAGTTCGACGCGATCGAGTGCAGCGGCGTGCTGCACCACCTCACCGACCCGTTCGAGGGCGCGCGCGTGCTGTCGGGCCTGCTGCGTCCGGGCGGGATCATGAAGCTGGGCCTCTACAGCGCCATCGCACGCCAGGGGCTGAAGCCGGCCAAGGCGCTGGCCGCCCGCTATACGCCACAGACGATCCGCGAGTTGCGCCGGGCGATCCTGGACGCCGCGGACGACGATCCGGTGCGCGCCGCGGCGCGGTTCTCGGACTTCTACGCCACCAGCGCCTGCCGCGACCTGTTGATGCACGTGCAGGAACACGAGATGTCGATCGGCGACCTCAAGCGGATCGTCGAGGAGAACGGCCTCAGGTTCCTGGGCTTCGGCCTCGACGACACGGTGCGGGCGGCGTTCCGGGCGATGTTCCCGTTCGAGGGCGCGGCGAGCGACCTGGACAACTGGGCGGCGTTCGAAGCGAAGCACCCGGCGACCTTCACCAGCATGTACCAGTTCTGGGTCTGGAAGCCGGCCTAGGGCTGTCTGGGCGCCCAGGTTGCTCCGGCGCCCCATTGCTGCTAGATGCCCCGGCCCCGCGTCTCGCCTGCTTGTAAGGTGAGCGTCATGCGGGTGTCACCCCGACGACCTAGGTCATGGGGGTGAATCAAATCCGTGGGAGGGGGCGGCCACCGTAACCCCGCACCACGGCTCAACAGGCCGGCTCGCCCGGCCACAGAGGAGCAAAGATGGCCAAGAAGATCTTGGGCTATATCAAGCTGCAGGTGCCCGCGGGCTCCGCGACGCCTTCGCCGCCCATCGGGCCGGCGCTGGGCCAGCGCGGCGTCAACATCATGGGCTTCTGCAAGGAATTCAACGCCCGCACCGAGAAGGAAGCGAAGGGCACGCCCCTGCCGACCGTGATCACGGTCTATCAGGACAAGTCGTTCACCTTCATCACCAAGACGCCCCCGGCCAGCTTCTTCATCAAGCAGGCGCTGAACATCAAGTCGGGCTCCAAGGCGCCCGGCCGCGACAGCGCGGGCAAGATCACCCGCAGCCAGCTGCGCGAGATCGCCGAGAAGAAGATGAAGGACCTCAACGCGATCGACGTCGAGTCCGCCAGCCGCATCATCGAGGGCTCCGCCCGCTCGATGGGCCTGCAGATCGTGGAGTCCTGAGACCATGGCCAAGCAAGCCAAGCGCACCAAGACCTGGACCGGTGACCGCACCGCGACCCATTCGGTCGCCGACGCCGTCAAGCTGGTGAAGGCCAACGCCAACGCCAAGTTCGACGAGTCGATCGAGATCGCCGTCAACCTGGGCGTCGACCCGCGTCACGCCGACCAGCAGGTCCGCGGCGTCGTGGCCCTGCCGTCCGGCACCGGCCGTCACGTCCGCGTCGCGGTCATCGCCAAGGACGCCAAGGCGGCCGAAGCGACCGCGGCCGGCGCCGAAGTCGTCGGCGCCGAAGACCTGGTGGAAAAGATCCAGGGCGGCTTCATGGACTTCGACCGCGTGATCGCCACGCCGGACATGATGGCCCTGGTGGGTCGTCTGGGTAAGGTGCTGGGCCCGCGCGGCCTGATGCCGAACCCGCGCGTCGGCACCGTGACGCCGAACGTCGGCCAGGCCGTGAAGGACGCCAAGGGCGGCTCGATCGAGTTCCGCACCGAGAAGACCGGCATCATCCACGCCGGCATCGGCAAGGCCTCGTTCACCGAGGAAGCCCTGCTCATCAACGTGAAGGCCCTGGTCGACGCGTTGAACAAGGCCAAGCCGTCAGGGGCCAAGGGCACCTACATCAAGAAGATCAGCCTCTCCTCGACGATGGGCCCGGGCTTCAAGGTGGATCAGAGCACCCTCGGCGCCTGATCCGGCCTTCTGAGCTAAGGAAATCCAGGGGGAGTGGTGGAAACGCCGCTCCCCTTTCTCTTTGGGGCTTCGGCGTCGTCCAGGAGACAGCAGGATGACCAAGGTCGAACTCGAAGCCTGCCCGGCCGCCAAGCGCCCGGTCATTGAGGCGCTGTTCCAGCTCTATGTCCATGACTTCACCGAATACTGGCAGGGCATGGACCGTGGTGAGCTGCAGGAGGACGGGCGGTTCGAGGACTATCCGGGGCTGGACCGCTACTGGGTCGATCCCGAGCGGTCGGCCTGGCTGATCCGCGTGGACGGCCACCTGGCCGGCTTCGCCCTGCTGAGCGCCTCCAGCCACTCCGGCGCGGCGGCCGACCACGACATGAGCGAGTTCTTCGTCGTGCGGAAGCATCGCCGCGGCGGCGTCGGCTTCGAAGCGGCGCGCCAGCTGATCGCGCCGCGAAAGGGCCTGTGGGAGATCGCCGTGATCCGCGCCAACGTCGGCGCCCAGGCGTTCTGGCGGCGCGTGGCGGCCGAGATGGCGGCTGGCGAGGTCGATGAGCAATGGCAGCAGGACGAGCGCTGGAACGGCCAGATCCTGCGCTTCGACGTGGCGTGACGCGCGCCGCTGCGCTCTATTCGCGGCCATGGAACTCAAGGCCACCCGTTATGAGGTGACCGACGGAATCGCCGTCGTCACCCTCGCCCGCCCGAAGCGGCGCAACGCCTGGACCGGGCGGATGCACACCGAATACCGCTGGATCCTGCGCGAGGCTGACCGTGATCCGGCGGTGCGGGTGATCGTGGTCACGGGCGACCCGGAGGGGAACGCCTTCTGCGCCGGGGCGGACCTGCAGGCGCTGGAGGGGCACTCCGAGCGCGGCCAGTACGACGCCGGCACGCCGGAGGACATCGCCGAGCCGGGCTTCGGCGTCGACCCGGCGTTCGACGCGGCTTTCGCCTATCACTTCGGGGTGGGCAAGCCGATCATCGCGGCGATCAACGGGGCGGCGGCGGGCGTGGGCCTGGTGCTGGCGGCCTTCGCGGACCTGCGGTTCTGCGCGCCCGGGGTGAAGTTCACGGCGGCGCACGGGCGGTTCAACTTCCCGGCAGAGTACGGCCTGTCGTGGCTGCTGCCGCGGATCGTCGGCCTGACGCACGCCAACGACATCCTGATCTCCAGCCGCGTGTTCACGGCCGAGGAAGCGATGGCGATGGGCTTTCTGAACCGCATCGTCCCTCCGGAGCGGTTGATGGACGAGGTGATCGCCTACGCCCGCAATATCGCCGTCAGCGTCGCGCCGGGCTCGGCGCGGACGACGAAGCGCCAGATCTACCGCGACCTGCACCGAGACGCGGCGAGTTCGGTGAAGGCGGCCGAGGCGCTCTTGGTGGAGATGTCCCGCGAGCCCGACTACCGCGAGGGCGTGAAGGCCTGGATGGAGAAGCGGCCGGCGGATTGGACCGGTTGAGCTTGACGCACGCAGCGTAACCGACGCACGACGCAGCGGAGAGTTCCGGAGGACATCCCATGCGCCGCGCCGCCATCGTCAGCCCCATCCGCACCGCGGTCGGCAAGTTCCAGGGCAGCCTCGCGCCCATGACGGCCGGCGAGCTGGGCGCGGTCGTGCTGCGCGCGCTGATCGAGCGCACCAAGCTCGATCCGATGAAGGTGGACGACATCATCTTCGCCCAGGGCTACGGCAACGGCGAAGCGCCCTGCATCGCCCGCTGGTCGGCGCTGGCGGCGGACTTTCCGATCGAGATCCCCGGCTACCAGTTGGACCGCCGCTGCGGCTCGGGCCTGCAGGCGGTGATCGACGCGGCCATGATGGTACAGACCGGCGTCGCCGACGTGGTCATCGCCGGCGGCGTCGAGAGCATGAGCAACACCGAGTACTACTCGCTGGACATGCGCAACGGCGCGCGGGCGGGTTCGGTGACCATGCATGACCGCCTGGCGCGGGGCCGGGTGATGAGCCAGCCGATCAGCCGCTTCGGGGTGATCTCGGGCATGATCGAGACCGCCGACAACCTGGCGCGCGATTACCAGATCAGCCGCGAGGCCTCGGACGAATACGCGGTGATGAGCCACCAGCGCGCCACCGCCGCCTGGGAAGCTGGCAAGTTCGACGACGAGCTCGTGCCGGTTTCGGTGCCGCAGAAGAAGGGCGACCCGATCGTCTTCGCCCGCGACGAGGGCGTGCGCGCCGACGCCACGGTGGAAAGCCTGGCCAAGCTGCGGCCCATCGAGAAGGACGGCGTCGTCACCGCCGGCAACGCCAGCCAGCAGAACGACGCGGCCGCCGCCTGCCTGGTGGTCGCCGAGGACAAGCTGGCCGAGCTGGACCTGGACCCCATGGGCTATTTCGTCAGTTGGGCCGCGGCCGGCTGCGACCCGTCGCGGATGGGCATCGGCCCTGTGCCGGCGGTGAAGCGCCTGTTCGAGCGCACCGGCATGAGCTGGGACGACATCGACCTGGTCGAGCTGAACGAGGCGTTCGCCCCGCAGGTGCTGGCCGTTCTGAAGGGCTGGGGCTGGGACGAGCGCGACCGGCTGAACGTCAACGGCTCGGGCATCTCGCTGGGCCACCCGATCGGCGCCACCGGCGGCCGCATCCTCGCCAACCTGCTGCGCGAACTGCAGCGCCGCGACGGCAAGTACGGCCTGGAGACCATGTGCATCGGCGGCGGCCAGGGCATCGCGGCGGTGTTCGAGCGGGCGTAGGACCCTAGTCGGGCGACGGGTCGCGGCTGGTGTGGCGGATGCGAACCACGAAGATCCCGTCGCCAACGACCGAGTAGACGAGGACGTACGGCGCGCCGCGCACGACCAGTTCCCGGACACCGTCGGTGTGGCCAGCGCGACCGCGATTTGGGAATATGCTGAGGCTGTCCAGCGCTCGTTCAATGGCCGCGCGTACTCGCTCAGCAGCGCGTGAATTCTCGCTCTCAAGAAATGCGATAGCCGATCGCAGCTCAGCTGCGGCCCGCAAGGAGAGTTCGACGTTCAATCCTTCGGAACGCCGTATTTCGCGTGAAGCTCAGCCTTGACCTCTTCCCACGGCACGGTGCGGCCGGCGGCGATGTCATCCAGTCCCACTTGGATATACGCGCGGTACTCGGCGTCCTTGTCGAGGTAGCGGGTGACGGCCTCCTCCACGGCGGAGACGAGGGTGCCTTCCTTGTAGTCCGCGATCTGTTCAAGGCGGGCCTTCTGCTCGTCGGTGAGGGTGATGACGACACGGTTGGTCATGGCGGCTCCTGCAGCCTCAGCATGCCGTGTTCTCGTGTTGTTCGCAAGATCAGGACGCCGGCTCCACCTCTGCGTTGATCAATTCGGCGACGATGACCTGGTGCGGGAAGGCGCCCATATTGCCGTACTTGCCGGGCTTGAGCGTGCGACGGCCGATGAAGCGGATGTGGTAGGTGCGGGAGGTTCCCGCCGTGTCGCCGGGGCGATCCCGCCAGCCGACCAGCCAGACCATATCCTTCGGCCGCTCCATCGGGCGAAAGACTGGCTTCGAAGTTCGTGACGTAGTCGCCCTCGAACACCTTCTCCGGGCCGTAGCGGACACCGTTGATCTCCGCCGGCTTGCGGTCGAACAAGGGGACGCTCTGGGCCGGCGCGGCGGCGGCCATCAGGACGGCGAGGGCGGCGGCGGTCGCGAAGGGCTTCATGGCCGCAGTTGAGTTCCTCGCCGCCTTCGTGTAAACGCCGCCGCTTCGTGGGTCCCGTGAGGGATCGGCGAGGACGGAAGGTCTTCGGACCGACCGATCCTGTCCAAGAACTGTGAAGCCGGCGGGGTCACCGCAGGCCGGAACGCGAGGAAGAGCCCTTCCTCGGTCATAGGGAGACGGGAAGATGACGGCTCGATCGTCCATCCGCAACGCGGGGGCGTGAGGCTGCGGCTTCTCTGAACAGGACAGGTTGCTTACCGGCGTGCGCATCCGCGCGTGCGCCTGAACCTGAGTATGGAGACCGCAATGGACCGCGCTCAAAAGCAGGACGCCATCGAAGCGCTGAAAGGCGTTTTTGACGGCGCCGGCGCCGTGGTCGTGACCCACTATATGGGTCTGACCGTTGCGGAAATGACCGATCTGCGGGGCAAGCTTCGTTCTGAAGGCGCCCAGCTGCAGGTGGTGAAGAACACCCTGGCTCTGAAGGCTCTGGACGGCTCGATCGGCGGGGAGGGCGAAGCCCTCTTCAAGGGTCCCGTCGCCATCGCCTTCGCGCCGGACCCTGTCTCCGCCGCCAAGGTCGCGACCCAGTACGCCAAGGACAATGACAAGTTCACCGTCATTGGCGGCTTCATGGGTCAACAGGTGCTGGACAAGAAGTCGGTGACCGCCCTGGCCACCCTGCCTTCGCTGGACCAGCTCCGCGCCAAGATCATCGGACTGCTTCAAGCCCCTGCGACCAAGATCGCAGGTGTGCTGCAAGCGCCCGCGGGTCAGCTGGCTCGCGTCGTCGGCGCCTACGCCGCCAAAGACGCCGCCTGATCGTCACTTCCCGACAAACCTCTCTCTTTAAGGATCTAACCCAATGGCCAATCTCGAAAAGCTGGTGGACGACCTGTCCGCCCTGACCGTCCTGGAAGCCTCGGAGCTCTCCAAGCTGCTGGAAGAAAAGTGGGGCGTCTCCGCCGCCGCGCCGGTGGCCGTCGCCGCCGCTCCGGGCGCCGCCGCCGCCCCGGCCGAAGCCGCCGAAGAGCAAACCGAGTTCACCGTTGTTCTGACCGCCGGTGGCGACAAGAAGATCAACGTGATCAAGGAAGTCCGCGCCGTCCGCGCCGACCTGGGCCTCAAGGAAGCCAAGGACCTGGTGGAAGGCGCTCCGCAGCCCGTGAAGGAGAACATCTCCAAGCAGGAAGCGGAAGAGATCAAGAAGAAGCTGGAAGAAGCCGGCGCCTCCGTCACCATCAAGTAGGTGGCGGCGCTGCTGGATCAGCGCTTCTGAAAACACAGAGGGTCGGGAGCAATCCCGGCCCTTTTTTCATGCCCCCAAACGGGGGAGGGCGGTTCGCCGCGCCCGCGGCACTCTCAGGCTCGGAGTTCTGGATCCTGGGGGACCGACCTTGCTCGTCCGCGCTATCCTTTCCGCCGCCGTCGTGGCGACGGCGCTGCCGGCCGCCGCCCAGACGGCCAGCGACGTGAACCGGCTGAATGCCGCCATTCAAGTCTGCAACTCCGGATTCGCGGCCACGCCGGAGTGCGCCAGGCTGCGCGGACAACTGGCGGGCGGCGGGGGCGGTGGTGGAACCGCGGCCGCCGCTTCGGGGCTCGCCGGCCTGCTGGGCGGAGCGATGGTCCCGCGCACCGCGCCGGCGCCGGCCGCCGCGCCCGGTCTCGGCATCGACATCAACAAGGCGATCAGCAACTGCGTGGCCCGCGCGGCCGGCGACTCTGCACAGACCCAGCGCTGCCTGGCCATCGCCAACGGCGGCGCACCGCCGGCCCGCTGAACATGACCTGACCTTCACTTCGGTTGACGCGGACCCGTGTTACGGTTCCGCCGTGCCCGACTCCGTGACCCTGCTGGACATGTTCGTGCGCGGCCTTGCCGTCGGCGCGCTGCTGATCACGGGACTGGCGGTCTGGCGCAGCGCCATCCCGCGCCATGCACGGTTGGCGACGCTGCTGGGCAGCCTCAGCATCGCGGCGTGGCTGATCTGCGAGTCCGCCCGTCTGCGGACGGCCCTCGGGCCGGCCGCCGAGGTCCTGAACCTGCTGGCGTTTCCGGTCGGGGGCTTCTTCTGGCTGTTCGCCGCTGCGGTTTTCGAAGACCGCCCCGTCAACGCCGCGACGCTGGCGCCGGCCGGCGTGCTGTTGGCCACGGGGTGCGGCCTGTGGCTGAGCGGTGAGAGCGTCGTCGTCTGGGCGGCGCACAACCTGATCGCAGGTGCGCTATGCCTGCACGCAGGCTTCATGGTTCTGCGAGGCTGGCGCGACGACCTGATCGAGGGACGGCGACGGCTGCGCGGCTTCCTCTTCGGCTTCAGCGCGCTGTTCGGCGCCGGCGAAGTCGTGATCGCGATGGCCTACCGGTTCGAGCATTGGGGCCTCTGGCTGCAGCTCCAGCCGGGCGCGCCCTACGGGGGATTGATCCTGGCGGGCCTTACCCTGGCCGCGGCGGTCACGTTCCTGCAGGCGCGCCCGGACCTGTTCGGCGCCGCGCGCCGCGTGGACCCTGCGCCGGACGCCCGCGCCGAGGCGGCCGACCGGCACACGCTCACGCTTCTGGAAGGCTTCATGGCGGCGGGCGGCTGGCGGCGCGAGGGGCTCACGATCGGCGCGCTGGCCCGGGAGATCGAGGCGCCCGAACACCGGCTGCGCCGGTTGATCAACCGGCGGCTGGGCCACCGGAACTTCGCCGACTTCGTCAACGGCTACCGCATCCAGGCGGCCAAGCAGCGGCTGGCCGATCCGGTCGAGGCGCGCACGACCGTGGCCGCGATCGCCTTCGACCTGGGCTACGGCTCGCTCGGGCCGTTCAACCGCGCGTTCCGGGAAGCCACCGGATCGACGCCGACGGAGTGGCGCCGCGCGGCCCTGCAGTCCTCGCCGACGATGCGGCAAGCCGTATGACGCAGGCCGAGGCCCTCATCAGCGCGTTCGTGCACGGTCTGGCGGCCGGGGCCATGCTGGTCGTGGGCCTGGCGGTGGGCCGCAGCAGCCTGAGCCGCCACATCCGGATCGCCACGGTCCTGCTGGCCGCCGGCGTCGCGGGCTGGCTCGTCGACGAGTCCGCCCCGCTCCGCCAGGCCCTGGGCGAGCCCGTCGTCCTGCCCTTCCTGTCCAGCCCGGTGGCGGGCCTCTTCTGGCTCTTCGCCCTGACGGTCTTCGCCGACTGGAAGGTGACGCCGCTGACCCTGACGCCAGCGGTGGTCCTGCTGGTCAGCGGCCTGGCCCAGCCGTTCATCCATGACACCCCGCTCACCGGCCTGTGGGCCGCGCGCAACCTGTTCAGCGCCGCCCTGGCCGTCCATGCCGGCGTCGTGATCCTGCGGGGTTGGAGCGACGATCTGGTGGAACGGCGACGGCGGTTCCGCGCCCTGCTGCTGTCGCTGTCCTGCCTGCTGGTCCTGGTCGAGGTGGCGGCCGGATTCGGCTTCCGGATGACGCACGACGCGAGGTGGCTGGCGGTGATCGTCGGCCACCCGATCGGCGGCCTGATGGTCGCGGGCCTCACCCTGGCGATGGCGGGGATGGCGCTGACGATCCAGCCGGCGGCGTTCGGGGCCGCCCGCCGGGCCGAACTCGTCGTCGACGGGCGGGCCGAGGCGATGGACCGGCAGTTGATCGAGCAGCTGAACGCCCTGATGGCCGACGAGGCGTGGCGGCGCGAGGGCCTGACCATCGGCGACCTCGCGCAGGACCTGAACACGCCCGAGCATCGCCTGCGCCGGTTGATCAACCAGCGCCTGGGCCACCGCAACTTCGCCGACTTCCTGAACGGCCACCGGATCGCCGCGGCCCAGCGCCGGCTGGCCGACCCCGCCGAAGCGCGCACGACCGTCGCGGCCATCGCCTACGACCTGGGCTTCGGCTCGCTCGGCCCCTTCAACCGCGCCTTCCGGGCCGCCACGGGCGCAACGCCGACGGAATGGCGCAGGACCGCCCTGGCGGACGGATCGCCGGATCTGAAAGAAGCCGTCTGATTTCGAAATCGGCGAGGCTCCTGCAGCCCCGGCGAGACGTCGGCGCGACGATCGAGGCTCCCTGGCGGCGTCGAAACGCCACCAAGGATCATCGTCATGGAAGCCGTCCTCAAGGACATCGCCCACATCTGGCTGGGAGAGCTCACGCCCACGCTCAGCCGCTACGTCATCTTCGCCACCGGCGTCTGGTTCGTGCTTTGGATCGTGCTGGCCCCGTGGCTGCGGCCCAGGAAGATCCGCGAGGCTACGCCGCCGGCCCGCCAGCTTCTGACCGAGTTCGTCTTCTCGGTCCGCTCGATGGTCACCTTCGCGACCGTGGCCGTGGGCATCGCGTTCCTGGAGCGGGCCGGGTTCTATCGGCTTCAGCCCCTCGCCGCGTCTTGGGGCCCGGTCTGGTTCTGGGCCGCGCTGGCGATCACCATCGTCGTGCACGACGCCTACATCTACTGGACCCACCGGCTGATGCATGACCCGCGGCTGTTCCGTCGCGTGCACCTGCGACACCACCGCAGCAACAACCCGTCGCCCTTCACCGCCTACAGCTTCGACCTCGCCGAGGCGGGGATCATGGTGGCCTTCTTCGTGGTCTGGCCGATGATCTTCCCGATGGCCTGGGGCGTGAACGGGCTCTTCATGCTGCACCAGATCATCCGCAACACCTTCCTGCACAGCGGCTATGAACTGATGCCGGCGCGGCGGGACGGGCGGCCGTGGCTGGACTTCCTGACCACCACCACCCACCACGACCTGCACCACTCCGCGGCCGGCTACAACTACGCCGCCTGGTTCACCTGGTGGGACCGCTGGATGGGCACCGAGGACCCGCAGTACCTGGACCGCTATGCGAAGGCGGCCTGGACCCCCTTCGGCCGAAAGGCCTTGCCGCAGCCGGCCCTGGCCGCCGAACGGACAGTCTGAGGCCGGGAACATCCGTCCCCGTCCGGGGGTTGATAGCGGGCGAGAGCAGACGTGAGATGCAGCCTGGGACTCTCCCGGGCGACCCCCCAAGGCGGCGCGGAGGACACGGCCTCCGCGTCGCCCGTCGTTTTTCGTGGCCCGAGGGGCTTCACAAGCCGCCCGAAAGCGACTATCTCCCGCCGTTCGCGAAAACACCTCCCGACTCACATCTTCCGATGCGGCCTTCGCGCGTGCAGGCCCCGAGGCATGGTCCGTCGCCCTCCGACCATGCGAAGGGGCGCTCCCGACGATACGGGGAGCATTCCAGGGTCCGGCTCCCGTCCGCGGGAGTCCGACAGGGCGGACCCGGAATGACAGCACTCGACGCCCGGAGTCCCCTCCGGTCGTCCTCAAGGGATCAAAATGGCGCAATCCTTCACCGGCAAGAAGCGGATCCGTTTTTCGTTCGGCCGCATTCCTGAAGCTGTGCAGATGCCGAACCTGATCGAGGTTCAGCGCTCCTCCTACGAACAGTTCCTGCAGCGCGAAGTGCGCGCCGGCGAGCGTCGTGACGAGGGGATCGAGGCGGTCTTCAAGTCCGTCTTCCCGATCAAGGACTTCAACGAGCGCGCCGTGCTCGAGTACGTCTCCTACGAGTTCGAGGAGCCGAAGTACGACGTCGAGGAATGCGTCCAGCGCGACATGACCTATGCCGCGCCGCTGAAGGTGAAGCTGCGCCTCATCGTGTTCGAGACCGACGAGGAGACCGGCGCCCGCTCCGTGAAGGACATCAAGGAGCAGGACGTCTACATGGGCGACATCCCGCTCATGACGGAGAAGGGCACCTTCATCGTCAACGGGACCCAGCGCGTCATCGTCTCGCAGATGCACCGCTCGCCGGGCGTCTTCTTCGACCACGACAAGGGCAAGACCCACGCCTCGGGCAAGCTGCTGTTCGCCG
>CBHTUE010000080.1:0-19284 GCA_966096115.1 uncultured Phenylobacterium sp.
AACGTGAAATTTTAGATACGATTTAGATACAGTCGAAAAACGCTTGACGGCCTGCGTCGTGTTTAGATATATCGGTCATATCGACATATCTAATAAGGATCGATATATGCACAGACACTTCTTTTTTCGTCACGACGACGAGCGCCGCAGCCGCCATGGCTGGGGCGGTCACATGGGCCGCCATGCCGAACACGCTGAACGCCATGCCGAGCGGCACGCCCGCCGCGGCCGAGGCGGCTTCGGCCGGTTCTTCGGCCACGGCGACCTGCGGGTCGTCATCCTGGCGATGCTCGAGGAACAGCCCCGTCACGGCTATGAGCTGATGAAGGAGCTGGAAGAGCGCACCGGCGGCGCCTATCGGCCCTCGCCCGGCGTGGTCTACCCGACCCTCGCCCTGCTCGAGGACGAAGGCCTGATCCGCCCGTCCGGCGGCGAGACCGGTCGCAAGCTGTTCGAGATCACTGACGCCGGCAAGGCGGAGCTGGACAAGAACCGCACCGAGGTCGAGGGCCTGTTCGCCCAGATGGAGCAGGCCGCCCAGCACGCGGGTCCGGGGCGTCCCCGCATCGGCCGCGCGATGATGAACCTCGGCATGGCGCTGAAGAACCGGATGAGCCGGCCGATCACCGCCGAGGAACTGGACCGCATCGTCAACATGATCGACGACACCGCCTCGGCCATCGAGAAGAGCTGACGCCATGCGGTCCAGCGCCACCGTCCCCACCCCCAACGCCCGCCGCTACTTGGTCCAGCTCTGCAAGCACTTCGGCCACCGCGTCCCCGCCACCTTCGGCGAGCGGGACGGCCGTATCCAGTTCGAGGCCGGCGAGGTGCGCCTGCGCTCCGCGCCGCGGACGCTGATGGTCATCGCCGAGGCCGCCGCGCCCGAAGGGCTGGGCCGCCTCGAGGAGGTGATCGCCAGCCACCTGAAGCGCTTCGCCTTCCACGAGCCTGGACTGGCCGTCGAGTGGAGCCGCCCCCGGTCGGCCTGACCTTTCTTCCCCAGACGCCTCCCCGAGCGTTGTAGCCTTGAGCCTCCGCACCCCGCGGGGGCTCCTTTTTGCGGTGAAGCTCGACAGTCTCCGGCGCCGCCGCCAAGCTCCGCCGAAACGGGGGCGGGATATGCAACGAAGGCAGGTGATCGGCGGGCTGGCGGCCCTGAGCGCAAGCTATGGGGGCGCGACCGGAGCTGCCCCCGCGCGCAGGCCGCCCAATGTCGTCGTCATCCTGGCCGACGACCTCGGCTACGGCGACCTCTCGGTCCAGGGCTCCCGGCTGATCCGGACGCCCAACCTGGACCGCCTCGCCCGCGAGGGCGTGCGGATGACCGACTTCTACGCCTCGGCCAACATCTGTACGCCTTCGCGCGCGGGGCTGCAGACGGGGCGCTACCCGATCCGCACCGGCCTGGCCTGGGAGGTGATCCAGGGCACCGACACCCGCGGCCTGCCGCTCTCCGAGACCACCATCGGCGAGGCGCTGAAGCCCGACTACGCCACCGCCCTGATCGGCAAGTGGCACCTGGGCCATGTCGAGCCCTATTGGCCGCCGACCAGGCATGGCTACGACCTCTTCTTCGGCCTGCCCTACAGCCACGATATGAAGCCGCTGAATCTCTACACCTCGGGCCCCGGCGTGGAGTTCACCAAGGAGGACGTGGACTTCCCGCGCCTCACCCAGCGGTTCTTCGATCGCGGCCTGCAGTTCATCGAGGACCACAAGGCCGGCCAGCCGTTCTTCCTGCTGCTGGCGCTGTCGGCCCCGCACCTGCCGCTCAATCCAAACCCCGACCACGCCGGCCACTCCCAGGCCGCCGCCTACGGCGACGTGGTCGAGGAGATCGACAGCCAGACCGGGCGGCTGATGGCGCGGCTGAAGGTGCTGGGGATCGACAACGACACCGTGGTGATCGTCACCTCCGACAACGGTCCCTGGTTCGAGGGCTCGACCGGGGGCCTGCGCGACCGCAAGGGTGGCTCCGGATGGGACGGCGGCTACCGGGTGCCGTTCCTGATCCGGGCGCCGGGCCGCATCCCGGCCGGCCGGGTGAGCCGCGAGATCGCCATGAACATCGACCTGCTGCCGACCGTGATGGCGCTGACCGGCCGGCCGCTGCCGAAGACCGAGCTGGACGGCCGCGACCTGACAGGCGTGCTGACCAGGGGCGCGAAAAGCCCGCACGAGGAGCTGATCCTGTTCAACAACGAGAAGGTCGCGGCCATCCGCACCGACCGCTGGAAGTTCGTCGCCCGGTCCTACTACCGGGGCGCCGAGTACCCGCTGGGCAGCCGCAGCGACCTCCTGTTCGATGTCCGCGCCGACCCTGCCGAGGCTTACAACCTGGCCAGTCTGCACCCCGACGTCGTGGCCGACATGAAGGCGCGCCTGGCCCGCGCCCAGCAGACCTTCGAGCCGCTGGGCGTGCACAAGCCCTGAGGGGCGTCAGTCCATCAACTTCTGCGCCAGGTAGACGTAGTGCCGGGCCCAGCGGCGGGCGTTCAGCTCGGGGTCGGCGTCGTTGGCGTGACCGCCGAAGGTCTGCTCGTAGTAGAGATAGGGCGCGCCGATCTCGCTCATGCGGGCGGCAAACTTGCGGGCGTGGCCGGGGTGGACACGGTCGTCGCGGGTGTTCGTGGTGATGTAGGGTTCGGGGTATTTCACGCCCGGCTTCAGCAGCTGATAGGCAGAGTATTTGGCGATGAAGGCGCGGTCGGCGGGGACGTCGGGGTCGCCATATTCGCCCACCCAGGACGCGCCGGCCGACAGGTGGTTGTAGCGCAGCATGTCGATCAGCGGGCTCTCGATGACCGCGGCGTTCCACAGCTCCGGGTGCTGGGTGATCGAGACGCTGGTCAGCACGCCGCCGTTGGAGCGGCCGTAGATCCCTAAGTGGCGGGCGTCGGCGATGCCGCGGGCGTTGAGGTCGCGGGCGACGGCGGCGAAGTCGTCGAA
This sequence comes from uncultured Phenylobacterium sp., assembly GCA_966096115.1. Taxonomy (GTDB): domain Bacteria; phylum Pseudomonadota; class Alphaproteobacteria; order Caulobacterales; family Caulobacteraceae; genus Phenylobacterium. Next base: position 2,953 of record CBHTUE010000080.1, read on the forward strand.
GGCCAGCTGGCGCTTCTCGCGCAGCACCGCGTCGTGCCAGGCGGGGCCGAACTCGCCGCCGCCGCGGATGTTGGCGATGACGTAGGCGCCGCCGTGTTCCAGCCAGATTTTGCCCATCTCCGGCAGGTAGATCGGCGGCTTGGCGACCTCGAAGCCGCCGTAGCCGTACATGATGGTCGGGGTGGCGCCGCCGGGTTTCATCGCCTTGGGCCGGACAACGAAATAGGGGACCTTCACGTTGTCTGACGAAGACGCCCAGAACTGCTCGACCACGTCCTTCGAGGCGTCGAAGCGGGCGGGCAGCGCCTTCACCTTCGCCGCCCGGCCCGAGGCGGCGTCGGCCAGCCAGAGCGAGGTGGGGTCGAGGAAGCCTTCGGCGGTGGCGAACAGCTGATCGTCGTCGTCGCTGGCGTTGACCAGGTTGAGGTTGGCGTTCTTCGGCAGGGCCAGGCGGTGGCCGGTCCAGCGGCCGCCGGCGAACCGGTAGCTGTCGACGGCGCCTTTTACATCCTCCAGCAGCGCGATGACGAGCCGACCCTGGGTGGCCGAGATCTGCTGCACGGCCTGGCGCGGGCCGGGCTGGAAGATCAGCTGCGGTTTGGCCTTGGCGGCGTCGGCCTTCAGGGCGGGGAGGTCATAGGCCACCACGGCGCCGGACCGGAAGCCGTTCCACGGCTGCTTCAGGGCGAACACCACCTGGCTGTCGAGATAGGCCTGCTGCTCGGCTTTCGGCGGCAGCGGGATGCGGACCAGGCCCTTGTCGGTGACGAGGCTGAACTCGCTCTCGAAGAAGCTGAGGCCGCGGCGCACGATGAGCCCGTCGGTCCGCCCGCCCTCGCCATGGAGTACGGTCGGCTGGGCTGAGACGTCGGTGGGCTGGCCGCGGAACACCTCGCGCGGGTCGGCGCCCCGGGTCACGACCTTCACGACATAGGCGTAACCCGACTTCGTCACCTCGCCGGGGTTCCACTCGCGGGCGACGGCGAGGGTGTCGTGGTCCATCCAGTCGAGGTTCTGCTTGCCTACCGCGAAGCGGAAGCCGCCGTCGACGAAGGCCTTCTTCGCCGTGTCGAACTCGCGGATCTCGACGGCGTCGCCGCCGCCGTTGGACAGGCGTACCAGGCACAGGGTCTGCGCCGGTTTCAGGCATTGGGCGCCCTTCCAGATCCAGTTCTTGCCCTCGGCCTTCGACAGCGCGTCGAGGTCCAGCAGGGTCTCCCACCGCGGTGCGGCCGTGCGGTAGCCCGACAGGGTCGTGTGGCGCCAGACGCCGTGCACGTGGCTGGCGTCCTGCCAGAAGTTGTCTACGCCGCCGGCCCGGAAATGCGGCGTCGGGATGCGGTCCTGGGCGGTGAAGATGGCCAGCGCCTGGGCGTGGAAGGCCGCGTAGCGGGGGTCCTTTTCCAGCCGGTCGGCGGTGCGGACGTTCTCCTTCTCGACCCAGGCCATGGACCTGGGCGCGTCCACGTCCTCCAGCCACCGGAAGGCGTCAGGCGCGGCCTCCTGGGCGACGACCACGGCGGGGACGGCGAGGGCGAGCGCGGCGGCGGCGCAGAGGAGCAACTTCATGCGCCCCTAGTAGCGACAAGCGGCCCGCGTGCGAAAGGGCGCGTTCTCCCCTATATAGCCGCCCCCATGACCCGTCCGTTCCTGAAGATGAACGGGCTCGGCAACGACTTCGTCGTGGTCGAGACCCGCAGCGCACCCTTCGCCCCGACGGCGGAGGAGGTGCGGGCGATCGCCGACCGCAAGAGCGGGATCGGCTGCGACCAGCTGATCGTCATCGAGGCGGCCGAGGGCGCCGACGCCCGGGCGCGGTTCTGGAACGCGGACGGCGAGGAGGTGGGCGCCTGCGGCAACGGCACCCGCTGCGTTGGCTGGCTCCTGATGCAGGCGCTGGGCAAGGACGAGGTCACGATCGAGACGAAGGCCGGCCGGCTGATCGCCAGCAAGGCCGGCGAGCGGCTGGTCAGCGTCGACATGGGCGAACCCGGCCTGGAGTGGTCGCAGATCCCGCTGTCGGAGGAGCAGGACACCGCGGCGCTGGGCCTGGCGCTGTACGACCACGTCGACCTCATGGCCCCGCCCGGCTGCGTCTCCATGGGCAACCCGCACGTGGTGTTCTTCGTGCCGGACGCCGAGGCCGTGCCGATCGCCAGGATCGGGCCGGTGGTCGAGCGCCATCCGCTGTTCCCCGAGCACGTCAACGTCGGCTTCGCCCAGATCGTGGACCGCAAGCACATTCGCCTGCGGGTGTGGGAGCGCGGCGCAGGCCTGACCAAGGCCTGCGGCACGGGCGCCTGCGCGGCGCTGGTGGCGGCGGCGCGGCGAGACCTCACCGGCCGCCACGCGACCCTGCATCTGGACGGCGGCGACCTGCACATCGAGTGGCGCGACGACGGCCATGTGATCATGACCGGGCCGGCCGCCGTGGACTTCACCGGCGAGCTGCCGTGAGCGAACGCAACGACGCGCTGCCGCGGGCGCGCATCTGGCAGCTCGCCCTGGTGCTGAACGTCGTCTTCCCGCCGGCGGGCTACGCCTATGTCGGCGCCTGGCGCACGGTCGCGGCGTTCGTCGCGCTGTTCGCGGTCGGCATGGTCGGCCTCACGGAATGGACGATCGCCGCGCCGCCGGGGATGTACGGCCTGGGCGTGCCCGGCGTGGTCGTGCTGGCCCTCTCGCTGGCGGTGGCGCTGGGCGTGCACGCAGCCTGGATGTCCGAAGACGCGCCGCCGCGCTCGGGATCGCGGGTGCGCCACGCGGTGACCTACATGGCGACCAGCGTCGGGCTGCTCACGGTGGCCCAGCTGTTCCACGCCTTCTGGCCGCACACCTTCTACACGTTCGGTTCGGCTTCGATGGCGCCGACCCTGCGCCAGGGCGACATCCTGGCGGTCAACGGCGCGAGGGCGCGATGCGACGGGCCCGAACCGCGGCCCGGCGACGTGGTGCTGTTCCAGCGGGACGGAAGCCCGACGGTCTACATGCACCGCCTGGTCGCCGGTCCCGGCCAGACCGTGGAGCTGCGGGACGGCCGCCTGATCATCGACGGCCGCAGCGTGCAGCGCGACGGCGTGGGCCAGGAGGACGTCGAGTTCCGGCCGCGGCCGGCGACCGTGGTCGAGGAGACCCTGCCGGGCGGCGCCCGCTACCGCACCCTCGACCAGGGAACGGACGGGATGGCCGACACCGTCGCGAAGACCCGCGTGCCGGCCGGCGACTGGTACGCTCTGGGCGACAATCGCGACAACGCCGCCGATTCCCGCGTGAACGGGCCGATCCCTGGGCGCAATATCTGCGGGATCGCGTTCCGCATCGTCTCCAGTCCGGACAAGAGCCGTGTCGGCGCAAAGCCCTGATCCCGTCCAGAGCGCCGAGGCTGACGTCGACATCGTCACCTTCGGCTGCCGGCTGAACGCCTACGAGAGCGAGGTCATCCGCGCGCGCGCCGCCGAGGACGGGCTGACCGACGCCGTGGTGTTCAACACCTGCGCCGTGACCGGCGAGGCGGTGCGGCAGGCGCGGCAGGCGATCCGCAAGGCCAGGCGCGAACGGCCGGGCGCGAAGCTGATCGTCACCGGCTGCGCGGCCCAGATCGACCCCGCCGCCTTCGCCGCCATGGCCGAGGTGGACCTGGTGCTGGGCAACGCCGAGAAGAGCGCGCCCGGCGCCTACCTGCCGACCCCCGAACCGATGCGGGTGCGGGTCAACGACATCATGAGCGTGCGGGAGACCGCGGGCCACCTGGTGGACGGGCTGAAGGACCGGGCGCGGGCGTACGTGGAGGTCCAGAACGGCTGCGACCACCGCTGCACCTTCTGCATCATCCCCTACGGCCGCGGGAACTCGCGCTCGGCGCCGGCCGGCGAGGTGGTGGCCCAGGTGCAGCGGCTGGCGGCGCAGGGCTACCAGGAGGTGGTGCTGACCGGCGTGGACGTGACCAGCTGGGGCGCCGACCTGCCGGGCCAGCCTACCCTGGGCCAACTGGTGGCGCGGATCCTGAAGCTGGTTCCGGACCTGCCGCGCCTGCGGCTCTCCTCCATCGACGCGGCGGAGATCGACGCGGACCTGCTGCGGTGCCTTCGGGACGAGCCGCGGCTGATGCCCTACCTGCACCTCAGTCTCCAGGCCGGCGACGACATGATCCTGAAGCGCATGAAGCGGCGGCACAGCCGCGCGGACGCCCTGAAGCTGGTCGCCGACGTCCGCGCCGCGCGGCCGGACACCGCGTTCGGCGCCGACTTCATCGCCGGCTTCCCGACCGAGACCGAGGCGATGTTCCAGAACACCCTGCAACTGGTCGAGGACGCCGGCCTCGCCTTCCTGCACGTCTTCCCCTACTCGGCGCGGCCCGGCACGCCGGCGGCGCGGATGCCGGCGGTGAAGGGCGACGTGGTCAAGGCCCGCGCGGCTCGCCTGCGGGCAGCGGGCGACGCGGCCCTGGCGCGGCACCTGGAGGGCCAGGTCGGCCGCGTGCTGAACGGCTTGATCGAGCGCCCGGGCGTGGCGCGGGCCGAAGACTTCACCGAGATCGCCTTCGCGGGCGAGGCGGCCGTGGGCGGCGTCACAGCGCTGCGCGTCACCGGCCACGACGGCAAGAAGCTGCTGGCGCAGGTGGCGGCATGAGCCTCACCGGCGGCTGCCAGTGCGGCGCGATCCGCTTCCGGGCCGAGGCGCTGGGCGAGGCCAGCGTCTGCCACTGCCGCATGTGCCAGAAGGCGACCGGCGGCCTCTTCGGGCCCTATGTCGCGCTCGACGGGCTGACCTGGACCCGCGGAGAGCGCAGGCGCTTCCAGAGCTCCAACAAGGTCTGGCGGGGGTTCTGCGACGCCTGCGGCACGCCGCTGACGTGGGAGCACGTGGGCGGCCTGATGTCGGTGATGATCGGGACGCTGGACGACCCGGCCGCCGCGCGGCCGACCGAGCAGCTCGGCAGCGCCAGCAAGCTGCCCTGGGCCGACGACCTGCCGCACCTGCCCGTCCACGAACCGACCGAGCCCCGCGCGGCCGCCCACCTGGCCAGCATCGCCAGCCTGCAGCACCCGGATCACGATACCTAGTCCGCGCGCCCCGGGAAGCCCGGCATCTGCCAGCCGAACAGGATCGCGCCGGCGCGGACGGTGAAGGCGCTGAGGAAGCCCATCATCCCGGCCACGATGGTCGGGACCGCGAAGGCGTCCAGGCCCACGAACACCGCCGCCCCCACCAAGGCCGGGGTTACATAGAGTTCGCGGCGGAGCAGCATCGACGGCTGGTGGGCCAGGACATCGCGGAGCACGCCGCCGAAGGTCGACGTCAGCACCCCCATCACGATCGCGGAGAAGGGCGGCACGCCCAGCGACGTCGCTTTCAGCGCGCCGACGACGGCGTAGGCGGCCATCCCGACCGCATCGAGCCAGAGCAGGGTGCGCTCGCGGCCCTTTCCCCAGCCGAAGATCCACACCCCCACGGCGGCGGCCAGGCAGACGGCGACGTACTCCGGCCGGGCCACCCAGAACACCGGCGCGTCGATCAGCAGGTCGCGCAAGGTGCCGCCGCCGACGCCGGTGATCGCGGCGAAGAAGGCGAAGGTGATGATGTCGTGCTTGGCCCGCGCCGCGGCCAGCGCGCCGGACGCGCCGAACACCGCCACGGCGGCGTAGTCCAGCACGGTCAGGGTCGAACCAAGCGCGTCCATTCAGCGCCCTTAGTGCGGCCGGGCGTGACGGCGTGCAAGCGAGCGGCTAGAAGCGCCGCCCATGTCTGAACCCAAACGCGGCTGGTTCGCGCGACTTACCGAGGGGCTGACCAAGTCCTCGAAGCAGATGGGCGAGCAGATCGCCCAGGTCTTCGTGGCCAAGGAGCCGCTCGACCAGGCCAAGCTCGACGAGCTGGAAGAGATGCTGATCGAGGCCGACCTCGGTCCGCATTCGGCCGCGCGCATCACCGAGCGCTTCGCCGCCGAGAAGTTCGGCAAGGACGTCGACGAGGCCGAGATCCGCGAGGCGCTGGGGACGGCGATCGGCGAGGAGCTGAGCTCGCGCGAGGGGACCTTCGATCCGCTGGGCGGGCCCCGGCCCTACATCGTGCTGTTCATCGGCGTGAACGGCTCAGGCAAGACCACCACCCTGGGCAAGGTCGCCACCGACCTCACGCGGCGGGGCGCCAAGGTGCTGGTGGTGGCGGGCGACACATTCCGCGCCGCCGCCGTCGAGCAGCTGAAGATCTGGGCCGAGCGGGCCAACGCCGACTTCATGGGCCGCCCGACGGGATCGGATGCGGCCGGCCTGGCGTTCGATGCCGTGGAGAAGGCCCGGGCCGAGGGCTACGACGTGGTCCTTATCGACACCGCCGGCCGCCTGCAGAACAAGCAGGGCCTGATGGACGAGCTGCTGAAGATCATCCGGGTGGTGAAGAAGGTCGATCCCGAGGCGCCGCACGAGACCCTGCTGGTGCTGGACGCCACCGTGGGCCGCAACGCGCTGGCCCAGGAGAACATCTTCGGCAACCAGATCGGCGTCTCCGGCATCGTGATGACCAAGCTGGACGGCACCGCCCGCGGCGGCGTGCTGGTGCCGGTGGCGCAGGCCTCCGACAGCCCCATCAAGCTGATCGGCGTCGGCGAGGGCGTCGATGATCTGCAACCCTTCAATGCGCGTGCGTTCGCCCGGTCGCTGGTGGGCCTCGAGGAGCCGGTGAGATGACCCAGCAGCAGCGGGACTGGATCCGCTACTTCGTCGACTATTCGGCCCTGGTGGTTTTCCTGATCGGCTATTTCGCCACCGGGCGGAACATCGCCAACGCCACCTGGTGCCTGGTCGCCGGCTCGGCGATCGCGCTGGTGGTCGGCGCAGCCGTCGAGCGGCGGATCGCGCCGGTGCCGCTGATCGCCGGCGGCGCGGCCCTGGTGTTCGGCGGCGCGTCGCTGTTCTTCCACGACCCACGCATCCTGAAGATCAAGCCGACCGTCATGAACGTGCTGTTCGCAGGGATGCTGCTGGGCGGCCTGGCGATGGGCAAGAACCCGATGCGCCTGCTGCTGGGCGATTCCTTCGACATGCCCGAGGCGACCTGGCGGCGGCTGACGGTGAACTACGCGGCGTTCTTCCTGGGGCTGGCGGCGCTGAACGAGTTCATCTGGCGCACCCAGCCGGAGCCCACCTGGGTGCTCTACCGCTTCCCGGGCATGATGATCCTGACGCTGGCCTTCTCGCTGGCGCATACGCCGCTGTTGATGAAGTACATCAAGGCCGAAGACCTGCCGCCGCCGCCCACCGAATAGGCCGCCGCCAGATCAGGCGCGCTTGGGGAAGACGATGTCGGCGGGGCGCAGGTGGGGGTTGGCAAGGCGCTCGTAGCCGGCGTCGGGAAGCTCGGCCAGCAGCAGGTCCAGCACCATGGCGCCGTCCGCCCCTGGGGGAGGGGGCTCGCCGTGGAGCGCGCGCCAGAGCGCGGCGGCCTCCTCGTAGATCTTGTCGTCCCGCCCGTCCATCATATGGCCCAAACCCGTTGAGGCCTCAGGACGTTCCCGCGTAAAATTAAGTTAATCTCGTGGCTTAGGCTGGAACCGTCAGACGCGGATGTCGAAGAGCGAGCCGGGTCGGGCGATCTTCTGAGGTGCGTCCGCGGCCGGCGCGCTGTTGCGGACGATCGGCGCCGGGGCCACGGCGGCCGCGGGCTGGGGGACGGCGGCAGCGGTCGCCGGCTGCGCCTGGCCCGACACCATCGCGAAGAACGCCTTCTGCGCGGCAAGCTTGGCGGCGTCCGCCGACGGCCCGGCCGAGGGCTGGCCCTGCGGCGGGATCTGCGGGAACGGGTTCGGGCGGATGGTGGTCACGTGGGCCGGCCGGTATGGTTAACGGATCAGGGCCCCAAACTGCCCGCTGCGCCTCAACGCAGGGTTAACGGACCAGCCTGGCCAGGCCCTCGGCGTCGGCGTCGGTCAGCGGGCCGGTGTGCTTCTTCAGCACCTTGCCGCCCTTGGCGATGACATAGGTTTCCGGCACGCCGGTGACGCCGAACTCGACGCCCGCACGGCCGTCACGGTCGACCAGCGCCTGGGCGTAGGGATCGCCGAGGCGGGTCAGCAGCGCCTGGGTGTTGGGCGGGGCGTCCTTGTAGGCGATCCCGACGACGCGGACCTTGTCGCCCTTCAGGCTCATCAGCACGGGGTGCTCGATCTCGCACGGGGCGCACCACGAGGCGAAGAAGTTGACGATCATCGGCCCTTCGGCGGCGGCCTGGCGCAGGCTGACGGGCGTGCCTTCCTTCAGCGACGGCAGGGTCAGGTCGGGGATCTCGCGGCCGACCAGCGCCTGCGGCTGGACATGCGGGTCGCGGCGCAGCGCGAAGCGGTAGAACAGCCCGCCCAGCGCGATCAGCGCCACCAGCGGCAGGACGGCGAGCCAGCGGCTCATGAGGCGGACTTGTCCCTGGGCGCGAGCTCTTCGTAGCGCTTCTTCCAGCGCCGCGAATGGTTGAGCGACCCGCCGATCATCACGGCGAAAACCACCGCGGTGATCGCGAAGGCGGGAACGATGAACTCGGCGTATTTGAAGTCGAACATCGTTCTAGTCCCTAGCCGCGCGCAGCGCGGAGGGCCGCCGCCTCGGCCCGCCGGCGCCACACCTCGCCGCGGATGCGGACCAGCCAGAGCGAGCCGAACGCCGAGGTGTAGCAGAGCGCCATCAGCACCAGCGGGACCCAGAACACCGCCGGCATGGCCGGGCCGCCCTTGGCGAACAGGGACGACCCCTGGTGCAGCGAATTCCACCAGTCGACGCTGTAGTGGATGATCGGCAGGTTGATGGCGCCCACCAGCGCCAGGATCGCACCGGCCCGCGCCGCCTTCTGCTCGTCGTCCATCGAGGCGCGCAGCGCGATGTAGGCCACGTACAGCAGGAACAGCACCAGCACCGAGGTCAGCCGCGCGTCCCAGACCCAGAACGTCCCCCACATCGGCCGGCCCCACAGCGAACCGGTGACCAGGGCCAGGAGCGTGAAGCCCGCGCCCAGCGGCGCGGCGGCCTGGGCGGCGGCGTCGGCCAGGGCGTGGCGGAAGATCAGCGACAGGAAGCTCGCCCCGGCCAGGCAGACGTAGACGAAGCTGGCCATGTAGGCGGCCGGCACGTGGATGAACATGATCCGGACCGTCTGGCCCTGCTGGTAGTCGGGCGGGGCGATGAAGCCGAGGTACAGGCCCACGACGCCCAACGCCACGGCGATCAGGCCGAACATCGGCGCGGCCCAGCGCGAGAACGCCATGAACCGCTCGGGATTGGACAGGAACGCGGGCGCCCAGCTCATGGAACCCGCATAGAGTCCGCGTGGCCTGGCGGCAAGGGAGCGCCCAACCGTTCCGCCATCCGTTCGGCGATCATCACCGTGGTCAGGTGGGTGTTGGCGCGGACCACGCTGGGCATCACCGACGCGTCGATCACCCGCAGGCCCTCCAGGCCCAGCACCCGGCAGTCGGTGTCGACGACGGTGGTCCCTGCGTCGGCCGCGCCCATGGCGCAGGTGCTGGTGGCATGCTGGGTGTCGCCGCAGTTGGCCAGCGCGAAGGCGTCGATCTCGGCGTCGGAGGCGTCGTCGGCCAGGGTCCACATCGGCTTGCCGATCGCCGCGACCGCGGAGTGATGGCGCAGGGCCAGGAGGCGGCGCACGCCGTCGCGCAGGCGCACCACGTCGGACGGATCGTCGAGCATGTTCTCCTCGACGATCGGCTGGGCGAAGGGGTCGGCCGACGCCAGCCGCACCGTCCCGCGCGACAGGCACTGGTTCACCCACACGCCGATCAGACCGAACATCGGCTCCGCGTCGGCGGCCAGGTGCTGGCCCAGGCTGTCGCCGAACCGGTTCATCGCCACGATCATCATGTCGTTCGGCCCCGCGCCCGCCAGGCCCGAGCTGTAGCGGACGCAGCAGTTGGTGTGCCGGAACCCGGGCGGTGGCTGGGCGGCGGGCTCCAGCCGCACCGGCAGGAACATCGCCGGGTGGTCCTGGAAGCCCTCGCCCACCGGCAGGTCGGCGGTGACCGCGATGTCCAGGCCGCGCAGGTGGTCGGCCGGGCCGACGCCGGAGCGCAGCAGGATCGCCGGCGAATGCACCGCGCCCGCCGACAGGATCACCGTACCGCCGCGGATCTCCTGCCAGCCGCCGCGGATCCGCACGCGAACACCCACGGCGCGGGCGCCGTCGAACAGCACCCGGTCCACATGCGCCTCGCCGAAGACCGCCAGGTTGTTGCGGCCGCGGCTGGGCTCCAGGTAGCCGTCATTGGTGCTGACGCGGACGCCGTCGCGGTTGTTGATGGCGTAGGGCGAGACCCCGGCGGTCCCGGGCGCGTTGTGGTCCGCCGCCCACGGATGGCCCGCGCTCAGCGCGGCTTCGGCGACCGCCTGGTCCACGGCGCCCCAGCGGCTCACCGGCGCGCGGTAGATCGGGATCGGCCCGGCGTCGCCGTGGTAGGCCTCGGCGCCGTAGGTGAGGTCCGTCTCCAGCCGGTTGAACGCCGGCAGCACCTCGGCGAACGACCAGCCCTCACAGCCCGCCGCCGCCCAGTCGTCATAGTCCTCGGGCACGCCGCGGATGGCGATCTGGCCGTTGATCGCCGAGCTGCCGCCGACGCCGCGGCCGCGCCAGTAGGTGCGATGTTCCTGCGCCCGCGTGCGGCGCGACGTCAGCGTGTCCCAGCGGTAGGGCGCCAGCGCCTCGCCGGTGATCACCGTGTGCGGGTTCGGGCTCCTGATGGCCTCCGGGGTCTGGGCGGAGAGGTAGTCCGGACCGGCCTCGATCAAGGCCACCTGGACGGCAGGATCGGCCGACAGGCGCGCCGCCAGCACCGCCCCGGCCGACCCGGCGCCAACGATCACATAGTCGTAGTCCATGCGCTCTCCCGCCACCCACGCTAGCCGCCGGGCGGCGGGGCGCCTATCCCGACGGCGTCACGAGCGCGGCGGAACCGGAGGGAGCGGCGGCACGGGCGGGACCGGCGGCACGACGTGCACGATCGGCATCGGCCGCGGGATCATCATCGGGCCGATGTTGGGGCCGACCATCATCAGCATCGGCATCGCGTCGAACGCCTTCTTCTGCGGGCCGTCGAGCTGGGCGTAGAAGCTCTTGATGGCGGCGATCTTGCGGTCCATGTCGGCCCGCTGCTCGGCCGCCCGGGCCTGCATCTCGTCCAGGCGCTGCAGGGTGGTGCGACCGTCCGCGTCGCGGTCGAAGCGGACCATGTGGTCGACCGGATGGTCGCGGCCGCCGCCGGTCGCTTCGAGGAAGGTCTTCAGCGCCGGCTGTTGGTCCGCACGCAGCTGCAGCAGCGCCGAAAGCTGTTCGGCCCGGTCGCCGCCGTGGATGACGGTGACGCTGCGGTCCCCGTCGTCGCCGCTGCGATAGACCCGGATCTCGTCCCGCGCGGACCGAGCCCTTTCGCGGGCGTCGTCCCGGGCGCGTCGGGCATCGTCACGGGCGGCCCGCGCGTCGTCGCGAACCTCGCGCGCGTCGGCCTGCCAGGCCTGGGCGTCGGCCTGGGCCGCGTGGGCGTCCGCGCGCGCCTGTTCGGCGGCGGCCGTGGCGTCCTGCGGATCAGCCGCGGCCGCCAGCGTGACGCCGGCGCAGAGGGTGAAGGCGGCTCCGGCCAGGAGCCAGGTCATGGGCTTCGTCATCGTCTTACTTCTCCCGAACTGACGGTTCCCTTCAAGGCGTCAGCATGGGACGAAATCGCGCCGTGGCCCGTTAAACCTTGTTCATGTGAACCGCCGGCCGCGCCCCAAAGACGCCGGGGACTCGCGGCCGGCGATCCTGGCGGCTTAGCCGCGCCCGCCGCGATGGCCGTCGTGGCCCCCACGCCCGTGCCGCCCGCGTTGCCAGCCGGAGGCGTCGAAGGCCTTCTGCTGGGCGGGGCTGAGCTGGGCGTAGAAGCGCTTCGTCGCCTCGATCCGGCGATCGAACGCGGCTTGCCGTTCGGCCATGTGCGCCCGCATGCGGTCGAGACGTTCCGGCGTGGTCATGGCGCGGGCGTCGCCGCGCTCGCCCCGGTCCCCGCGCTCCCCCCGTTCGCCGCGGTGGAAATTCGGCCGGCTGGCCTCGATGTAGGTCCGGAGCGCCGCGTCCTGGTCGGGACGAAGCTGCAGGGTGTCGCGCAGGTGCTGGGCGCGGCGCTCGGCCATCTGGGCCGGGTCGGGTCGCGCATGGGCGTGCTGGCCGTCGTGCTGGCCTCGCGCCTGCGGCGGGGCCGCGGGTTGCTGGGCATAGCCGGCGGTCGCGGTCAGGAGCGCGAGCGCTCCGGCGAGGCCGAGGGTCTTGGCGTTCATAGATCAGGGTTCCTTGCGTCACCCCCCTAAGCGTTGAACGCCAGGGCCCGGCGGTTCCGTCGCCGGCGTCAGGACAGCGCGTTGCGGCAGGCCGCCGCCATGGCCACCGGCCCGATCGCCACGGCCATCGCCGCATAGGCGCCCAGCAGCGCGAACCCCGCGCGCCAGGGCAGGCCGCTGGCGAAGGAGTCGAGCGCCCCGCCGCCGAAGATTACCGGCGGCACGAACAGCGGCAGGACGATCACCGCGGTCAACAGGCCGCCGCGCCGCGCGCCCAGGCTGAGCGCCGCGCCGATCCCACCGGTGAAGGCGAAGGCGATGCCGCCCAGGAGCGCGCAGGCGAAGATCAGCGGCGCGAGCTCGGCCCTGGCCCCCAGCGCCATCGCGGCGACCGGCGCGGCCAGCGCCAGCGGCGCCCCCGTGGCGAGCCACTGGCCCACGCACTTGATGAAGCAGGTCAGCTCCAGCGGCGCCGGCGACAGGGTCAGCAGGTCCAGGGCCCCATCCTCGTAGTCGCGCTCGAACAGGCGCTCGAGCGAGAGCAGCGAGGCCAGCGCCAGGGCGACCCACGCGGCGCCAGGCGCGATGGCGCGCAGGCGCTCCGGCTCTGGTCCGATGGCCAGGGGCAGCAACGTCGCGACCCCGGCATAGAAGCCCACGGCCACCAGCGGCCCGCCGCCGCGGCCCCAGGCGAGCGCCGTCTCGCGGGCGAGCAGGGCAGGGAGCCGGCTCATCCGGCGATCTCCAGGCTCTTGGTCGCGCCCGGCAGCGGGTCGTGCACCGCGGCCAGGATCATGCCGCCGCCGGCCAGATGGCGGGCCATCAGCGCGCTGAAGCCCTCGCGCCAGCGGGCGTCCAGCGGGCTGAGCGGTTCGTCCAGCAGCCACAGAGGCCGCGGCGCCGCCAGCAGGCGGGCCAGCGCGAGGCGCCGCCGCTGACCGGCCGACAGCCGGCGGACTTCGAGGTCGAGGAGCAGGGTGAGTCCCAGGGCCTCGGCCGCCTCGCCGATGCTGCCCCCGCCGCACCAGCGGCTCCAGAAGGTGAGCTCTTCGCGCGCCGTCCGCGCCGCCTTCAGTCCGTCGGCGTGGCCCACGAGGTGCAGACCCTCGCCCCGCGCCTCGGCCGGATCCAGCCCGCCAAAGGCGATCTCGCCGGCCTCCAATCTGACCAGCCCGGCCACCGCGCGCAGCAGGCTGGTCTTGCCCGACCCGTTCGGCCCCGTCAGCGCACAGGCCTCTCCCGCCTTGAGATCTAGGTCCGCGTTCTCGAACAGCAGGCGCCCGCCCCGCCGGATGGCGCATCCCTTGAGCAGAAGCTGCGTGATCAAGCGTTCACCCAAGCTTTTGGAAAGCTTCGCGGTGCGGCGCATGGACGCGACGAAATCAGGGGTCTATGAAAACGGCGGCTACCGCTGCCGGGGGGCATCAACGCCGCGCGGGGACGAACGCTGTGTGTCCGTCTCATATCGAGCGCGCGATCCTTCCGGAGAGCTTGGGTGGCCGGGAACAGAGGAAGGATCTCCAAAGATGGCGTCCGTGGACACCCTCAAGACCCGCCGTCAACTGACGGTGGGCGACAAGACCTACGCTTACTACAGCCTGCCGGCCGCTGAGGAAGCGGGACTTTCAGGCGTTTCGACACTTCCGATCTCGATGAAGGTTCTGCTCGAGAACCTGCTTCGCAACGAAGACAACGACACCGTCACCGCCGACGACCTGAAGGCGGTCGCCGCCTGGGCCGTCAATCGCGGCTCGGTCGAGCACGAGATCAGCTTCCGCCCGGCGCGGGTGCTGATGCAGGACTTCACCGGCGTGCCGGCGGTGGTCGACCTGGCCGCCATGCGCGACGCCATGACCGCGCTGGGCGGCAACCCGGACAAGATCAACCCGCTGAACCCGGTCGACCTGGTGATCGACCACTCGGTGATGGTGGACCACTTCGGCACCGCCAAGGCGTTCGGCGAGAACGTGGACCGCGAATATCAGCGCAATATCGAGCGCTACAACTTCCTGCGCTGGGGCTCCTCGGCGTTCAACAACTTCCGCGTCGTGCCGCCCGGCACCGGGATCTGCCACCAAGTGAACCTGGAGTACCTGGCCCAGACCGTGTGGACCAACGCCGACGAGGGCGCTGAAGTCGCCTACCCGGACACCGTGGTCGGCACCGACAGCCACACCACCATGATCAACGGCCTGGCCGTGCTGGGCTGGGGCGTCGGCGGCATCGAGGCCGAGGCGGCCATGCTGGGCCAGCCGATCCCGATGCTCATCCCCGAGGTGATCGGCTTCAAGCTGGACGGCGCCCTGCCGGAAGGCGCGACCGCCACCGACCTGGTGCTGACCGTCACCCAGATGCTCCGCAAGAAGGGCGTGGTCGGCAAGTTCGTGGAATTCTACGGCCCCGGCCTGGCGCACCTTAGCCTGGAAGACCAGGCGACGATCGCCAACATGGCGCCCGAGTACGGCGCCACCTGCGGCTTCTTCCCGGTGACCCGCGCCACCATCGACTTCCTGGCCGCCACCAACCGCACGCCCGACCGCGTCGCCCTCGTCGAGGCCTACGCCAAGGCCCAGGGCATGTGGCGCGAGCCGACCGATCCGGATCCGGTGTTCACCGACACCCTGCACCTGGATATCGCCACCGTGCTGCCGTCGATGGCCGGACCGAAGCGCCCGCAGGACCGCGTGGTGCTGACCGACGCCGCCTCGGAGTTCAAGGCGGCCATGGAAGGCGACGTGTTCGCCAAGCCGGGCACGCTCAGCGACCGTTTCAAGGTCGAGGGCGAGAACTTCGACATCGGCAACGGTGACGTCGTCATCGCCGCCATCACCTCCTGCACCAACACCTCCAACCCCGGCGTGCTGCTCGCCGCCGGCCTGGTGGCCAAGAAGGCCGTCGAGAAGGGCCTGCAGGTGAAGCCGTGGGTGAAGACCTCCCTGGCCCCCGGCAGCCAGGTGGTCACCGACTACCTGAAGTCCGCCGGCCTCACGAAGTCGCTGGACGCGCTGGGCTTCAACCTGGTGGGCTACGGCTGCACCACCTGCATCGGCAACTCCGGCCCGCTGCCGGAAGCGATCGCCGAGTCGATCCAGAAGAACGACGTGGTCGCCTGCTCGGTGCTGTCGGGCAACCGCAACTTCGAAGGCCGCGTGAACCCCGACGTGCGCGCCAACTACCTGGCCAGCCCCCCGCTGGTGGTGGCCTATGCGCTGGCCGGCTCGATGAACATCGACCTGACCACCGAGCCGCTGGGCGAGGGCAAGGACGGCAAGCCGGTCTATCTGAAGGACATCTGGCCGACCAATGCCGAGGTGACCGAGCTGCAGCGCAAGCACGTCACCAGCAAGATGTTCGCCACCCGCTACGGCGACGTCTTCAAGGGCGACAAGAACTGGCAGGGCATCAAGGTCAAGGGCGGCCAGACCTACGAGTGGGACCCCACCTCGACCTACGTCGCCAACCCCCCGTACTTCGAGGGGCTGAAGATGGAGCCGACGCCGGTCACCGACATCGTCGAGGCCCGCGTGCTGGCGGTGTTCGGCGACTCGATCACCACCGACCACATCTCGCCCGCCGGCTCGTTCCGGGCCAACACCCCGGCCGGCGCCTATCTGATCGACCGCCAGGTGCCGGTGAGCGAGTTCAACGGCTACGGCGCGCGGCGCGGCAACCACAACGTGATGATGCGCGGCACCTTCGCCAACATCCGCATCCGCAACCGGATCACCCCGGACGTGGAAGGCGGCGTGACCAAGCACTTCCCGTCCGGCGACCAGATGTCGATCTACGACGCGGCCATGCGCTACCAGGGCGAAGGCCGTCCGCTGGTGGTGTTCGCGGGCAAGGAATACGGCACCGGCTCGTCGCGCGACTGGGCGGCGAAGGGCACCAAGCTGCTGGGCGTGCGCGCCGTGGTGGCCGAGAGCTTCGAGCGGATCCACCGCTCCAACCTGGTCGGCATGGGCGTGCTGCCGCTGCAGTTCCTGCAGGAAGGCTGGCACAAGCTGGGCCTGACCGGCGAGGAGATCGT
>CBHTUE010000081.1:0-19149 GCA_966096115.1 uncultured Phenylobacterium sp.
GCGCGGCGCCTGGCCGGACTTCTGCAGCGACCCCGACCTGCCGTTCGTCTGCGCGACCGAAGCCGCGCGCGTGGCGCCCCGATGACGAGGCGCCGCTTCTCCCCCGCGGGATAAACCGTCGGCCGCAACGCTGATGCATCGCCGCGCCTTGAGGACCCCGCCCCCCCGCGGCGTCCTTGAGATCAACGCCCCCGCGCGCGAGGCATCGCCAGATGATTATCCGTAAGCGCAGGCCCTGCCCGATATCGTGGCCGGGCCTGGGCCTCACCGTCGCGCTCCTCGCCTCCGCGTCGGCCGCGGGGGCCGCGCCGTGCCTGCGCGATGCGTCGCAGGCGCAGCCCTACGATCCCTGGCAAGGCCTCAATCGGCGCGTCTATGCGTTCAGCATGCGCCTTGACCACGCAGTGGTCGGCCCGGTCGCCCACGGCTACATGCGCGCCACGCCCCGGCAGCTGCAGGATCGCGTCAGCGCCGTCGTCGCCAACCTGGAGGAGCCCGGGACGGCGATCAACGACCTGCTGCAGATCCATCCGGGGCGCGCCGGCCGCACGACGGTCCGCTTTGCAATCAATTCCACGGCCGGCCTACTGGGCCTGTTCGACGTGGCCGAGGGGATGGGCATCCCGACGCACGACGCCGATTTCGGGCAAACCCTGGGGCGATACGGGGCTGAGCCGGGCCCCTACCTCTATGTGCCGGTCATCGGCCCGCTGGACGTCCGGGACGGGATCGGCCGACTGGTCGATGTCGCCATCGATCCGGTCACCCTGGTCATCGGCGGGTGGCGCACCGCCCCGGGCGCGGCGCGCACAGGCGGCGTGGGGCTGGAGCGGCGGATCGCCCAGGATTCCGCGTTCGCGGCGCTGGAGGATGCGACCGATCCCTACGCGACGGCGCGGTCCGGTTACACACAGCACCGGATCTACGTCGTGCAGCAGGCGACGGGCGCCGCCGCCGACCTGCCTGATTTCGATACGGCGCCCAGCGAGACGTGCGAGCCATGACGCCAGCGACGATCCTTTCCCCTGCCCGGCGCGCGCTGCTGGCGCTGGGCGCCCTGGCGATGCTCGGCCTTGCGACGTCCGCCCAGGGGGCGGCGCCGCGTGACGGGGGCGCCGAACAGTTCGTGCAGGCGGGCGCCCAGCGGGTCATTTCCGTCCTGGCCGACCGCAGCCAGACGGACGCCCAGAAGAACGCCACCTTCCACCACGCGATCGACGACCTGGCCGACGTGCCGAAGATCACCAACTTCGTGCTCGGCAAGTACGCCCGGACGATCACCCCGGCGCAGCGGGCGCAGTTCACGCCGGTGTTCCGGGCCTACGCGGAGCGCGTCTACCAGAACCGGCTGGACGACTATCACGGGGAGACCCTCAAGGTGACGGGCTCGGTGGCCCGCAAGCCGGGCGACGTGATCGTCAACAGCCTGATCGCCGGCGGCGGGCTCCGGCAGCCCGTCGCGGTCTCGTGGCGGGTCCTGGGCGGCGGGGCCCAGTGGAAGGTCGTCGACGTCCAGTTCAAGGGCGTCTGGCTGGCGATCACCCAGCAGCAGGACTTCGTGTCGACGATCGACAACGCCGGGGGCGACCTGGGCGTGTTGATCGCACAACTGCAGCGCGACGCCCGCAACCCGGCGCCAAGATAGGGCGCGCGGTCCGAACCGCCGCCGAAGGGAGACTGCAGTGCGCGAACAGTGGGCCGAAACCGTCATGGGCCTGGTGGTGCTCATCCTGGCCGCCGTGTTCCTGACCTACTCGCTCAGCGTCCGGGGCGTCGGCAGGGCGCCGGGCGGCTATGACCTGACGGCCCGGTTCGGCGAGGCCGGCGCCCTGGCGCCGGGGGCCAGCGTCACCGTCGCGGGCGTCAAGGTGGGAACGGTCACGGGGATCGCGCTGGATCCGAAGACCTTCCTGGCGGTGACCCGTCTCCGTCTCGATCCGGCGGTCAAGCTGCCGGCCGACTCCACGGCCAAGATCGCCATCGACGGCCTGCTGGGCGGGGCGCACGTGGCCATCGCGCCTGGTGGCGCCAGCGATGACCTCAAGCCCGGAGGCGAGATCGAGAACACCCAGGGCGCGGTCGACCTGTTCAGCCTGATCGGCCAGGTGATCCGGCCGCCTGCCCCGGCCGCGAACGCGCCCAGCGCCCCCGCGCCGGGGCCGCAATAGGATGACGGCCGTCGGCGCGTCGGGGACCGCCGCCTTGCGTCCCATCCGGCTGATCGGCCGCTCCGCCTTCGCCGTGGTGCGCCGCGTCGGCGCTGTGGCGATCTTCGCCGTGCGCGGGGTGGCGGCGATGCTGAGCCCCCCGTGGTTTCCCGGCCAGGCCATGCGCCAGCTCGCGGCCATCGGGTTCTTCTCGCTGCCCGTCGTGGGCCTGACAGCGGTGTTCACCGGCGCGGCGCTGGCGCTCAACATCTTCAGCGGCGGCGGACGCCTGAACGCCGAGCAGGTGATGCCGCAGATCGTGGCCCTGGGGATCACGCGTGAGCTGGGTCCGGTGCTCGCCGCCCTGATGCTGGCCGGGCGGGTGTCGGCGGCGATCGCCGCCGAGATCGGCGCCATGCGGGCGACCGAACAGCTCGACGCCATGCGGACCCTCTCCACCGACCCGGTCCGCTACCTGGTCGCGCCGCGCCTGTTCGCCGCGGTGCTGGTGCTGCCACTGCTCACGCTGGTCGCCGACATCATCGGCATCGCCGGCGGCTGGCTGGTCGCGGTCCGCGTGCTGGCGTTCAACCCGACGGTCTACATCCGCAATACCGCCACGTTCCTCGAAGCGCCGGATGTCGGCACCGGCCTGGTGAAGGCCGCGGTGTTCGGGTTCATCGTCGCGCTGATGGGCTGTTACCACGGCTATCACGCCACGGGCGGCGCGCGCGGCGTCGGCCGCGCGACGACCCACGCCGTGGTCTCGGCGGCGATCCTGATCTTCGCCAGCGACTACCTGCTGACCACCCTGTTCACGCACCGATGACCGAGGTGGCGAAGCTCGCGTGGAAGGGGATCGCCAAGCGCTTCGAGGGCGCGCCCGTGCTCGACGGCCTGGACCTCGAGGTGGCCGCCGGCCGCTCGCTGGTGATCATCGGCGGGTCGGGCCAAGGCAAGTCGGTGGCGCTCAAGGTCGCGCTGGGGTTGCTGCGCCCGGACTCCGGCCAGGTGCTTGTGGACGGCGAAGACGTCACCGACCTCGGCGAGCCGGCGCGGCGCGAACTGTTCTCGCGCATCGGCGTGCTGTTCCAGGGCGCGGCGCTGTTCGACAGCCTGAGCGTCTGGGAAAATGTGGCCTTCCGACTGGTCAACGCCGACGGCGTGCGGCGAACGGTGGCCAAGGCGCTGGCGATCGACGCGCTCGCCAGCGTGCGCCTGCCCGCGGACGTCGCCGGCCTGCATCCATCGGAACTCTCGGGCGGGATGCAGAAACGGGTCGGCCTCGCCCGCGCCATCATCGGCAAGCCGGAAATTCTGTTCTTCGACGAGCCGACGACCGGCCTCGACCCGGTGACGGCCGCGGCGATCGACGCCCTGATCATCAAACAGGTTCGCCGGCTCGGCTGCACCGCGGTGTCGATCACCCACGACCTCGCCTCGGCGCGCAGGATCGGGGACGAGATCGCCATGCTGCAGGGCGGCCGGATCGTCTGGCGTGGCCCGCCGGCCGAGCTGGACCGCACGCAGAACGACCATGTGCGCGGGTTCGTGGACGGGCGGGTCGCCGACGCGGATTGAGCGCCGTCGCGCCGGGACTACGCCGCCGGATAGACCGTGGGCCGCAGCGGCTTGATGCGCACCGACAGGCCCGGGGCGACGCCGGGGGGCAGGGTCGGGCCGTGGCCGATCAGTTCCATGATCTCGCCCTCGATGCGGCAGTCGATGCGCACGTCAGGGCCGCGCTGGGCGACGGCGAAGACCTCGGCGGCGAGGCCCGCGCCGTCGGCGGGGGCAAAGGCCACCTCGTCGGGGCGGAAGAACACATCGACCGCGCCGGGCTGGGCGCCCTCGGGGGCTTCGGACTCCCAGTCCGCCACGCGCAGGCGGCCGGCGTCGACCACGCCCGGCAGGCGGCAGGCCTGGCCCAGGAAGTCGAACACGAACGGCGTCGCGGGGTGCTCGTAGACCTCGTTGGGGGCGCCGAGCTGGATGAGTTGGCCGTCCTTGAGGATCGCCACGCGGTCGGCGAGGTCGAGGGCCTCTTCCTGGTCGTGGGTGACGAAGACGGTGGTGACGCCGGTGCGCTCGTGCAGGTCGCGCAGCCAGCGGCGCAGCTCGCGGCGCACCTGGGCGTCGAGGGCGCCGAACGGCTCGTCGAGGAGGAGCATCTTGGGCTCGATGGCGAGCGCACGGGCCAGAGCGACCCGCTGGCGCTGGCCGCCGGAGAGCTGGCTGGGGAAGCGCTTGTCGAGGCCCTCGAGCTGGACCAGCTCCAGCAGGTGGGCGACGCGATCCTTGATCTCGGCCTTGCTGGGCTTCTCCGAGCGTTTGCGCACCGTCAGGCCGAACGCGATGTTCTGGGCCACGGTCATGTGGCGGAACAGCGCGTAGTGCTGGAACACCATGCCCACCTTGCGCTGGCGCACGGGCAGCGCCAGGAAGTCCTCGCCGCCGAAGCGGACCTCGCCGGCGTCGGGCTGCTCCAGCCCGGCCAGCACCCGCAGCAGGGTGGTCTTGCCCGAGCCCGAGGGGCCGAGCAGCGCCAGGAACTCCTTGTCGCGCGCCTGCAGCGACACGTCCTTCAGCGCCGGGAAGCGGCCGAACTGCTTGGAGATCCCGCGGATCTCCAGCGCGAGCGTGTCGTCAGTGTTTGCGGCCGGGGGAAAGCTCCCCGGCAACGCGCCATTCGAGGACGGTCTTGAGGACAAGCGTGATGATCCCGAGGCCGGCCAAGAGGGATGCCGCGGCGAAGGCGCCGACGGAGTCATAGTCATTGTAAAGAACCTCGACGTGAAGCGGCAAAGTGTTGGTGAGGCCGCGGATGTGGCCGGAGACCACGGAGACCGCGCCGAACTCACCCATGGCGCGCGCGTTGCAGAGCAGGACGCCGTAGAGCAGCGCCCACTTGATGTTGGGCAGGGTGACCCGCCAGAAGGTGACGAGGCCGCTGGCGCCCAAGGTGAGGGCCGCGGCCTCCTCGTCAGCGCCCTGCTCCTGCATCAGCGGGATCAGCTCGCGCGCGACGAACGGGAAGGTCACCAGGATGGTCGCCAGGATCAGGCCAGGCACGGCGTAGATGATCCGCAGGTCGTGGTCGGCCAGCCACTCGCCGAAAAGGCCTTGGGCCCCGAACAGCAGCACCCAGACCAGGCCGGAGACCACCGGCGAGATCGAGAACGGCATGTCGATCAGGGTCATCAGCACGGTCTTGCCGCGGAATTCGAACTTGCTGATCGCCCAGGCTGCGGAGACGCCGAACGCGGCATTGAGCGGCACCGAGATAGCGGCCACCAGCAGGGTCAGCTTCAGCGCCGCGATCGCGTCCGGCTCCTTCAGCGCGGTGAAGTAGACGCCGAGGCCCTTGGCCAGGGCGTCGTGGAACACCACGAACAGCGGCATGAGGATCAGGCCGCCCATGATCGCGACGGTGGCGAGAATCAGCAGCGGGGCGATCGAAGGCCGGAACGAGCGCGGCCGCGAGGCGGGAATGCTGGCGGCGGTCATGTGCGGCCCCGGCGGGCGAGGTAGATCTGCGAGGCGTTCATGGCGGCCAGGGCGCCGAACGAGATGGCCAGCATGGCCAGGCCGATCGCCGCGGCGCCGGCGTAGTCGTACTGCTCCAGCTTGATGACGATCAGCAAGGGCGCGATCTCGGTCTTCAGCGGCAGGTTGCCGGCGATGAAGATCACCGAGCCGTACTCGCCGACCGCGCGGGCGAAGGCCAGGCTGACGCCCGACAGCAGCGCCGGCCCGATTGCCGGGATCACCACATAGAACACCCGCTGCAGGTCGTTGGCGCCCAGGGTCTGGGCCGCCTCCTCGACGTCCTTGTCCAGGTCCTGCAGCACCGGCTGCACCGAGCGCACCACGAACGGCAGGCCGATGAAGACCAGGGCGATGAAGATGCCCAGCGGCGAATAGGCGGTCTTGAGGCCGATCTTCGCGGCCAGGCTGCCCAGCGGCCCGCTGGGCGCATAGATGGCGGTGAGCGCGATGCCCGCGACCGCCGTGGGCAGGGCGAAGGGCAGGTCGACCAGGGCGTCCAGCAGCCTGCGGCCCGGGAACGCGTAGCGGGTCAGCGTCCAGGCCACCAGGAGGCCCAGCGGCGCGTTGGTCAGGGCGGCGGCCAGGGAGAGGCCGAAGCTGATCTTCAGCGCGGCCGCCACGCGCGGCTCGGTCAGCGTCCTCCAGACGCCGTCGAGCCCGATCTCCCAGGGGCGCAGCGCCAGCGCCGTCAGCGGGATCAGCACGATCAGCGCCAGGTAGACGAGGGTGATCCCCAGCGAGAGCCTGAAGCCCGGCAGGATCGAGTGCTCGACAAGACGCGTCCGGCGCGGCCACGGATCGGTGACCGGCCGGACGATCGGCGCTGCGGTGAAGCGATCGCTCAAGGCTTGTAGATCCGGTCGAACACCCCGCCGTCCGCGAAGTGCGTCGCCTGGGCCTTCTTCCAGCCCCCGAACTGCTGGTCAACGGTGACCAGCGGGATTTGCTTGAACGCGCCGGGCGGCGCGAACTGGGCCAGGCGCGGGCGGAAGTGGTGCTTGGCGATGATCTGCTGCGCCCGCGGGCTGTAGAGGAAGTTCACGTAGTTTTCGGCCAGGTTGCGCGTCTTGTGGCGGTCGACGTTCTTGTCGACCACCGCGACCGGCGGCTCCGCCAGGATCGAGCTCGACGGATAGACGATGTCGAAGTTCGGGCCGAACTCGTCGATCGTCAGGTAGGCCTCGTTCTCCCACGACAGCAGCACGTCGCCGATCTTGCGCTGGGCGAAGGTGGTGGTGGAGCCGCGGGCGCCGGTGTCGAGCACCGGCACGTTCTTGTAGAGCTTGCCGACGAAGGCCTGGGCCGCGGCGTCGTTGCCGCCGGTCTTCAGCCCGTAGGCGTAGGCCGCCAGATAGGCCCAACGGGCGCCGCCGGAGGTCTTCGGGTTGGGCGTGATCACCCCGATGCCGGGTTTGGTGAGGTCGCCCCAGTCCTTGATTTTCCACGGGTTCCCCTTGCGGACCAGGAACACGATGGTCGAGGTGTAGGGGGTGGAGTTGTTGGGCAGCCGGCTCTGCCAGTTGGCCGGCAGCAGCTTGGCGCGGGCCGCGATCTCGTCGATGTCGGCCGCCAGCGCCAGGGTGACCACGTCGGCCGGCAGGCCGTCGATCACGGCGCGGGTCTGCGCTCCGGACCCGCCGTGGCTCTGGCGGATGTCCACGGCCTGGCCGGTCTTGCCCTTCCAGTATTCGGCGAAGGCGACGTTCACCTCCTTGTAGAGCTCGCGCGTCGGGTCGTAGCTGACGTTCAGCAGGGTGACGGGCTTGGCGCCCTGCGCCAGCGCGGCGGCGGCGGGAAGCAGGGCGGCGGCGCCGGCCCCGGCGCCGGAAGCGAGCAGCCTGCGGCGGCTCAGGGAGAGGTCTTGGGTCATCTCTGAGAGTTCCTGATTTCGGGCCTAGAACGCGTACTGGGTGCGGAAGGACCAGATGTTGAGGTCCTGGCCGATTTGGGCGCCCGCCGGTGGGGTGAGTGCGCCAGCGCCGAAGGCGGTTCCACCTGCAGAGAGACGGCTCACTTCAACACGCTGGTAGTCCGCGAGGAAACGCACGTTGCTGTTGGGGTACCAGTTCAGGCCCAGCGTGAAGATCTTCTGATCCCCGCCGCGGATCGCCGAGGCCACCGCGGCCGTGCCGGCGACGCCCTGGCGGTAGTTCAGGTCCAGTTCGGAATAGCGGGCCGCCAGCTCCCAGATGCCCCAGGTCTTGTCCTTCAGGCTGAAGGGCTTGGCGATGCGGGGCACGTCGAACCCGCCGTTGGCGGCGTTGTAGCGGCGCGGCTCGCCGGTGATCGTCCAGGCGCCCTGGGCGTACCAGCCGTTGAACTTCGGGTCGGCAAGCACCGAGTTGCGGCGCTGCACGTCCAGCCAGAAGTACTCGGCCTGCAGGGTGAACTGCTTCTGCTGGGCGCCCAGTTCCAGGCCGTAGCTGGAGAGGCCGTCGGCGTCGATGTTGCCGGTATCGACCAGTCGCGTGCCGTCGACCCGCAGTTCCGGACGCTCGCGCAGGCGCACCGGCGAGGCGGCGCCGGCCGGTGCGACGTCCGGAGCCGTGGTGGCCGGATTAACGATCAGGTTCACGTTGGCGCCGACGTGGACCAGGCTGTCCTGGCCCTTGAACGGTAGCCAGGTCACCCGGCCGATCAGGCCCAGTTGCTCGTCGAAGTTCTGGGTGACGACCGTGGCGCCGGTGACCGCGCCGAAGACGCTCCACCGATCGCCGTTGGCCAGAACCGCCGCGCCGGTGCGGCCGTCGCCGCCGGCCAGGCCGCGCACAAGTTCGGCCACGGCGGCGCGTTCCGGAAACAGCGAGGCGATATTGGAGGTCGCGTCCTCCAGCCCGGTGATCGGCGAGAACGCGCCGACCCGCAACCGCACCGGCTGCAGCCCGGCGTATTCGATGTAGGCGTTGGTGATCTTGCCGGCTTCCTCGACGCCGGAGCCGCCGAAGTCGAGCAGCAGGTTGTAGTTCCAGTCGCCCCAGGCCTTGCCCTCGATGCCGAAGCGCACGCGGCGGAAATTGGTGCCGTCAGACAAGTCGCGGGCGCGGTCCGCTTCGGTGGCGTCGCCCACGGAGCCGCGGCGGAAGTCGGTGGCCAGGGGGCCGGGCTTCCTCTGATCGTACTGGGCGGCGTCCAGCTGGATGATGCCGCGCAGCGAGGCGGTGAACTGCCCGTCGCCGGTGGAGAACGTCGGCCGGCCGTTGGCCAGCGACGTGGTGGTGGCGTTGATCTGCGCGCGAAGCGCCTGGTCCCCGCCGGTCTGGGCGGCCTTCAGGTCGAGGATCTGCGCCTCAAGCTCCTCGTTGCGCTGCTCCAGGGCGTCAAGCCGGCCGACCAGCGCCAGCAGCTGTTCCTGGCTGATCCCGGTCGGCTGGGCGCCGGCGGCGGTGGGGATGGCCTGCTGGGCCATCGCGGCGGGCGCCGCGCCGGACAGCAGAACCGCAAGCGCGGCCACATGGGCGGGCGTGGATCGCCAGAACACAGCCATGCTTCTTCCCTCTCTCTTCAACCCAGGGGAAATTTAGACCGCTTATTCCTATTGGTGAAGTAGGATTATATAGTGAATAGCCTTAGAAATTCTAAAGGCGGGCACAGCGGCCCGCCTTTCCATTTACCCTAGACTGTCGAGAGGACCGATCGGCCCACCCCTACTCCGCCGCCAGCAGCGCCCGGCCGCGGGTGAACGAGGTCTTCATCGCCAGCTCCGCCTTCGCGTCCTCGTATTCCTGCGCCAGGCGGTCGACCAGTTCGCCGGCGGTCGGGATGTGCTTCACCGCGCCGATGCCCTGGCCGCAGCCCCAGATGTCGCGCCAGGCCTTGGACTTCTGGTTGCCGCCCGAGCCGAAGTTCATCGCCGAGGGGTCGGACTTCGGCAGGTCGTTGGGGTCGAGCCCCGCGGCCAGCACCGAAGGCGCCAGGTAGTTGCCGTGCACCCCGGTGAACAGGTTGGTGTAGACGATGTCCTCGCCGCTCGAGGCGACGATCATGTCCTTGTAGCCCTGCGCCGCGGCCGCCTCCTGCGTGGCGATGAAGGCCGAGCCGATGTAGGCCAAGTCCGCGCCCATCGCCTGGGCGCCCAGGATCGAGCGGCCGTTGGCGATGGCGCCCGACAGCGCGATCGGCCCGTCGAACCACTCGCGCAGACCGCTGATCAGGGCGAAGGGCGACAGCGTGCCGGCATGGCCGCCGGCGCCGGCCGCCACCGGGATGAGGCCGTCGGCCCCCTTCTCGATGGCCTTGCGGGCAAACTTGTCGGTGATCACGTCGTGCAGCACCACGCCGCCGTAGGAGTGCGCCGCGGCGTTGACGTCCTCGCGCGCGCCCAGGGACGTGATGATGATCGGCGCCTTCCACTTGGTGGAGGCCTCCACGTCGTGCTCCAGCCGCTCGTTGGTCTTGTGGACGATGTGGTTCACCGCGAACGGCGCCGAGGGGGTGTCCGGGTGGTCGCGGTCCCAGATGGCCAGTTCCTCGGTGATCTGGTGCAGCCACTCGTCCAGCAGCGCGGCCGGGCGCGCGTTCAGCGCCGGGAACGACCCGACGATGCCTGCCTTGCACTGGGCGATCACCAGCTCTGGCACCGAGATGATGAACAGCGGACTTGCGATCACCGGGATGCGGAGACGGTCACGCAGAACGGGCGGCAGGGCCATGGGCGGGTCCTCGAACAGTTGTTCTATTTACGACGTATATCTAAAGAATAGCATCCTCGCAGCCGCTTGTCCCCTGTCGAACGCACTGGCAGCTTCACGGCTCGGAGGGGCCCGATGCGTCAGTTGATTTTCCTGCTGGTCGGGCTGGTGCTGGCCGGCGCCATCGCGGTGACCGTGATGGATTCGGGCAAGGCGCCGCCGCCGGAGCACGGCGGGCGCACCAGCGACCGCATCGGCCCGAAGCAGCAGGCGCGCATGGTCGCAGGGCCCATGGCGCTGGTCGAAAAGAAGGACATGGCGGGCGCCGCCAAGGCCTTCGAGGCCGACCTCGTCCGCGCCCAGGCCAAGGGCGGCCGCCACGCCGCCGACCTGCTGGCGGCCTACGGTGACCAGCTTCGCAACGTCGACCGCGAGGCGCAGGCCGTCCCCTATCTGCGACGCGCCGTGGCGGCGTACCGCGTCGCCGATCCGGGCGGACCGGACCTGGCCCTCTCGCTCACGGACTACGCCTACGCCCTGGTCGACCTCAACCGCGACAATCCTCCGCCGGAGGCGCTGGCGGGGCTGCGGGAAGCCCTACAGATCCGCGAGCGGGTGCTGGGCCGACGGAACGCCGAGACCGCCATCAGCTATGCGCGGCTGGGGGAATGGGAGGGCTCGCCCGCCGTCACCCACCGCGACCCGGCCAAGGTCGCGGCGGCGGCCGGGCTGATCCGCACGGCTATCGAACTGCTGCCGCATACGCCGAACGCGAAGGATAACGACCTGCGGTTCGCCTACGAGGAACTGACCTACGTCTATGCCTGGAATGGCGACGTCGAAGGGACGTTCAAGGCGGCCAAGGACTTCGCGGCGGCGCACCCGACCTATGCGCCGGGCGCCCTGAGCCAGGTCGCGGAGATCTTCGAGAAGGCCGGCGACGCGGCGACCGGCCGGCGTCTGCGCGAGCAGTTCGGCGTGCCCGACCCGGTCAAGGACGACGAGAACGGCGAGCCAGCCGCTCCGCCTACGATCAAGAACGCCGGCAAGCTTTCCGGCCCGGACTTCTGAGCCGCCGCTCCGGCTCACGATATCCTTCTCCCCTTGCGGGAGAAGGTGGCAGCCGAAGGCTGACGGATGAGGGGTCGCGCAAGCCCCGCAACCGCCGGGACGCGTCAGCGCCGCTTTGAAGGAACCACGGATTGCACGGATTTACACGGATGGCGCCCGGCCTTCCGCGACCGCCGAGCCTCTCCGGCGCCATCCGTGTAAATCCGTGTAATCCGTGGTTCTAAAAGACAGCGCCTGCGGCGCATCCAGACTCTCCAAGCGGAGCGCGACCCCTCATCCGTCCGGCTTCGCCGGCCACCTTCTCCCGCAAGGGGCGAAGGGGGGTGTCGGCCCGAGGGCGGTTGACGGGGGCGGCCTGCGGCTTCATACTTCACCATATGGTGAAGTATGAGCAGGACGCGCTGGGCCGGACGTTCCAGGCGCTGGCGGACCCGACGCGGCGGGCGATCCTGGCGCGGCTGGAGAGCGAGCCCGGGCTGTCGGTGAGCGCGCTGGCCCAGCCGTTCCCGATGCAGCTGAACGCGGTGATGAAACATCTCGACGTGTTGTCGGATGCGGGCCTGGTCAAACGTTCTAAGGCCGGACGCACGGTGTCGGTGACCCTGACGCCGGAGCCGATGGAGGCCGCGATGGGATGGCTGCAGCACTACGAGCGGTTCTGGACCGGCAGCCTGGACAAGCTGGCCGCCCTGCTCGAGGCGGGGGACGCCTAGATGGCGCAGCCCAGCCTCACCCTGGTCCGCCGCTTCAAGGCCCCGGTGGCCCGCGTGTTCGCCGCGATGACCCGGCCCGAGACAATCGCCCTGTGGTGGGGCCCCGACCCGGGCCCGGCGCTGAGCGCCGAGGCCGATGCGCGGCCCGGCGGCCGCTATCGCGTGGTGTTCCGCACCGCAGACGGCCTGACCCACGAGACCTTCGGGACCTACCGCGAGGTCGAGCCGGACCGCCGGGTGGTCTTCACCATGGCCTGGACGACGGCGCCCGAGCGCGAGTCGCTGGTCACCCTGGACTTCGCGGCCACAGCCGACGGCACCGAACTCACCGTCCTGCACGAGCGGTTCGTCGACGAGGCGGTCCGCGTCTCGCACCTGCAGGGCTGGACCGGCACGCTCGAGAAGCTGCGCGTCCTCCTGGAAACCTCCCCTGAAACCGCCGCCTGAAAGGACAGGTCATGCCCCAGATCGCCGATCGTGAAACCTGGCTCGAAGCCCGCCGCGCCCTGCTGGCGGAGGAGAAAGCCCTGACCCGCCTGCGCGACTCCCTGGCGGCGAAGCGCCGCGCCCTGCCCTGGGTCGAGGTGACTGAGGACTACCTGTTCCAGGGGCCCGAGGGGACGCTGCGGCTGGCCGACCTGTTCGGGTCCAAGCGCCAGCTGATCGTCTACCACTTCATGCTCGCGCCCGGTGCGGCGGCGGGCTGTGTCGGCTGCTCGTTCCTGGCCGACCACGTCGACGGGATCGTGCCGCACCTGCAGCAGCGCGACATCGCTTTCGTCGTCGTCTCTCGGGCGCCGGTCGCAGAGATCGAGGCGTTCCGGAAGCGCATGGGCTGGTCGTTCCGCTGGGTCTCGTCGGGCGGGTCCAGCTTCAACTACGACTTCAACGTCTCGTTCACGCCGGAGCAGCTGGAGGGCGCGGACGCGGACTACAACTTCGCGCCGATCACGCCCCCGATCGCCGACCTGCCTGGCACCAGCGTGTTCATCAAGGACGCGGACGGCCGAATCTTCCACACCTATTCCCAGTACGCCCGTGGCGGCGAGGACGTGCTGACGACCTACCGGCTCATCGACATGACGCCGCTGGGCCGCCAGGAGCGGACGGAAGACGGCGGCCTCGACGACTGGGTGCGCCACCGCGACCGCTACGAGACGGCGCTCTGAGCCGATGCTGTGCTGCGGAACCCTGGCGCTGGCCGCGAGCCTGGTGGTCGCGGTCGGCCGCCGCGCGGCGCTGGTGATCCTGGTGGGCGGCGGCGTGCTGCTCGACCCTGTGCCGCTGCTGTCGCACGTGGTGATGGTCTGCGGGCGCTGAGGCGTGCTCTCTCCTCCTCCGTGGGCGGAGAGTGAGCGGCGCAGCCGTATGAAACCGCAGAGGGCGCAGAGGTTTCGCGGAGGACGCAGAGGGCTCAGCATCTCTGCGCCCTCAGCGCGATCTCTGCGATCTCTGCGGTTCGATGGGGCGGCTCCGCCGCAGGGGGGAAGACGGTCAGACTGCGACGACGCGCTCCGCCCGCTGTTCCGCATCGTGGAATTGCTGCCCGTCGGCTTTTGACATGATCCGTGCCGGGACCGAACATCCGGCCCAGGGATCGTGGCGGGAGGATCAGGCATGCAACGGCAGGGGCGGCGCGCGTCGGGGCGGCTGACGGCCGCGGCTATCGTGCTGGCGGGCGGCCTGGCGGCGGCCGGGTCGGCGCCCAGCCAGGCGGTGAAGCCGGCGACGCCCGCGCCCGCCGCGAAGCCCGCGGCCGCGCCTGGCGCGGCGCCGGCCAAGGCGGCCGCGCACCTTCCGGGCTGGAACGCCGAGCGCAACGCCTACTTCGGCGACCTGCACGTCCACACCGGCCTGTCGTTCGACGCCTATATCTTCAACGTCCGCGCCACGCCGCAGGACGCCTACCGTTTCGCCCGCGGCGAGGCGATCGGCCATGCCAGCGGCTACGACATCCGGCTGGCGGGCGGGCCGCTGGATTTCACCGCGGTCACCGACCACTCCGAGTACATGGGCGCGATGCGCGAGGCCAACGACCCGAACCGGCCGCTGTCGAAGCACCCGCTGGTGCAGGGCCTGTTCAGCCCCGATCCGCAGGCGATCCGCGCGGCGTTCAACAAGATCGTGCAGCTCAACGGCAAGAACGCCATGCCCGCGGAATTCAGCGCGCCGGACGTGGCCGGCCGCGCCTGGTCCGAGGTGCAGAAGGCCGCCGCCGACAACTACGTGCCCGGGCGCTTCACCACCTTCGTCGGCTATGAGTACACCTCCGCGCCGGACGGGCGGAACCTGCACCGCAACGTGATCTTCCGCACCAGCAAGGTCCCCGCCCTGCCCTACACCTCGGTGACCTCGAAGAACCCCGAGGACCTGTGGCGGACGATGGACGGCTGGCGCGCCAAGGGCGTCGACGTGCTGGCGATCCCGCACAATTCGAACGGCTCGGACGGGATCATGTTCGAGCAGACCAAGCGCGACGGGACGCCCATGGACCGCGCCTATGCGGAGCTGCGGATGCGCAACGAGCCGCTGGTGGAGATCAGCCAGATCAAGGGCACGTCCGAGGTCCACCCCTCGCTCGCGACGAACGACGAGTGGGCCAATTTCGAGATCATGGACAGCTACATCGGCTCGGACAAAAAGGTCACCAAGTTCCACGGCGGCTATGTGCGCGAGGCGTTGAAGGACGGGATCCTGATGCGCGAGCAGAAGGGCTTCAATCCGTTCAAGATGGGCTTCATCAGCTCCAGCGACACGCACAACGCCGCGCCGGGGTCGGTGGAAGAGGCCAACTACTTCTCCAAGGTCGGCCGCTCGGACGGCACGGCGGAACTGCGCGGCTCGGTCCCGCCGAAGGGGGCGAAGGCCTGGCCGACCGACGGCTCGACCGCGCCCGCCGCCCAGGCGCGGTTCGCGACCTGGGGCGCGGCGGGGCTGGCCGGCGTCTGGGCCGAGGAGAACAGCCGCGAGGCGATCTTCGCCGCCCTGCGCCGCAAGGAGACGTTCGCCACCTCAGGGCCGCGCATCCGCGTGCGCTTCTTCGCCAGCTATGACTTCCCCGACGACCTGGCCGAGCGCGCCGATGTGGTGAGGCAGGCCTACGCCAAGGGCGTGCCGATGGGCGGCGACCTGCTGCCCTCGACCGGCAAGGCGCCGAAGTTCCTGGTCTGGGGCGTGCGCGACCCGAACGGCGGCTACCTGCAGCGGGCGCAGATCGTGAAGGGCTGGGTCGAGAACGGCGTGGCGAAGGAGCAGGTCTTCGACGTGGCCTGCTCGGACCGGCTGCCGCTGAACACCAAGACCTGGCGCTGCCCGGACAACGGCGCGTCGGTGAACCTGGCCACCTGCGCGCCCGACCGGTTCAAGGGCGACGTGGAGCTGCGCACGGTGTGGCGCGACCCGACGTTCAAGCCGAACCAGCGCGCGTTCTACTATGTGCGCGTGCTGGAGAACCCGTCCTGCCGCTGGTCGACCTGGGACGCCCTGCGCAACGGCACGCCGCCGAACCCGGCGCTGAGCAAGACGATCCTGGAACGGGCCTGGTCCTCGCCCATATGGTACGAACCGCGAAAGGGCTGAGCGGAGCGCCGCTTCGCGACGTCGGACGCGGAGCGCGCCGCAGGCGCTGTCCTTTTGAAACCGCGGAAAACGCAGAAAACGCGGAAGGAGATGGCGTGGCCGCCAGCTCATGTCGCCTTCTGCGAGTTCTGCGTCTTCCGCGGTTTGAATCTTCGGCGCTGACGCGCCGCGGCGCTAGCCGTCGGCGGCGGGGAAGGCCGGGAAGCGTTCCATGACGGTGACGATGTCGCAGCTGAAGTCCTGGTCGCGCATCGAGGCGTCGGGGGCGTGGCCGACGACGACGTAGCCGCGCCGCACGTCGTCCGGCGCGATATCGGCCGCGCGGACGAAGGGCGCGCCGTCGATCGGGTTGATCCGCGCGAGCACATGGTCGGGCACGCCCTCGGCGACCACGATCTGGGTGGCGCCCAGCTCGGCGCATTCCACCAGGGCGGTCTCCACGGCGGCGAGCAGGGCGGCGTCGGCGTGGTCGACGCCGATCTGCGGGGTCAGTTCGTAGGCGTGGAGACGGCGCAGGATCTGGTAGCTGCTGGCCCAGTTGCGGGCGTGCGCCTGCAGCCGGGCGGCGACCGCCATCCGTTCGCAGACGAAGCCGTTGATCGCCGCGCCCACCTGTTCCGGCCCCGGCAGGTCGCCCGGGTTGAACTGCCGCGCGTAGGACGCCAGCAGCTCCAGGCCGCCGCGATAGACGTCCCAGGACTCCAGAGCCTCGGTGTTGCCGACGTGGTTCTCGCCGCGGGAGATCGCGGTGGCGGCCAGATGCGGCTCGGGGCAGAACAGCACGTCGCCCTTGAGCAGCGCCGTCGCCAGCATGGCGAAGTAGCTGTAGGCGAACTTGGGGACCGGCCCGACGATCGCCGGCAGGGCCGAGCGCCGCACCAGCCAGCACTCCGGGAACACGTGGTTCTGCAGCACGAAGGCCAGGCAGTTGCCGAACTGGCCGGTCTGGAAGCGCCAGTCGCCCTCGAAGTCGTAGAACTTGCCGATGACCTCGCCGTCCTTGGTCTCGTCGGTCAGCAGCCAGGGCGCCTGGATCATCACCAGCGCCGGGTCGTCGCGCATGCGCTCGACGTAGCTGAGGAGCTGGTCGGGCAGCATCAGATCGTCGTCGGCGATGCTCACCACCACCTCGCCGCGGGCCTGGCGCAGGGTGGTCAGGATGTTGGGATAGGCCCCGACGTTGCGCGGCTGGCGCGACACCCGCATCCGCGGATAGCGGGCCGCGTAGTCGGCCAGGATCTCTGGTGTCTCGTCGGTCGAGCAGTTGTCCGACACCACCAGTTCATAGTCGACGCCGGCGGCCTCCAGGGCCCCCAGGTGGTGGGTCAGGTAGCGGTCCAGGTAGCGGGCGCGGTTGTAGGTCGCCAGGCAAAGGCTGAGGAGCGGGGCGTCCGACATGTCGCTGGCTCCCTCGAGTCTCCGCGCCAAGGTGGCTGCGAATACTCCCCGGATGGTCGCCGAATCGTCAACGCGGCCGCCGCGCGCGGGCCATCCGGCTACCCCAGCGTGAACTTGACGCTTGGCTGCGTCGGGGGGCAATTCCCGCCCATGGCCGACCTCGACGTTCTCGACCCCGGATTCCCGCCCGCAGGTGAAGAGGCCTGGCGCGCCCTCGTGGCCAAGACGCTGGGCGACAAGCCGTTCGAGAGCCTGAACAAGGCCACGGTCGAGGGCTTGCCGATCGCGCCGCTGTACGCCGCGGCCGAGCGGCCGGCCGCCTTCCCGCCCCGCCCGTTCGACGCCGAGCGGCCGTGGGACCTGCGCACCCGCTCGGCCCACCCGGACCCGGCGCGGGTGAACGCCGACCTGCTCGCCGACCTGGAGGGCGGCGCGGCCTCGGTGATCGTCGCCGGCCACGCGACGCCCGAGGCGCTGGTCGTGGCGCTGAACGGCGTGGTGGTGGAGCTGGCGCCGGTCGGCCTGGACGCTGGCTTCGCCGGGCCCAAGGCGGCGGACGCCCTGCACGCGGTCGCCAAGTCCTCACCCCAGGCGCTGCTGAACTTCAACCTCGACCCGCTGAGCGCCTTCGCCGAGACCGGCGCGAGCCCGGGGCCGATCGAGAGCCACATCGTCAGCGCCGCCACCGTCGGCCTGCGGCTGGCCCAGACCTATCCGAAGGCCCAGCTGTTCCTGGCCTCGGGCCGCGTCGCCCACGAGGCCGGCGGCGGCGAGGCGCTGGAGGTGGCGGTCGCCGCCACGGCGGCCATCGCCTACGCCAAGGCCCTGGTCCGCGCCGGCGCGCCGGTCGCCGAGGCGTTCGCGCGCATCACCCTTGGGCTCGCCGCCGACGCCGACTACTTCGTGACACTGGCCAAGCTGCGCGCCGCGCGGGCGGTGTTCGCGCGCCTCGCCGAAGCGTCCGGCGCGAACGGCCAGGCGCGGATCGAGGCGCGGTCCTCGCGCCGCATGCTGACCGCCCAGGACGCCTGGACCAACATGATCCGCCTGACCGTGGCCGGCTTCGGTGCGGCGGCCGGCGGGGCGGACGCCGTGGTGCTGGGAAGCTTCACCGACGCCATCGGCCTGCCTACCGCCTTCGCGCGCCGTCAGAGCCGCAACGCGCAACTGGTGCTGATGGAAGAGGCCAACATCGGCCGCGTCGCCGACCCGGCCGCCGGCTCCGGCTACCTGGAGACCCTGACCGACGAGATCGCCCGGGCCGCCTGGGACCGGCTGCAGGCCATCGAGGCCGGCGGCGGGATCATCGCGGCGCTGGAGAGCGGCCTGATCGCGCGCGAGTGCGCCGCCGCCGTCGCCGCCCGCGGCGAACCGAAGATCCTGGGCGTCACCGCCTTCCCGCCCACCGACGCCGCGCCGGTGGAGGTCCTTCCCGAGGCGCCCGCGACGCCGCCGGAGACCCGCGTCCCCGGGCCGGACAGCCGCTGCACGCCGCTCAGGCCCATGCGCCTCTCGGAAAAGCACGAGGCCGCCGAATGACCAACTTCCCCGATTTCGCCACCCTGCCCTTCGACGGCGCCGCCCCCGCGCGCGTTCCCGCCAAGACCGATCCCTGGGCCACGCCCGAGGGGATCGGGGTGCGCAGCGCCTACACGGCCGATGACGTCAACGGCTTCCCGGCCATGGGCGGCTTCCCGGGCCTGGCGCCCTTCGTGCGTGGCCCCTACCCGACGATGTACGCCACCAACCCGTGGACGATCCGCCAGTACGCGGGCTTCTCCACGGCCGAGGATTCCAACGCCTTCTACCGCCGCAACCTGGCGGCCGGGCAGATGGGCCTCTCGATCGCCTTCGACCTGGCCACCCACCGCGGCTACGACTCGGACCACCCGCGGGTGACCGGCGACGTCGGCATGGCCGGGGTGGCGATCGATTCCATCTACGACATGCGCACGCTGTTCGACGGCATCCCGCTGGACAAGATGACCGTGTCGATGACGATGAACGGGGCGGTGCTGCCGATCCTGGCGCTCTACATCGTGGCGGCCGAGGAACAGGGCGTGC
>CBHTUE010000082.1:0-19137 GCA_966096115.1 uncultured Phenylobacterium sp.
GCGTCAGGACCTGGCGGCCCTTGTACATGCCGGTCTTCAGGTCGACGTGGTGCGGGCGCTTCAGCTCGCCGGTTTCCTTGTCCTCGTGGAAGGAGTTGGGCTTCAGCGCGTGGTGCGAGCGCCGCATGTTCCGCCGCGACGGCGAAGTTTTGCGTTTAGGAACAGCCATCGGAGGTCTCTTCGGCGGTAGAAATGGATACGGCGGCCGCCAGGAATAGAATCCCGGGCCGCCGGTGAGCGCGGGCTTATGCATGAAACCCCGCGCGCGATCAAGCCGCGCGGGTTAGACTTTACGCCGTCAGCGGACGGAGGGGCCCAATGCCGCAGGATCTGATCTTCGCACCGATGGGGGCGATGGCGCTCCTGACCTTCATCGTCCTGGGCTTCGTACCCGTCCGGCTGTTCCGCGCGGCGTTCGCCAACCAGGTGACGGCCGACGACTTCAAGCTGGGCGAATCGTCCCGCGTGCCGCCCCACGTCGCGGTGGCGAACCGCAACTTCATGAACCTGCTCGAACTGCCGATCCTCTTCTACGTGGTCTGCCTGATGTACTTCGTGGCCGGCCGCCTGGACCAGCCCGCCCTGATCGTCGCCTGGGTCTACGTCGCCGTGCGCGCCGTCCATTCGGTCATCCACCTGACCTACAACAACGTCATGCACCGGCTGACCGCCTACGCGATCTCGAACGCCGTCCTGGCGACGCTCTGGATCCTGTTCTTCGTCTAGCCGCCCTTCGACAGCCGCTTCGGCGCCACGTGCGTCCAGGCAAGCCGGAGCAGCATCGCCAGCGCCGGCTCGTCGAGGTCTTCCAGCCGAAGGTAGGTCCAGCCGTGGTGGCCGTAGTCGCCAGTCGGTGTCACCGCGCCCTCGAAGGCGGCGACCATGTTCAGCTGGTCGTTCCGGTCCAGCTTGACTACGGCGATCCGCGCGTCGCCCAGGCCGGTGAACAGCGCGTCGTTCCCCGTCGCGCCCAGCATGGCGAAGATGCGCTTGTTCACCCTGAACGCCGACCGCCGCCGATGCAGATCCTCGTAGGCCTCGGGCAGGGCCAGCGCGAGGCGGCGAAGGTCTGCGGCTTCGGCCATGCATCCACGCTAGGGCGCGATGCTGGCGCCGTCGACGAGGATGAGATTGCGGCTCAGCGCCCTGTCGCGCACCTCCAGCGCCGTGGCGTACTCCGGCGAGGCGTACCAGCGGCGCGCCGTCTCCAGGTCCGGAAACTCGACCACGACGATGGCGTTGGGGTCCCAGTCGCCCTCCAGCACCTCGATCGCCCCGCCGCGCGCTAGGTAGCGCCCGCCGTACAGCTTGATCGCCGCCGCCGCGCGCGATCGGTACGTCTCCCGCTCCGGCGTGTCGTGCAGGGTCAGGTCCGAGATGATGTAGGCCGGCATCGGAGGGCTCCGTCTTGGGGAGGCCCAGCGTAGCTCACGTCAGACCAGCCGGCTCCGGCTCCTCGCCGCGCCGATGAAGCTGGCGAACAGCGGGTGCGGGTCGAAGGGGCGGCTCTTCAGCTCCGGGTGGAACTGCACGCCGACGAACCACGGGTGGTCGGACCGCTCGCACAGTTCCGGCAGCACGCCGTCCGGCGACAGGCCGGTGAACTTCAGCCCGGTCTTCTCGATGGCGTCGCGGTAGGCGATGTTCACCTCGTAGCGGTGCCGGTGGCGTTCGGAGATGGTGGCCTGGCCGTAGATCTCCGCCACCCGGCTGCCCGGGGTCAGCACGGCGTCATAGGCGCCTCTGCGCATCGTGCCGCCCAGGTCGCCGCCCTCGCTGCGGAATTCCTTGTCGTTGCCGCGGACCCACTCGGTCATCAGGCCGACGATCGGCTCCGACGTGGGGCCGAACTCGGTGGAGGAGGCCTGCTTGATCCCGGCCAGGTTCCGCGCCGCCTCGATCATCGCCATCTGCATGCCGAAGCAGATGCCGAAGTACGGGATCTCGTGCTCGCGCGCGAAGCCGACCGACCGGATCATCCCCTCGGAGCCGCGCTCGCCGAACGCGCCGGGCACCAGCACCCCGTGGACGTTGGTCAGCCGCTCGCTGATCAGCGCCTCTTCCTTCTCGAATTCCTCGCCCTCGATCCAGTCCAGCTTGACCCGGACGTTGTTGGCGACGCCGCCGTGGATCAGCGCCTCGATCAGGGATTTGTAGGCGTCGGTCAGCGCCGTGTACTTGCCGACGATGGCGATGTTCACCTCGCCGTCCGGGTGGCTGAGGGTGTGGGAGATCTCCTCCCAGCGCGTCAGGTCCGGCGCAGGCGCCTTGTCGGCCAGGCCGAAGACGTCCAGCACCTCGGCGTCCAGACCCTGGGCGTGATAGTCCAGGGGCACGGCGTAGATGTTGGCGCTGTCCATCGCCTGGATAACGGCGCTGGGGCGCACGTTGCAGAACTGGCCGATCTTCTTCCGCTCGCCCTCGGGAATCTCCATCTCGCAGCGGCAGAGCAGGATGTCCGGCTGGATGCCGATCGAGCGCAGCTCCTTCACCGAGTGCTGCGTCGGCTTGGTCTTCATCTCGCCGGCGGTCTTGATGTAGGGCAGCAAGGTCAGGTGGATGAAGCAGGCGTGGCCGCGGGGCAGCTCCTGGCCCAGCTGGCGGATCGCCTCGAAGAACGGCAGGCCCTCGATGTCGCCGACGGTGCCGCCCACTTCCACCAGCACGAAGTCCACGCCCTCGCCCGGATCGGAGAGCACGAACTCTTTAATCTCGCCGGTGACGTGCGGGATCACCTGGACGGTGGCGCCGAGGTAGTCCCCCCGCCGCTCCTTCTCGATGATGGTCTTGTAGATCTGGCCGGTGGTGATGTTGTCGGCCCGCGTGGCGTTGACCCCCGTGAACCGCTCGTAGTGGCCCAGGTCCAGGTCGGTCTCGGCGCCGTCGTCGGTGACGAACACCTCGCCGTGCTGCGTCGGGCTCATCGTGCCGGGGTCCACGTTGAGATACGGGTCGAGCTTACGAAGGCGGACCTTGTAGCCCCGCGCCTGCAAAAGGGCGCCAAGAGCGGCGGACGCGAGACCTTTTCCGAGGGAGGAGACCACGCCGCCGGTGATGAAAATGTACCGGGCCATGGGCATTCAGAGTAGCCGCGATTCGGTCACAACACTCCCGATGATTCGCGGCTATCCCCAGTCAAACTGACGCGCTTACTTCTTCGCCGGGGCGGCCGGAGCCGGCGCCGGCTGGGCCGGACCGGGCGTCGCGGCCGGGATCGAGCCGAAGGGGCTGTTGAGCGTGGGCGTCGGAGCTTGCAGCGGCGTGGGCGCGCTGCCGGCGGGGCCGGGCTGGGCGGTGCCGGCCGGTGGCAGCGGGGCCTGCTTTTGCAGTTCCGCGGGATTGATCGCGTTGACCTTGAGCCGGTCGACGACCGAGGCCGCCCCGCGCTGGCGGCCGGCGACGATGGTGAGAACCAGCGCCAGGACGAAGAACACCGCACCCAGGATCCACGTCGTGCGGGTCAGCAGGTCGCCCGCGCCACGCACCGAGATCAGCGAACTCGTGCCGCCGCTGACCAGCCCGCCGCCCTCGGAGCGCTGCAGCAGCACCACGACGACGAGGAACAGGGCGACGATCACCTCGATGACCAGAAGCAGGTTCAGAAGCATTCAGACGTCTTTCCAGGCAGCACCGAACGGTCGGGGCGCTTAACCCCGCCGAAAGTGAAGCGGGCGCTCTATCACCACGACCGCCGCAAGGCCATAGCTAGTGCGCCGCACCCCCTGAACCAACCCCGATGATCCTGGACCCCACTCACCTGCCGATCCTGGAGACCGAACGGCTCCGGCTCGACCCCCTGCGCCCGTCCGACGCGACCCATCTCTACCCGATCATGGGCGACCCGGAGGTCATGGCCTTCTGGGACGTGGCGGAGATCGACGATCCCGACATCGTCGCCGAGATCATCGCCGGCCAGGTGGACGCCATGGACCACGGCGGGGCGATGTACTGGGGCATGCGGACCCTCGCCGACGGCAGCTTCCTGGGGTCCTGCGACCTCTCCGAGATCGACCGCTGGCACCGCCGCGCCGAGGTGGGCTTCATGCTGGGCCGCGACGCCTGGGGCCACGGCTATGCGCACGAGGCCATGCAGGCGGTCATCTCGTTCGCCGGCGTCAACGGCCTGCGCAAGCTGGCTGCCCGCACCCACCTGGGCAACCGCCGCTCCGAAGCGCTGCTGCAGAAGCTGGGCTTCAGCGAGGAAGGCCTGCTGCGCGGCCACATCCTCAAGGACGGCGAACGTCGCGACTGCCGCATCTTCGGGCTTCTGCTGTAGTCGCCCGGCGCCTATCTCAAGACGCATGACCCATCCCATCGCCGTCCAAGGCTTCGACCACATCGTCCTGCGCGTGCGCGACAAGGACGCCATGCTGGGCTTCTACGTCGGGGTGCTGGGCCTCAGCGTCGATTGGGACCGGCCCGAACTCGGCCTCACCCACGTCCGCGCCGGCTCGCAGATGATCGACCTGGTCACCCTCGACGGGAAGCTCGGCCGCCTGGGCGGCGTCGGCCCCGGCGCCGAGGGCCGCAACCTGGACCACTTCGCCCTGCAGGTGCGCCCCTTCGACGAGGCCGCCATCCGCGGCCACCTGACCGCCCACGGCGTCACTGTCGTCGAGGACGGGACCCGCTACGGCGCCGACGGCGACGGCTTCTCCCTCTACGTCCGCGACCCCGAGGGCAACACGGTGGAACTCAAAGGACCGTCCACCTAGCCGCCGGAGGCGATTCAAGAACCACGGACAGAAGGCGACGAGGCACAGAAAGCCGTGCCGCACCGCTTTCTGTGTCTATCCCTTGATGTCCGTGGTTCCTTGACTGCGCTCTGCGAGCGCTCAGCTAGCCCTTGAGCTCAGCCACCGCCTTAGCGATCCGGCGTGCACGCGTCTCGGCGGTCTTGGCCTGCGCCAGCGGGTCCACGTAGCGCCGCTTGTTCGACCGCGAAAGATTGTCGAACGCCGCCTCGGCCGCCGGTTCGGCCGCCAGCGCCGCGGCGAGGTCCTCCGGGATCTCCAGCACCCGCGGCTGGTCGTCGAGCACGATCTCCACCTGCAGTTCGTCGCCGCCCGCCACGCCGGAGGCGGCGCGCACGTCGGCGCTGACGCCGACCATGTAGCGCCCGCCCATCACCGCGATGGTGTTGCGGTAGGTGTAGCCGTTCAGGGTCACCCGCACGGGCGGCCGCTTGCCGGCGCCCAGGGCCTCGACCACCTCGTCGGGCACGTGGATCCCGGTGACGTTCTTGCCGCCCTGCAGGATCGTGGTCCGGAACTTCATGCGCCGCCTCCTGGAGGCGCCCAGACTAGACCGCCCGGATGATCCCCAGGAAGTCCTGCGCCAGCAGCGACGCCCCCCCCACCAGCGCGCCACCCACCTCGTCGGCGTGCAGGATCTCGGCGGCGTTGCCCGGCTTGACCGAGCCGCCGTAGAGGATCGGAACCGCGCGGCCCGCGTCTCCGAACATCGCCACGAGGGTGGACCGGATCGCGCCGTGGACCTCCTCGATCTCCGCCGTCGTCGGGGTGAGGCCCGTCCCGATCGCCCAGACCGGCTCGTACGCCACTGAGAAGGCTCGGCCGGCGAGGTCGGTCGGCAGCGATCCCCTCACCTGCCCCGTCACCACGTCCAGGGTCTGCCCGCCCTTGCGCTGGTCCAGGGTCTCGCCGACGCAGACGATCGGCTCGAGGCCAGCGCGCAGACAGCCGCGCACCTTGGCCGCCACCAACGCGTCGGTCTCGCCGTAACCCGCCCGCCGCTCCGAGTGCCCGACGATGGCCAGGGTCGCGCCGGCGTCCGCCAGCTGCTCGGCCGCCACGTCGCCGGTGAAGGCGCCTGCCGGCTCGCCGTGGCTGTCCTGGGCCCCCACTTCCACCGCGCTGCCCCGCAGCGCCTCGGCCAGGCGGTGGATCAGGACGTTCGGCGGACAGATCGCCACCCGCGCCCGAACGCCCTGCAGTCCGGCCGCGACGGCGAGCGCCTCGGCCAGGGACGCAGCGGACCCATTCATCTTCCAGTTTCCGGCGATCAGCGGCTGCGGCGCGGTCAAGCGGCCCTCCCAATAAGGCTGGGGTGCGCGGTTAAGCCATGCGCCGCGCTCTGTCACGTGCTTGCCCGACGGAAGGGGGCTCCACTATACCGGCCCGCACGCCCGATCCCGGGAAAGGACTCTGATGCTCACCGCCTTCCGCGCTTTCGCCAAATCCTGGGTCGCCAAGATCCTCTTCGGCCTCCTGATCCTGGCGATGGCCGGCTTCGGGATCAGCCGCTACGGCTTCCAGGCGATCGCAGGCGACGAGGTGATCCGCGCCGGATCGCGCGTCACCAACTCGCAGGTCTTCAAGCGCGAGTACGACAGCTACAAGAAGCAGGTCGAGCAGCAGCAAGGCGGCGGCCAGCCGATCCCGCAGGACGTGGCCGAGGCCAACCACCTGGACTCCATCGTCCTCAACGGCCTGGCGACGCGCGAAGCCTTCGCCGAACTGCTGACCAAGATCGGCGTGCGACCGTCGGACAAGCTGGTCCTGGGCCAGATCGAGAAGATCCCGGCCTTCTTCGACCCGATCACCGGCCGCTTCGATAAGGCCACCTACCAGCGGATGCTCGCCCAGAACGAGATGACGCCGAAGATGCTGGACACCGACATCCGCGACCGCGCCGCCGCCCAGGACTGGGCCGCCGGCCTGCAGAACGGACTGGCCGTGCCGCGGGCCTACGGCGCGCTGGGCTCGGTGTTCGCCCTGGAGACGCGCGACCTCGGCTACTTCCTGCTGACCCCGCAGAGCGTTCCGGCGCCGGCGCAGCCGACCGACGCCCAGCTGCAGGCCTTCGTGGCCCAGAACAAGACCCGCTACACCCTGCCGGAGATGCGCCAGATCACCCTGGTCGCCTTTACCCCGGAATCGGTGGCGGCCTCGCTGGGCCCCATTGATCCGGCCGAGCTGAAGAAGCGCTATGACTTCCGCAAGGACACGCTCTCCAAGCCCGAGACCCGTTCCCTGGTGCAGATCCCGGCCAAGGATTCGGCCACCGCCCAGGCTATCGCCGGCCGCCTGAACAAGGGCGAGGCTCCCGAGGCCGTCGCCAAGTCGCTGGGCGTGGCTCCGATCGACTATGCGGACAAGCCGCTGACCGCCATCGCCGACAAGAAGGTCGGTCAGGCCGCCTTCAAGCTGACCGCCGGTGAGGTCGCCGCCGTCCAGGGCGACCTGGGCCTCGCCGTCGTGAAGGTGACCGCGGTCACCCCCGGCCGCGAGGTGACGATGGAAGAGGCCCGGCCGATGCTGGAGGCCGAGGTGAAGAAGGACATGATCGCCCAGAAGGTCTACGCCCAGGCGACCGCGTTCGACGACGCCCGCCAGGGCGGCGCGTCCCTTGCCCAGGCCGCCGAGAAGGCCGGCGTGAAGCCCAACCAGCTGCCGGCGATCAGCGCCCAGGGCGTCGATGCGATGGGCCGCCAACTGCAGGGCGGTTTCCCTCCGAAGATCCTGCAGGTCGCCTTCCAGCTGCCGGCCGGCGGCGAGAGCGAGACGACCGAACTAGGCAACGGCATCTCCTTTGCCGTCCGCGTCGAGAAGGTCATCCCCGCCCATGTCCCGCCGCTGGAAGAACTGCGCCCGCAGGTGACCGCCGACGTGATGCGCACCGAGCTGATCAAGGCGCTGGAAGCCAAGGCCGCCACCCTCCAGGCCCGCATCGAGAAGGGCGAGAGCCTGGACGCCGTCGCCGCTTCCGCCGGTTACGCGCCGGTGCATGTCGCGGGGCTGTCGCGCCAGACCGCCCAGGCGCACCCCGAAGTGCCGCGCGAGATCCTGGGCCGGGCCTTCGGCTCGCGTCCGGGCGAGGTCTGGACCACCCGGGCGCCCAACGCCCTGGTCGTCGGCCGTGTCGACAACATCCGCATGGACCCCGGCCCCACGGCCGCGCGGCTGGCCGAACAGGGCCGCGCCGAGCTGACCGCCGCGGTCTTCCGCGAGATGGCCGAGTCCGCCCAGGCCTATGCGCGCGCCAAGCTGAAGGTGAAGACCGATCCCGCCCGCGCCCGCGCCGCCGTGGGCTTCCAGCCCCTGACCGCCGACAGCAAGGCGAAGAAGCCCGCGGAGAAGAAGGGGTGAAGACCGAGCCGCCGTTCGAGGCCTTTCGTTCGACCTACGACGGCGGCGCCCCCCAGGTCGTCTGGACGCGGCTGATCGATGATCTGGAGACGCCGGTCTCGGCGTTCCTGAAGATCGCCCACGGGCGGCCGTACGGCTTCCTGTTCGAGTCGGTCGAGGGGGGCGCGTTCCGGGCCCGCTATTCGATCATCACGCTAAACCCCGACCTCGTCTGGCGCTGCCGCGGCGACCAGGCCGAGATCGCCGAGGGGGCCGACATCGCCGCCGGCCGCTTCACGCCCCAGCCCGGCGGCGCGCTGGACAGCCTGCGCGACCTGCTGGCTGCCTCCCGCATCGAACTGCCCGAGGGCCTCCCGCCGATGGCCGCCGGCGTGTTCGGCGCGCTGGGCTACGACACCATCCGGCTGGTCGAGACCCTGCCGAACGTCAA
This sequence comes from uncultured Phenylobacterium sp., assembly GCA_966096115.1. Lineage (GTDB taxonomy): Bacteria > Pseudomonadota > Alphaproteobacteria > Caulobacterales > Caulobacteraceae > Phenylobacterium. The sequence continues at coordinate 8,542 of CBHTUE010000082.1, forward strand.
TCCGGACCCGCTGGGCCTGCCCGACGGCGTGCTGGCGCGGCCCTCGATCGTGGCGATCTTCGACGCCATCGCCCAGGAAATCCTGCTGGTCACCTCGGTGCGCCCCGGCGGCTCGTCGGCCGCGGACGCCTATCAGGCCGCGCAGGACCGCCTCGCCGCCGTGGCCGCCGACCTGCGCAAGCCGACGCCGCCGCTCTCCGGAACCGGCGTCCCGCAGCCCGACCGCTTCACCACCCCCGTCGACCGCGAGGCGTACCGGGCCATCGTCGAGAAGGCCAAGGCCTACGTCCGCGCCGGTGACGTCTTCCAGGTGGTGCCCAGCCATCGGTTCCGCGCGCCCTTCCCGCACGACCCGTTCGCCCTCTACCGGTCGCTCCGGCGCTCGAACCCCTCGCCGTTCCTGTTCTTCCTCGACTTCGGAGACTTCCACCTGGCGGGCTCCTCGCCCGAGATTCTTGTCCGCCTCAGGGACGGCAAGATCACGATCCGCCCGATCGCCGGCACCCGTCCGCGCGGCGCAACACCCGAGGAGGACCGCCGCCTCGAGCAGGAACTGATCAACGACCCCAAGGAGCGCGCCGAACACCTGATGCTGCTCGACCTCGGCCGTAACGACGTCGGCCGCGTCGCGATGCTGAAGACCAGGGGCGCCAACGAGCCGCCGACGCCGGCGACCCGCGCGCCACGCGTGCGCGTCACCGACAGTTTCTTCGTCGAGCGCTACGCTCGCGTGATGCACCTCGTCTCCAACGTCGAGGGCGACGCGCCCGAGGGCCTGGATCCCGTCGACGTGGTCATGGCCGCCCTGCCCGCAGGCACGCTTTCCGGCGCGCCAAAGGTGCGGGCCATGGAGATCATCGACGAGCTGGAGATCGAGAAACGCGGCATCGCCTACGCCGGAGCCGTGGGCTACTTCGGCTCCGACGGGTCCGTCGACACCTGCATCGTCCTACGCACGGCCCTCTTCAAGGACGGGACGATGTACGTCCAGGCCGGCGGCGGCGTGGTGGCCGACTCGGACCCCGACGCCGAATACGACGAGACCCTGCACAAGGCCCGCGCCCTCCGCGACGCCGCCGTGGAGAGTTGGCGCTTCATCTGAGGCCAGCGTGGCCGGTTAGCCGAACGACCGGCTTGCCGTCCATGTCGGGCTCGACGCGGAACGACTGGGCCCCGTCCGTCTCGCCCAGGTCGTAGTCGGCGCCGGCGGTGATCAGCCAGATGCGCCGGCCCACCACCACCAGCACGGGGCGCGGCGGACCGGCCCCCGGCCCCGCTCGCCGCTTGAGGAAGCTGTACATCGGCTCGCGGCGCCACGCCGTCGGGTCGGCCGGATCGCAGTGGGCGACGAGCTTCGTTTCGTTGGACGCGAGCACCACCTTGACCCGCTCAGGCTTCAAGGCCTCCGGCGTCTCCGGCTGCTGCAGCCACAGGCATTCGAACATCTGGCAGGGCGTCGGCCGATCCGCATAGATGCTGCAGCCGTGGCCAGGCGAGGCGTGTCGGCACCAGACGCCCGCGGGCTTCTCCAGTTCGACGATGCGGATGACCTTGCAGCACATGGTGCAGGTTCCGCAGGTCCGACTCGCCCCGCTCATAGGTGTGACCATAACAGTGTTCGGCGTTGTGCAGCGGACGATGGTGTTTCGACCGCCGCCGAGGAAAGCTGCCGGTTCATCTGGCGCGCCGACCCGCGCCGCCGGTGCTATGAGCGGACGATGATCCCGGTGCTCGATCCGATCCTGCGCGGTGTCGCCGTCGGCGCCTTTTGCGTCACCGGTCTGGCCGTATGGCGCAGCGACCTGGGGCGGGACGCCCGGGTGGCGACGCTGCTGGTCTGTCTCAGCGCCGCCGCCTGGACCCTGACGGAATCCTTCGCGATCGGGCCGGCGATCCGCCAGGTCCCGCTCCTGCCCCTGCTGGCGTTTCCGGTGGCGGGCCTGTTCTGGCAGTTCGTCGCGACCGTCATCGAGGACCGGCCCCTGTCGGCGCTCTCGTTCGCGCCGGCGGTCGCCTTCATCCTCACCGGCCTGGCGATCAGCGTCACGGCGGCGCCGGTGAGCCACGACCTGGGTGTCGCCTTCAACGCCGCAGCCGCCGCGCTGTGCCTGCACGCCGTGTGGATGGTCGTGCGGGGCTGGCGCGGCGATCTGGTCGCCGGCCGCCGGTCCCTGCGCGGCGCCATCTTGGGCTTTTCGGCGCTGTTCGCGGCGTTCCAGGGCGGCACGGGGGCCCTGCGCTACCTGGCCCCCGAAGGACCCTGGGCGGCGCTGGCGATCGGCCAGCCGGTCGGCGCGGCGGTCGTCGCCACGCTCAGCCTCGCGCTGGGCGTTCTGTTTCTCGCTGGCCGGGCGCCGCTCTTCCCCACCGCCCGGCCGCGGAGCGACGCCGCCGATCCTCGCAACGCGGCCGCCGAGCGCCTGCTGCTCGCTCGCTTGACCGCGGCCATGGATGACGGCGCGTGGCGCAACGAACGCCTGACCATCGGCGCCCTGGCCCAGCAACTCGAGGTTCCGGAGCACCAGCTGCGGCGGCTGATCAACCATCGCCTGGGCCACCGCAACTTCGCCGACTTCCTCAACGGCTACCGGGTCGCCGCCGCGAAGGCCCGGCTCGCCGACGCGGGCGAGGCGCGGACCACGATCGCGCAGATCGCCTTCGACGTCGGCTTCGGCTCGCTCAGCCCGTTCAACCGCGCCTTCCGCGCGATGACTGGCTCCACGCCCACCGTCTGGCGGCGCGAGGCCCTGGGGACGTCGGCGATTCCCACCGAAGCTGACTGATTCCGGAAAGCACCGGGGTTTTCCGAACTCGCCGAGACGCGGGCGGGGCGAAGCGGCCTGCTGGGGGCGGACAAGGAGCCCCGCGTGACCCACATCCTCATCGAAGCCGCCCGCATCTGGGGGCTGAACGTCGCGATCGTCCTCGGCGCCTACATCGCCTTCGCCGGCGGCGTGTGGCTGGTCCTATGGGTGTTCCTGCGACGAAGCCTGCGCGACCGGAAGATCCGCGAAGCCACGCCCCCGGCCCGCCAGCTCCGCAGCGAGTTGCTGCATTCGATCCGATCGATCGCCGTCTTCTCCGCCGGCAGCATCGGCATCACCTTCCTGGCCAAGGCCGGCGCGTACCCCTTGTCGGACCGCGCGGGCGCGTGGGGGGCCGGATGGTTCTGGGCCAGCCTGGCGCTGATGATCGTCGGCCAGGACGCCTACATCTACTGGCTGCACCGGTGGATGCATGGGTCACGCTGGTATCGGTTGCTGCACCGCCGCCATCACCTGAGCCACAATCCGTCGCCCTTCACGGCCTACAGCTTCGACCTGGCGGAGGCCGCGCTGATCACCCTGCCGTTCGCGTTCGTCTGGCCGGCCCTCGTGCCGACGCCCTGGACCGTCTACCTGGTGTTCCTGGCCCACCAGATTCTGCGCAACGCGTTGCTGCATTGCGGCTACGAGCTAATGCCGGCGCGGGCGGACGGGCGACCCTGGCTGGACTGGCTGACCACCACGACCCACCACGACCTGCATCACGGCCAGGCGCGTTACAATTTCGGCGCCTGGTTCACCTGGTGGGACCGGTGGATGGGCACCGAGCACCCCGAGTACTACGCCCGCTATGCCCGCGCCGCCCGCGGCCGGGCCGCCCCGAGCGCGATCGTCGGGTCGGACCTCGCCTGACCTATTTCGGCCGTCCCGAGAACCCGGCCGCCGCCCGCAGCGCGTCGGCGTCCAGCAGGGCGCCGTCCAGCATCACGACGCGGGTCTGCCGCAGGTCGCCGATCCGGACCGACGGGTCGCCCGCCACCAGCACAAGGTCGGCGACCTTGCCCACCTTGATCGAGCCCGTGTTGGCGTCCTGGCCCACCAGCCGCGCCGGCTCGATCGTCGCCGCCGCCAGGGCCTCGGCCGGGGTGAAGCCGGCGTCGATATAGATCTCCAGTTCGTGGATGATCTCCAGGCCCGAGCCGTCGGTGCCCGCGACGATCGGCACGCCCGCCTTGTGCATCTTGGCCAGCAGCCCGACCATCTTGGCCCAGCTGGCCCGGTAGTCGGCGCGCGTCAGCCCCTCCGGCACCGCGAACCCGCCCAGCTTGAAGCCGCGCTCCGTCGACGGGGGCAGCACGCCCATGAACGGGGTGTACGATCCGGTCAGCTCGCCGTTCTCCGGCACATAGAGGCCCTCGAAGGCCACCATGGTCGGGTCTGAATAGATGTGCTTTTCGGCCATCACCCCGACGATCTCGGTCAGCGGCGCGCCGTCCAGGTCCACGTCTTTGGCGTAGCGGCCCGGCCCCTCGAAGCGCGCGATGCCGTTGTCCACCGGCAGCAGGCGCGCAGGCATCGCCTGCATCATAACCCAGTTGATGTGGGTGACCTCGTCATAGCCGTCGCGGATCGCCTCCATGGGGCGGATGCCGGCCGGGATGTGGCCGTGCACGTGCAGGCCCAGCTTGTGCGCCTCGGCGATCGCCGCCGGCAGCCAGGCGGGATTGAACGTCCCGTAGAACTTCACCCCCGTGAAGCCCTTGGCCTTGGCCGCGTCGACCAGGGCGATGGCCTCGGCCTGGCTGGTCGCCACATTGGCCACCTGCGCGGTGTAGGGCCCCTTCCCGTCGATCAGCGACGACGGATAGACGTGCGGGAACAAGAGCTGCCCGGCCGCGCGGCGGGTGCGCCGGTCGATCGTCAGCGCGTCGTTGTTGCCGGGGTCGCGGAACGAGGTCACGCCCAGCGCCAGCTCCTGCAGCCCGGTGTAGTCGTCGCCAACGTGCATGTGGGCGTCCCACAGGCCGGGGATCAGCGTCATGCCCTTGCCGTCGATCACCTGGGCGCCGCGGGGAACCTTGATGTCAGCCGCGGCGCCCACGGCGGCTATCCGCCCCTTCTGGACCACCACGGTCTGGTCGAGCAGGAAGCGCAGGCCGTCCGCGTCGAACATCCGCACGTGGGCGAAGGCCACCGCGCCGGCGGGAACCTTCACCAGTGACTTTACGAACTCCGGAGCCTGTTTCGAGGACGCGACGGCCTGCGCCGCCTGCAGCTTCGCCAGTTCGCCGGCATAGGCTTCCGGCAGCCATGCGATGATGCCCGTCTGGCCGAAATAGCGGTCTTTGGCGTCGGCCCAGACGAACACCGGGCTGCCGCCGATGCCGGTGAGCGACCACAGGTTCACGGTCTGGCGCGCCGCGCCCTGCCCCACCTCGACGCTGGCCACCTTCTCGGCGCGCGCGCGGCCGCCGGGCAGCATGTCCAGCGTCTGCTTCCTGGCCGCCAGCAGCCGCTCCAGGAACCACGCCGTGCCCTCCGAGGTCGGGCCGCCTTGGGTGACGTAAAACTTGCCGGCGATCGGCGCGCTGCCGGCGTCGACCGGGCTCTTCCACTGGCCCACGCCGCCCTTCACCGAGAAGGTCTCTGTTGCGTCGCCCTGCGGCGAGCGGCCATGGATCGCGATGGCGACCGGCATGCCGTCCTTGCCCGCCTTGCCGACGGAATCCCAGTCGAAGGGCTGGCCGCGCAGGTTCCAGGTCTCGCGGCTCATCCGCGTGCCGTCGGCGGTGACCCACATCCAGGAGTCGCCGTGCTTGCCGCCCGTCGATTCGATGACGAAGTGCTGGGCGTCGGCCGGCGGCTTGGCCAGTTCCGGCGGCTGGGCGGACGCAACGCCCGCGAGCAGCGCGCCCACCAGTCCCAGCATGATCCCGCGCATATCCGGCCCCTCCGCCTGCAACCCCACGTTCAGCGTGGTCGTCGCCGGCGTCAACGGCCCTAACCCGGCGCGGTGTCCTCACGCAGCAGGCGGTCGACTCGCTGGGCCAGTTCGTCGATGGCGAACGGCTTGGTCAGCAGCTCCATGCCGCGCTCGATGTGACCATGATTCAACGCCGCGTTCTCAGCATAGCCGGTGATGAACAGCACCTTGATCTCGCGATGGGTCTCGCGCGCCGCATCCGCGACCTGTCGCCCGTTCAGCCCGCCTGGCAGGCCGACGTCCGTGATCATCAGGTCGATGTCCGGATGCGCCTGCAACATCCGAAGGCCACCGGCGCCGTCCGCCGCCTCCAGGCAGGCGCAACCCAGTTCGCCCAGGGCGTCGACGATCAGCATGCGGATGGTCGGCTCGTCGTCGATCACCAGCACCTTGCGCCTGCCCTCCAGGCGCGGCGCAGGGGCGGTCTGGCCCTGCACTTCTGGCTCCTCGTCGCCGAGGTGCCGGGGCAGATAGATGCAGACCATCGTGCCCTGGCCGACTTCCGAATAGATCCGCACGTGGCCGTTCGACTGCCGGGCGAACCCATAGACCATCGACAGCCCCAAGCCGGTGCCCTGGCCCAGCGGCTTGGTGGTGAAGAAGGGGTCGAAGACCCGCGGAAGCGTTGCCTTGTCGATGCCGGTCCCGGTGTCGCTCACGCAGACGGTGACGTACTGGCCGGGCTCCAGGCCGTGTTCCCGCGCCGCGCGCGCGTCCAGCCACTTATTGCCCGTCTCCAGCGTGATCTTGCCGCCGTCGGGCATCGCGTCGCGGGCGTTGATGCACAGGTTGAGGAGCGCGTTCTCCAGCTGGTTGGCGTCCACCAGCGTCGGCCACAGGCCGCTGGCCGCTATCGTCTCGACCTGGATCGACGGGCCCACGGTGCGCTGGATCAGCTCGACGAGCTCAGACACCAGGCGATTGATCACGACCGAGCGCGGCGACAGCGTCTGGCGCCGAGAGAACGCCAGCAGCCGGTGGGTCAGCGCCGCCGCCCGCCGCGCCGCGCCCGACCCGGCCGTCAGATAGCGGTCGACATCGGCGCTGCGGCCCTGCGCCAGGCGCGTGCCGATCATCTCGAAGGCGCCGGAGATGCCGGCCAGCAGGTTGTTGAAATCGTGCGCCAGGCCGCCGGTCAGCTGGCCCACCGCCTCCATCTTCTGCGCCTGCCGCAGCGCTTCCTCGGCCTCGCGCAGCCGCTCCTGCTCCGCCAGGCGCTCGGTGACGTCGTAGACGAACTGGTAGGCCCCGATCTGCCGACCCTCGGCGTCGCGCAGCGTGTTGAACCGCATCTCGTAGAAACGGCGGTCGCGCTTGGGGTCCCCGAACGCGGCGACCTCGACGAACGTCTCGCCGCCGATGGCGCGCATCCAGACGTCGCGCAAGGCCGCCTGATGTTCCGGCAACCCCTCCAGGACGTCCAGCATACACTGGCCCAGCACCGGCTTGCGCCCGAACACCCGCTCGAATTCGCCGGCCGCGGAGCTGTTGATCGCCAGCCATCGCAGGTCCAGGTCGACCACCTGAACGAACGCGTCCGTGCCCTCGACGATGTCGGCCAGCACTTTCCGCTCGGCCAGCGAGTCGGCGACCCGCTGCTCCAGGGTCGCGTTGAGCTCCCGCAGCGCCGCCTCGGCCCGCCGGCGCGGCGTCACGTCCTGGAACAACACCGCCACCTGGTTCAGCTCGACGGGCTCGATGCGGAACGCCGCCAGCTCCAGATGCCGCGCGGTCGCCACCAGCTCGCGCTCGAACCGGATCGGCGCACCGGTGCGCAGGACCTCGCCGTACAGCTCTACCCAGCCGGCGGCCTCGTCCGGCACCATCTCGCGCACCTTCTGGCCCACCACGTCGGGAATCCCCGCGTGCTTCTCGTAGGCGGCGTTGGCTTCCACGTGGACGTAGTCGCTCAGCGGGCCGTCCGGACCGTCGATGAACTCGATGATGCAGAAGCCCTCGTCCATCGAGTCGAACAGGGTGCGATAGCGCCGCCGGTCGTCCGCCGAGGCCTCTTCGTGCGCGACCCGCTCAGTCGTCTCCCGCAGCACGCACAGCACGCCGGCCACCTCGCCGGCCTCGTCCCGCACGGGCGTCAGCGTGAGGTCGCACCACCTTTGCGGGCCGGCCCCGCCAGAGGGCGTCAGGGGCAGGCTGTTGGCTTCGAAGCCCTCCCCGCGCCGGGCGCGTTCCAGCAGCGCGGCGCCCCCGTCCGCCAGTCCGCCCAGCACCTCGCCCAGCGGCCGGCCCAGCGCATCCGCGCCCAGCAGGTCCCGCGCCGCCACATTGCAGATCAGCGCGGATGTCGGGCCCCAGGCCAGGAAGGCGGCCGCCGGAAGGTCCAGGACCAGGCCGACAGCAGTGCGCAACGGCGTGGTCCACGCGTCCACCTCGCCCAGACCGGCGGCCGACCAGTCATGCGCGCGGATGTCGGCGGCCATCGGTCCACGCAGCCAACCGCCGCGCGCGACGCGGTCGTCCGTCCGGCTTGCGATATCGCCCTGCGACAACGGTTGGAGCCCCCCGCACCGCGCCAGCGAGCGTCACCGTGGCGCCGGAGCCTTCCTTCAACTCCCCAACCCGGCGCGAGGTTGCCGAGGGACCCGCCTGATTTCTCGCGCGGGCCTAGCCCGGCGCGCCATCGACCACATGCTGGGTCTGCACCGGCGGCGCGAGGACCGCGACGGAGGCGAAGAGCACCGACGTCAGGGCCAGCACGGTGGCCGCCACCAGGGCCGGCCACATCGGGTCGCGCCGCACGGGCGTCTTGAGCAGCGCGTGCGCCGTCGCCACCTGCCTCATGTCCAGCCGGGAATCGGACAGCGCCATGCGCTCAGCATCCCGCTTGGCGCGCCGCGCCGCAAAGCCTACAGGAGAGCCGTCATGATCCTCGTCATCGATAACTACGACAGCTTCACCTACAACCTCGTTCACTACCTGAACGAACTGGGGGCGGAGACGCTCGTCCATCGCAATGATGCGATCACCGTCGAAGAGGCCCTGGGTCTTCGGCCGGAGGCCGTACTGCTCTCCCCTGGACCCTGCACGCCGAATGAAGCTGGCATCTGTCTCGGCCTCGTCCGCGAAGCGCCGGAATCCCTGCCGATCTTCGGCGTCTGCCTGGGCCATCAGGCGATCGGCCAGGCGTTTGGCGGCGCGGTCATCCGCGCCCGCGCCCTCATGCATGGGAAAACCAGCCTTATCTATCACGAGAACCGTGGTGTGTTCGCTGGCCTGAAGAACCCGTTCACGGCAACGCGATATCACAGCCTGTCGGTCGAGGCGGACGATCTGCCGCAGGTTCTGGAAGTCACCGCGCGCACCGACGACGGCGAGATCATGGGCTTCCAGCACCGGACCCGCCCGATCCACGGCGTGCAGTTCCACCCGGAGAGCATCGCCACCGAGTGCGGCCACGAGCTGCTGGGCAACTTCCTCGACCTCGCCGGCGTAAAGCGCCTCGCCCAGGTCTGATCCGGCCCGCCGATGTCCGACGCCTTCAAGCCGCTGCTGACGCGCCTCGCCGACGGCGGCACCCTGTCGGAGGACGACGCCGGGGAGTTTTTCGCCGCCTGCCTGCGGGGCGACCCATCGCCGGCCCAAGTCGGCGCCGCGCTCACCGCCATGCGCATGCGCGGCGAGACCCTGGGCGAGATCACCGCCTGCGCCCGGGCGATGCGCCGCGCCGCTGTCCACCTGGAGCCGCCCTATCCGACCATCGACGTCTGCGGCACCGGGGGCGATGGCCTGCACACGCTCAACATCTCCACCGCCGTGGCTTTCGTGGCCGCGGGCGGGGGGCTGAAGGTGGCCAAGCACGGCAACCGCGCCCTGTCGTCGAAGTCCGGCGGCGCCGACGTGCTCTCGGAGCTGGGGGTCGCCATCGACCCCGGCACGGAGCGGCAGCTGCGAGCGTTGGACGAAGCCGGGATCTGCTTCCTCTACGCCCCCGCCCACCACGGGGCGATGCGCCACGTCAGCCCCATCCGCGGTGAGCTGGGCTTCCGCACGATCTTCAACCTGCTCGGCCCGCTGACCAACCCGGCCGGCGCCCAGCGCCAGGTCGTGGGGGTCTTCGCCGAGCGCTGGGTGGCGCCGATCGCCCAGGTCCTGGGCGCCCTCGGCTCTGAGCGGGTCTGGGTGGTCCACGGCGGCGGCCTGGACGAGATGTCGACCACGGGTGAGACCAGCGTGGCGGAATTCCGCGACGGTCAGGTGCGCCTGTTCACGGTCACGCCGGAGGCCGTGGGCCTGAAGCGCGCCGCCCTGGCCGATCTCACCGGCGGCTCGCCGGCCCAGAACGCCGAGGCGCTGCGCGACGTGCTCAAGGGCCAGCCCGGCGCCTACCGCGACGTCGTCCTGCTGAACGCCGCCGCCGCCTTCCTGGTGGCCGAGAAGGTCGAGACCCTGCGCGAGGGCGTCGAGCTCGCCGGCCAGGTCATCGACGACGGCCGGGCCCAGGGCGCCCTCGACAAGCTGGTCGAGATCTGCGGCGCGTAATGGACATCCTGGAGAAGATCGCCGCCTACAAGCGCGACGAGGCGGCCGCCCGCAAGGCTGCCCGCCCCGTCGTGGACGCATCCGCCGCCTCTCCGCCTCGCGGCTTCCGAGCCGCCCTGGAACGCGCCCACGCGCCGGGCCGCCTGGCTCTGATCGCCGAGATCAAGAAAGCCTCGCCGTCCAAGGGCCTGATCCGCGAAGACTTCGACCCGCCCGCCCTGGCCCGCGCCTACGAGGCCGGCGGCGCGGCCTGCCTGTCGGTCCTGACCGACACCCCCAGCTTCCAGGGCGCCGACGCCTTCCTCACCGCCGCCCGCGACGCCGTCGCCCTGCCCTGCATCCGCAAGGACT
>CBHTUE010000083.1:0-19100 GCA_966096115.1 uncultured Phenylobacterium sp.
CGGGCGCGCAATGACCGTCGTCGTCACGGGCGGGACCAAGGGCATCGGCCTGGCCATCGCGCGCCGCCTGGCGCGACCGGGGCAGGCCGTGGTGCTGGGCTACCACGGCGACGAGGCCGCGGCCGCCCAGGCGCAGGCCGAACTCACCGCGCTGGGGGCCAGGGTCGCCACCGTCCGCGCCGACGTCGGCGAGATCGACGGCTGCGCCCAGGTGATGGCCGCCGCGCAGGCGCTCGGCGGCGAGGGTCCGCTGGCCCTCGTGCACAACGCCGCGATGATCTACCCGACCTCGCTGCTGGAGGCCGACCTCACCACCTTCACCCGCGCGGTGCAGACCAACGGCCTGTCGCTGCTCTACCTGGTCCGCGCGGCCCTGCCGCAGCTCACCCGCGGCAGCGGCGTGGTGTTCATCTCCAGCGCCGGCGCCCGCACCGGCCAGGCCAACTATGCCGCGCTGGGCGTCGGCAAGGCGCTGGCCGAGAGCCTGATCCGCTACCTGGTCGCCGAGCTGGCCCCGCGCGGCGTGCGCATCAACGCCGTCGCGCCCGGCCTGGTGGAGACCTCCTCGGTCGCCGCCATGGTGGGCGGGCAGGAGGCCGCCGACCGGGTCTTCGAGCGCGCCGCCCGCGCCAACCCGTCAGGCCGGCTGACCGCCGACGCCGACTACGCCGCCATGGTCGAATACCTGCTCGGCCCCGCCGCCGAGTTCGTCCAGGGCCAGGTGATCCACGTCAACGGCGGCGCCTACGTCGCCTAGGACGAATCCACATTCAGCCGGCGCTCAGGACATGGCGTCCCTCCTCCTCGATGGAGGAGGGGAAGGGGTGGTGGTGTGGCCTGTGAGGCTGCGCAGCATCCTAAGTCGGCTCCGACGCGCGCCTTTCGCCTCGTCTCACTGCTCGCACCACCATCCCTACCCTTCCTCCATCGAGGAGGAAGGGGCGCGAAATCTCGTTACGACGCTGAATGTGGATTGGCCCTAGTCATGATGGTCTCGCGCTCTCACCGGTGTAGGGTCGGGGATGGATGGTCTGACGGACGCCCAGCTCAACGCCCTGCAGCACCTCGCGGAGAAGAAGGGCGGGGCCGACATTCCGTTCATCAACATCGCCGCGGCCCGCAGCCTGAGCGACCTGGGCCTGGCAGAACGGAGCCACGAGGGCTGGGACATCACCCCAAAAGGCAGCGCGGTCCTCGCCCGGCGGTCGGGCGGGCTTGTCTGAGGCGCGAGACGGCGGTCCGCGCGAACCGATCGGAGAGACGCCCATGAGCTTCGACGTCCTGGCCGAGGGCCTGCAGTTCCCTGAGGGGCCGATCGCCATGCCCGACGGCTCGGTGATCCTGGTGGAGATCGCCCGCGGGACGCTCTCGCGGGTCTGGAACGGCAAGACCGAAGTGATCTGCGACCTGGGCGGCGGGCCCAACGGCGCCGCGCTGGGCCCCGACGGCCACATCTATGTCACCAACAACGGCGGCGGCGGCGGGCCGGGCGGGACGCCGGGTCGCCCGCGCATCCAGGGCGGCCTGGACCGCGTCGACCTTGCCACCGGCAAGGGCGAGCGGCTGTTCGACAAGGTCGGCGACAACCTGCTGTCGGCCCCCAACGACCTGGTCTTCGACCGCCAGGGCGGCCTGTGGTTCAGCGACCTGGGCCAGCAGCACCGGCGCAGCAAGGACTTCGGCGGCGTCTACTACGTCCCGCCCGGCGGCGCCGCGCCGGTCGAGGTGTCGTTCGGCGGCACCGGCTACAACGGCATCGGCCTCTCGCCCGACGAGGCCGTGGTCTACGCCGCCGAGACCTTCACCGGCCGCCTGATCGCCTTCGACCTCGCCGCCCCGGGCCAGGTGGTCAAGGGCGGCCGCGGCGGCGGGGTGGTCGGCGCCGCGCCCGGCCGCGCCTTCTTTGACAGCCTGGCCGTCCAGGCCGACGGCGCGGTCTGCATCGCCTCCATCGCCGACGGGATCACCACCATGGCCCCCGACGGGTCCTTCACCCAGACCCCGATCCCCGACCGCATGGTCACCAACATCTGCTTCGGCGGCCCGGGCCTCACCGACGCCTTCATCACCCTCTCCGGCGACGGGCGCCTGATCCGCATGCCCTGGCCCAAGCCCGGCCTGAAGCTCAACTTCAGCGCCTGAGCGCGACGACGCCTGCGACGCCGCCGGCGGCGCGCAGTAAGCGGCGCCCGTCCGCGGGCCATCGCGCTATAGTCGCCGCGAGGCGTCACGGCGCCGCGGACGGGTTCGGGGGGCACAAGGATGGCGAAGGCCAGCCGATACGCCGATCGCGAGGCGCAGGAGCGGCGCGGCCTGTTCCGCGACGCCCTGGCCGACTGGACGAACGACGACGTCCTGCAGAGCGAGGTGGCGCGGGCGGCGCTGGGGGCCCGGCATCCGGCCGGCCTGCGCGTGCTGGACTGGCCTGAACTGCGGGCCTTGTTCGCCCGGTACGATCCGCCGGCCACGCGGCACGGCCGGCGCGACCGCCGCTTCGGCCTGCTGTCGGTGGGGCTGGCGACGCTGGGCCTCATCCTGGCGACCCTGTCGCCGCTGGCGGTCGGCGCCGAGCAGGTGATGGAGACGCTGGCGATCGCCCTGGTGGTCGTGGGCGTGGCGATGATGGGCTTCCACAAGTTCGCGGCGACATCCAGGGCTCGCGCGCTGGGCCACCGGTTCGGGGCCGAACGGGTCAGGGCGCTGTACTTCCAGGCGGTGGCCAACAACCTGAACCTGGCGGCGCGGGCCATGGCCGACGATGCGGCGCTGGACGAGTGGAAGACGGCGCGGGCGCGGATGCTCCCCCACCTGCCCGAGCCCGAGGACCTGCCGGGTCAGATCCCCCGGCTGGCCGGCGCGGTCGACGACGACGCCGAGACCTGGGTGTTGCCGGAATGGTCAAAGCCGCCGCCGCCGCCGCCGCCGTCGGCGGAGCTGGACCTGCTGCTGTGGCTGCTGCGCGGCCAACGGCTGGACGCGCAGGTCGACTATGTGCAGCGCAAGCTCAGCGCCTCGCTCGGGGCGCCGGGCCGGCGGGCGGCGACCGTGCGGGGGCTGAGCCTGCTGCTGCTGGCCGCCGCGGTGGTCACCGGCCTGATCGCCGGGGTGCTGCTGGTCGCCATGGGGCGGTCCCCGGGGGACAACGACGCGAAGCTGGCCCTGGAAGTAACCGTCGGGGCCCTGGTCGGAGTCATGGCCCTGAGGGTGATGAACGACGATCGCGTGCTGGCCGGCGACGCCGACCGCTACGCGGCCTATTTCGCGACGGTCTCCAACCTCCAGACCCAGTTCAACCGGGGCGGCCTAGCCGAAAAGCTCGCCGCGCTCCGCGAGGTGGAGGTCATCTGCTACCGCGACCTGCGCGAATTCGTGGGCGCCCACTGGCGGTCACGCTAGCGGATCAGGCGCTCGCCGCGGGAGGGAGGTCGAACACGAGAAGCGTCGAGGTCGCCGTGGCGCACAGACGGCCCTCGCCGTCGCAAAGCGTCGCTTCAGCGAAGGCCACACGGCGCCCGACCGAAATGGTCTGACCCGTCGCCCGGATGGTCCCGCTTCCCGCGTTGAGGCCCCGCACGTACGACACCTTGAGTTCGAGGGTCGTGTGGCCGCGGTTCGCGCCGAGTTGCGAATGGACGGCGATGCCGCATGCACTGTCGAGCACCGTCGCGGCGTAGCCTCCGTGGACGGCGCCGAACGGGTTGTAGACGCTGGGGTCGGGCGTCGCCTCGAACACGGCGCGGCCCCGTTCGATCTCGACCAGATGGAACCCCAGCTTTTCACCGATAGGGGCCCTCAGCTCTCCGCTGAGCATGGCCTGGAGCTGCGCCAGGCCATCGGGCGCCTCCGCTGCACTCACGAGGCGCCGCCGGATTCGAGCCTGTCCAGTTGCACCCGAACCGCCTTCAGAATGGCGTCTGAGCGGGCGGAGTCCGCGACCACGCGAGAGAGCGCCAGGGCGCCCACCATCGCGCTCACTGCGAGGATCGCGCGCTCGTCATCGCCGTCGAGCGACTTCGCCACGTTGTCGATGAACGTCTCGACGTGCCTGGCCATGACGTCTCGGGGGGCGGCGTCGGCGCGCGCGACGTCGGACACCAGCGCCGCGACCGCGCATCCGCTGTCGCGCGCGTCGCGGTGCGTGCGGCTAAGATAGCCGCGGACAATGCCGCCAAAGGGCGCCGCCGCGCCGGACCCCTGCGCACCCGCCTTCGCCTCGCCTTCGAGGAGCGCACGCTCCAACGCCTCGGCAAGCAGGGCTTCGCGGCTTTCGAAATGCCCGTAGAAGCCGCCGTGGGTCAGGCCCACGCTCTTCATCAGCGTCCCGACGCTGACCGACTCCAGCCCTCCGTCCCGGACCTGGCGCGAAGCCTCCGCAAGGATCCGCTCACGGTTCTGGGCCTTCTCGGCCTGCGAATGCCCCATCGAAAATCTCCGCGATTGACGATCTGGATTATATACATCATGTTCCTGGATGACAAACATCATGCAGAATGATTGACCCAGGGAGCATGCCATGACCGAGATCGCCGTCGCGGAAGGTCGCGTGCGCAGTGAACGACACGGCCGCATCCTGAAGATCGTCATCGACAATCCGGCCAAGAAGAACGCGTTCGTGCCGGAGATGATGGCGCAGCTCGCGGCCGCGATGACCGAGTTGGACCGTGACCCGGGCCTTTGGGTGGGCGTGCTCTGCGCCGAGGGCGACCATTTTACCGCTGGCCTCGATATGCCCAAGTTCTTTGGCCCCGACGCGAAGCCGTCCGCCATCCCGGACGACCACATCGACCCCTTCGGGATGCGCAACCAGTGCCGCAAGCCCGTCGTCACGGCGGTGCAGGGCATCTGTTTCACCGTCGGTATCGAGATGGCTCTGGCCGGGGACATCGTGGTGGCGGCCGAGGGCAGCCGTTTCTGCCAGATGGAGGCCAAACGAGGCATCGCGCCCCTGGGCGGCGCCCACTTCCGCTTTCTCAGCCGCGCGGGTTGGGGGAACGCCATGTACCACCTGATGCTGTGCGACGAGTTCGGGGCGGAGGAAGCCTATCGGATCGGCCTGGCGCAGGAGGTCGTCCCCGCCGGTCAGCAGGTCGACAGGGCCATGGCCATCGCCGGGATCATCGCGGCCAACGCTCCGCTCGGCATTCAGGTCACCAAGGAAGCCGGCCGGAAGTTCATCGAGGCCGGCGAGCGCTCAGCCATCGACATCGTACCCACCATCCGCCAGCGCGTGATGGGCACCGAGGACGCCGCCGAGGGAATCCGCTCGTTCGTCGAACGCCGCGCCGCGGTTTTTCAGGGCCGCTAAGGCCATCCCCAAGCAGAGGAGCCCGGCGATGGCCGCACTCGACTTCTATTTCGACTATCGCAGCCCTTACGCCTATCTCGCGCAGACCCAGGTGCGAAAGCTGGGCGTCGAGATCGGCTGGCGGCCGTTCGAGATCCTGCAGTTGATGGACAAGGTCGGCAACGTGCCCACCAGCATCACCTGCAAGCCCAAGGGCAAGTACCTGGGCGCCGACCTGATGCGCTGGGTTGGCCTGTACAAGGTGCCGTTCCAACGCCACCCGCAGTCGGGGAGCATCGACGCAAGGAGACTGTTGCGCGCCACGCTTGCGGCCGGCGAGCTCGGTCAGTTGGATGCGGCAGTCGGAGCGATCTTCGCCGCCTACTGGGGATCGGGCGCGCCCCTGGCCACGGCGGCCGACGTCGTCGCGGTCCTGAACGGCGCAGGCGTCAGCGCGCCGAACTTGCTGGCTCGGATCGACGATCCCACCCTCGACGCGGCGCTCGACGCGGCCACGGATGAGGCAGCCTCCCGCGGCGTCTTCGGCGCCCCCACCATGTACGTCGGCGACGAGATGTTCTTCGGCAACGACCGGTTCGACTTCGTCCGCGCCAGCCTGGGAGTCGCCGCATGAAGCCGCTCGCCATCGTCACGGGCGTCGGGCCGGGAACCGGGGCGGCGCTCGTCCGCCGCTTCCACGAGGGCGGCTATCAGGTGGCGATGCTGGCCCGCAACGCCGAGCGCCTGCAGGCCCTCTCCGACGAGATGCCTGACGCGTTCGCCCTGCCCTGTGATGTCTCTGATCCTGCCGCGCTTCAGGCGGCGTTGGAGGCGGCCGAGGCTCGCGGGGGCGCGCCCAAGGTCGCGGTCCACAACGCTGTCGGCGGCGCCTTCGCCAACTTCCTGGACGTCGATCCGACGGTGCTGGAGCGCAACTTCCAGGTCAACGTGATGGCGCTCATGCACCTGGGCCGTTGGGCCGCGCCGCGCATGGAGACCGCGGGTGGCGGCGCGTTGATCGTCACGGGCAACACCTCAGCCGAGCGCGGCCGCGCCAACTTCGCGGGCTTCGCGCCGACCAAAGCGGCCCAGCGCATCCTCGCCGAATCCATGGCCCGGGCGATGGGCCCACGCGGCGTACATGTGGCCTATCTGGTTATCGATGCGGCGATCGATCTGGAGTGGCAGCGCAAGAACAATCCGGACAAGCCGGACGACTACTTCTGCCACCCGAAGGACATCGCCGACGAGGTCTGGCACCTCGCGCACCAGGCGAAGTCGGCGTGGTCGTTCCGAGCCGAGATCCGGCCGTACGCGGAGGTCTGGTGACACGGCGAGCAACGTCGCCGGCGGCATAGAACGGCCTGTGCCGGGGTGTCGCCGGAAAGATCAGACTCATTCAAGCGGGCGTGGAGCATCGGCGTGAAGTCGGCCGTCCGCGGCGCGTCGTCGACGATCGCGGTGGCGCGGCGCTGGTAGCGCTCGAGCAGCATGGGATGGATCAGGGCGCCCTCGCGGTCGTAGGCCGGCCGCCGCGCATAACGTCCGCATTGTTCCCCCGGAGTCCGCCCTGCGGTACCTCTCAGGAACACATGCCGAACGTGATTCGCATATGATCGGCCGCCTGCGCGGCGCGGTGGCCGAGGTCTCCGAGGAGGAGGCCCTGATCGACGTCATGGGCGTCGGCTACGTCGTGCGCTGCGGGTCGCGCACCCTGTCCCGCCTGCCGGCGATCGGCGACGAGGCGCTGGTGCATGTGGAGAGCCACTGGGGCGAGCAGACGGGGCTGACGCTGTACGGCTTCCTGGCCCGCGACGAGCGGCAGGCGTTCGTGCTGCTGCGCACCATCCAGGGCGTCGGGCCGAAGGCGGCGCTGGCGGTGCTGGACGTCCTGCCGCCGGGCGAGCTGGCCGCCGCGGTCGCCCGGGCCGACACCGCCGCCATCGCCCGCGCCCAGGGTGTGGGGCCGAAACTGGCACTGCGCATCGCCACCGAGCTGAAGGGCAAGCCGATCACCGACGGCCCGGTCGCGGCCTTCCACGCCCAGGTCCGCGGCGCCGAGCCGATCAAACCCAGCGCCACCGGTGAGGCGGTCGCCGCCCTGCTGGGCCTGGGCGTCTCCGAACCCGCCGCCCGCCGCGTCGTCGAGGCCGCCGCCGTACGCCTGGGCGAAGACGTCGAAGTCCCCGCGCTCATCAAGGCCGCCCTGCAGGAGCTGGGGCGGTGATCCTCCATCCCGCTCATCCCGGCGAATGCCGGGACCCAGATCGCAAAACGCCGATGTGGGCGGGAAGCGCATCGAGCCGATCGAACCCCACATTCCAGCCATCCCATTTGGGTCCCGGCATTCGCCGGGATGAGCGGAGGTGAGTTGTGAGCGAGCGGCCTGATCGCCTCGTCTCCGGAGAGGCCGCGGCGTTCGAGCCGGCGGACAAGGCGTTGCGGCCGCAGACGCTGGCCGAGTTCGTGGGCCAGCAGCAGGCCAAGGGCAACCTCAGCGTCTTCATCGAGGCGGCCAAGGGCCGGGCCGAGGCGCTGGACCACGTGCTGCTGTTCGGCCCGCCCGGGCTGGGCAAGACGACCCTGGCCCAGATCGTCGCCCGCGAGCTGGGCGTGAACTTCCGGGCCACGTCCGGCCCGGTGCTGGCTAAGGCCGGCGATCTGGCCGCCATCCTGACGAACCTGGAACCGCGCGACGTCCTGTTCATCGACGAAATCCACCGCCTGCCGGCCAATGTGGAGGAGATCCTCTATCCGGCGATGGAGGACCACGTGCTGGACCTGGTGATCGGCGAGGGGCCCTCGGCGCGGTCCATCCGCATCGACCTGGCGCCCTTCACTCTGGTCGCGGCGACCACGCGGGCCGGCCTGCTGGCGACGCCGCTGCGCGACCGGTTCGGCATCCCGATCCGGCTGGAGTTCTATACCCACGAGGAGCTGGAGAAGGTGCTGCTGGGCGCGGCGGCCAAGATGGGCACGCCGCTGGCCCCCGACGGCGCCGCCGAGATCGCCAAGCGCGCCCGTGGCACGCCGCGGGTGGCCGGCCGGCTACTGCGCCGGGTCCGCGATTTCGCCGCCGCCGACGGCGCCGTCACCATCGACCGGGGCGCCGCCGCCTCGGCCCTGGCCCGGCTGGACGTGGACGAGCACGGCCTGGACGCCCTGGACCGCCGCTACCTGCGCGCCCTCATCGAAAACTACGCCGGCGGTCCGGCGGGCGTGGAGACGCTGGCCTATGCCATCGCCGAGGCCCGCGACGCGGTGGAGGACGTGATCGAGCCGTTCCTGATGCAGCAGGGCTTCATCCAGCGCACCCCGCGCGGCCGCATGGCCACCGCGCGGGCCTACGCCCACCTGGGCCTCGCCGCGCCGAAGAGCGCCGGCCAGCCCTCTGCGCCGGACCTGTTCGAATGAACGGCGACCGCGAACCCTCCGCCGGCTGGATCGACGGCCGCGAGCACCAGTTGCCGGTGCGCATCTACTACGAGGACACCGATTTCACCGGCATGGTCTACCACGCCAACTACCTGCGCTATTTCGAGCGCGGGCGGAGCGACTTCTTCCGCATCGCCGGCATCAGCCACACCGCGCTCTTGCAGCTGGCCGAACCCACCGCCTTCACGCTTGTGCGCATCGAACTCGACTTCAAACGGGCCGCCCGCGTCGACGACGCGCTGCTGGTCCGCACCACCTACGACACCGTCAAGGGCGCGCGCCTGATGGTCAGCCAGCGCATCACCCGCGGCGAGGAGCTGATCGCCCAGGCGCTGGTGGAGGCGGTGTGCATCGACCTGCGGGGCCGCGCGAAGAAGCCGCCGCCGGCCATGGTGGAGCTCCTGCGCCCCTACTTCGCCGCGCCATAAGATCGCCACCGACAACGCCCAACGACAGACCCGACACGCCGAGACTGGAGACACGATGAACCCGGCCGCAGCCGTCACCCCGGAGTCGTTCGACCTCGTCAGCATCTTCCTGCACGCCGACTGGCTGGTGAAGATCGTGATGATCGGCCTGGGCCTCGCCTCGCTGTGGTCGTGGAGCATCATCCTGGACAAGGTGTTCCGGCTCACCGCGCTCAACCGCGAGGCCGACCGGTTCGAGGACGCGGTCGCCTCCGGCAAGAGCCTGGAGGACGTGGCGGCGGCCGCCGGCGAGCACCCGCGCCACGCCCTGCCGCGCATGCTGCAGGCGGCGCTGAAAGAGTGGCGCGACGCCCGCGCCAAGGGCCCGGCCACCGAGGGCCAGCTGGCCTTCCTGATCCAGCGCATCGACCGCACCCTGGACACCATCATCGCCCGAGAGTCGGCCCGCGTGGAGACCGGCCTGGGCGGCCTGGCCATCGTCGCCACGGCGTCGCCCTTCGTCGGCCTGTTCGGCACCGTCTGGGGGATCATGCAGTCCTTCCAGGCCATCGCCATCCAGAAGAACACCTCGCTGGCTATCGTCGCCCCGTCGATCGCCGAGGCCCTGTTCGCCACCGCCATCGGCCTGATCGCCGCCATCCCGGCCTACATCGCCTACAACGCCTTCTCGACGGCGGCCGGGCGGTTCACCGGGCGGCTGGAGGGCTTCGCCGACGACCTCTCCACGGCGATCCAGCGCCGCCTGGCCGAGCGCGCCTGATCCATGGCCCTCTCCGCTCATGACGCCTTCTCGGCCGGCGGGGCCGGCGGTCGCCGCCGGCGCGGCCGCCGCCGCGGCGCGCTCAGCGAGATCAACGTCACCCCGCTGGTCGACGTGATGCTGGTGCTGCTGATCATCTTCATGATCTCGGCCCCGCTGCTCACCGCCGGCGTGCCGGTCGAACTGCCGAAGACCGAGGCCGGGGCCATGCAGGACGTGCCGGACCCGATCACGCTCTCCATCCGCGCCGACGGGGCCATCTTCATCGGCGACGACCCGATCCCGTTCGCCAACCTGTCGCCACGCCTCAAGGCCATGGCCAGCGACACCACCCGGCCGATCTATGTCCGGGCCGACGGCAAGGCGGACTACGAGATCGTCGCCCGCGTGATGGCCTCGCTCAGCACCTCCGGCTTCACCTCGATCAACCTGATCACCGACACCGGCGGCCCCTCGTCGGGCGCCGACAAGGACCGGGCCCCGTGAACCGGCAGGCGATCCATCGCGCGGAGTTCAGCCCGGCGGCGCTGGGCTCGCTGGCCCTGCACGCGGCGGTCGCCCTGGCGCTGATGATCTCGTGGGGCAGCCGCGACCTGAAGGTGGGCTCGGTCGTCCCGGTGACCATCGTCTCCAGCGCGCCCGCCGAGGCCAGCCCGGCCCAGCAGGCCGACCAGGCGCAGACGGCGCAGAGCGAGGAGGTCGCCGAGGCCCCGCCCGAGCCGGCCCCGCCGCCGCCTGCGCCCGCCCCGCCGACCCCCACGCCGAAGGCCGCCAAGCCCGCCGACAAGGGGCCCGCCCCGGCGACGCCGAAGCCGTCGACGGCCGCCGCGAAGCCGGCGGAGAAGTCGCTGAACCTCGACAGCCTGTACGCCAGCCTGACGGTCCCCAACCGCAACCGGCCCACGGCCCCGACCAAGGGCGCCGCGCGCCCGGAGACGGCGCCCGTGGCGCGCCAGACCAACGGCTTCGCCGCCGCCTCCGGCACCGAGGTGTCGTCGGAGATGCAGGGCGAGCTCGAGCGCTACTGGCTGATCGACTGCAGCCTGGCCAGCACCCGCGACGTGGTGGTGCGCACCTACTTCACCATCGGCGCCGGCGGCCGGGTGATCGGCGACGTCGAGGTGGAGGCCAAGGGCTCGCCCAGCGCCGCGGTGATCGACGCCGCCAAGTTCCGCGCCCGGCAGGCCGTCCTGCGCGCCCAGCCGTTCCTGAAGGAACCCCGCGAGAGCTGGGGCCGCCGCCTCTACGCCGACTTCAACGCCCGCGAATCTTGCAGCCGACCAGCAGGGGCCTAACGATGCGCCTAAAGCACCTCCTCGCCGCCCTGGCGATCCTGATCGCCCCGCTGGCGGCCCTGCCGGCCATGGCCCAGCTGCGCGTGACCCGCGGCGACGAACAGCCGATGCCTGTGGCCGTCCCGGCCTTCGGCGGACCGCAGGGGGCCGAGATCGCCCAGGTGGTCTCCGCGAACCTGCAGCGCTCGGGCCTGTTCCGGCCGCTCGATCCGGCCGGCTTCCTGGAGCGCGACCTGAGCGCTGCCGTCCAGCCGCGATTCGACAGCTGGCGCCAGATCAACGCCTCGGCCCTGGTGAACGGCACAGCGACCATCCAGGGCGGCCAGCTGCGGGTCGACTTCCGCCTGTGGGACGTCTTCCAGGGCCAGCAGATGCTGGGCCTGCAGTTCACCTCCAGCCCGGAGAACTGGCGGCGCGTGGCGCACAAGATCTCCGACGCCGTCTATGAGCGGCTGACCGGCGAGAAGGGCTACTTCGACACCCGCATCGTGTTCGTCGCCGAGAGCGGGGCCCGGGGCAAGACCATCAAGCGCCTGATGATCATGGACCAGGACGGCGCGAACCCCAGCTACCTCACCGGCGGCGACTCGATCGTCATGACGCCCAGGTTCTCCTCGAACAGCCAGGAGATCACCTACATGGCGCTGCGCCAGGACTCCGCGTCGGTCTACCTGTTCAACCTGGACACCGCGCGCCGCGAGAGCCTGGGCACCTTCCAGGGCATGGTGTTCGCCCCGCGCTTCTCGCCCGACGGCGGCAAGGTCGCGTTCTCGGTGGAGCGCGGCGGCAACAGCGACATCTACGTCATGAACCTGTCCAGCCGCACGTCGACCCGGCTGACCACCGATCCGGCGATCGACACCTCGCCGTCGTTCTCGCCGGACGGCAGCCAGATCGTCTTCAACTCCGACCGCTCCGGCGGAGGCGCCATCTACGTCATGGGGGCCGACGGATCGGGCGCGCGGCGGATCTCCGGCGGCGGCGGGCGCTACTACACGCCGGTGTGGAGTCCGACCGGCGAATTCATCGCCTTCACCAAGCAGACCGGGGGCGAATTCCACATCGGGATCATGCGTCCGGACGGCTCCGACGAACGTCTCCTCACAACTAGCTATCTGGACGAAGGGCCCACTTGGGCGCCGAATGGGCGAGTTCTTATGTTCTCGCGTGAAACCCCGGGCGGTCCGCCCAAGTTATGGAGTGTGGATGTCACGGGCCGAATCCTTCAGCCCATGCCTTACCCTGGCGCCGGATCGGACCCTGCCTGGTCACCTTTGCTCAACTAGTCTTGCGCCCCAATCCAGCCCGATACGCCCGATAGTGATTCGCAACCTGACCTGAGGAGATGTCGATGGTTCTTAGCGTGAACAGTCCCACCGTGTTCCGCCTGGCGCTCGTCGGCGTCTGCGCCGTGTCGATGGCGGCCTGCGCGAAGAAGCCGAAGATGGCGACGCAGGTGCCGAGCGCGCCGCCGGTTAGCCAGTCCCAGCCATCGATCCCGCTGCCGCCGGACCGCGGGCCGTCCGTGCCGCCGGTGAACACCAGCGCCCTGCCGGGCTCGGCCCAGGACTTCATTGTCAACGTCGGCGACCGCGTCTACTTCGACACCGACAGCCACGACATCCGCGCCGACGCCCAGCCGCTGCTGGACGCCCAGGCCGGCTGGCTGCGGCGCTACGGCTCGGTGCAGGTCCGCATCGAGGGCAACGCCGACGAGCGCGGCACGCGTGAATACAACCTGGCCCTCGGCGCCCGGCGCGCCAACTCCGTGCGCGACTACCTGGTTAGCCACGGCGTCTCCGCCGACCGCATCGCCACCATCTCGTTCGGCAAGGAACAGCCGATCGACGCGGGCAGCGGCGAGGACAGCTGGCAGAAGAACCGCAACGGCCACACCGCGATCGTCTCGGGTGCCCGCTAGCGCTCCCATGCGGTTCAGTAAGCTTGCCCTGACATGCACGGCGCTGGTGGTCCTGGGGACCGCCGGCGTCGCCGCGTCGCAGACCCCGATCGAGGATCCGCTCGACATCCGCGACGCCAAGCGGGTCGATCGCATGGAGAAGGCGGTCCGCGAGCTGCGCGCCATCGTCTTCCAGCTGCGCGACACCGGGAAGCCCGTCGTCGTGCAGCCGGCGGACACCGACGCGCGGATGGACGAACTGGGCCGCAAGGTCGCCGACCTGGAGAGCTCGCTGAAGGGGCTGAACAGCTCCATCGACAACACCACCCGCGACCTCGACCAGGCCCGGCGCGAGAACGCCGCCCTGAAGAGCCAGGTCCAGGCGCTGACCGAGCGGCTGTCCGGCGCGGAGCAGAAGCTGGCCACGGCCGCCGCCGCGCCGGCGCCGACCCCTGCGGCCGAAGAGGCTCCCGCCCCCGCCGGCGATCCCGCCAAGGACTTCGCAGCCGCCCGCCAGCTGATGCTGTCCGGCGACTACGACCGCGCGGAACAGGCCTTCGCCGCCTACATCGCCAACTTCCCGGATACGCCGCGTGCGCCGGAGGCCAGCTACTGGTGGGGCAAGACCCTGACCGCGCGCAGCGCCCACGCCGAGGCCGCCCGCGCCTACATCACCGCCATCCGCGGCTGGCCGCAGACCAGCTGGGCGCCGGAGGCCGTGGTCGAACTGTCGAAGTCGCTGGTGGCGCTGAAGAAGCCCACCGACGCCTGCCAGACCTTGGCCGAACTGGGCCGCCGCTATCCCAAAGCGCCCCCGGCGATCAACGCCCGCGCCGCGGCGGTTCGGACGCAGGCGAAGTGTTCCGCATAGACTGTCCACCGCTCATCCCGGCGAATGCCGGGACCCAGATGGAATGGCGCGGACGTGGGCTCGACAGGCTCGGCAGATATCCAACATCGCTCGGCGCTCGGCGATCTGGGTCCCGGCATTCGCCGGGATGAGCGAATGTTGGGGATCGTAAGCCACGTCCTCGACCACCGCCTCCTCCGCGACAGTGCCCGCCCTATCGCCGTCGCCCTGTCCGGCGGCGGGGACTCCGTGGCGCTGACCCT
Organism: uncultured Phenylobacterium sp.; assembly: GCA_966096115.1. Classification (GTDB taxonomy): domain Bacteria; phylum Pseudomonadota; class Alphaproteobacteria; order Caulobacterales; family Caulobacteraceae; genus Phenylobacterium. Next base: position 14,216 of record CBHTUE010000083.1, read on the forward strand.
GATGGCCGACGCGTGGGCGCGGGAGGCCGGCCGCGAGCTGCTGATCCTGACGGTCGACCACCGCCTGCAGGCCGCCAGCGCGGGCTGGACGCAGGCCTGCGCGGACCTGGCCCAGCGTCTGGGACGACCCTTCCGCGCCCTGGCCTGGGAAGGCGACAAGCCCGCCACCGGCCTGCCCGCCGCCGCCCGCCGCGCGCGCCACGCCCTGCTGGCCGACGCCGCCCGTGAGGGCGGCGCAACCGGCATCCGGATGGGCCACACCGCCGACGGCCGCTACGAGGCCCGCGCCATGCGGGAGGCCGGTTCCACCACGCCGGACCCACGCGAATGGGCCCCCTCGCCCGCCTGGCCGCAGGGGCGCAGCGTCTTCGTCTTGCGGCCGTTGCTCCGCGTCCGCCGTACCGAGCTGCGCGCCTGGCTGGCGGCGCGCGGCGAGGCCTGGATCGACGACCCCGCCAACGCCGACGCGCGCTACGCCCGCAGCCGCGCCCGCGCCGCCACGCCGGCCGCCGTGCACGCGGAGCCGACAGCACCCCTCGACTTAGCCCTGGACGTGGCGGTGGATGGCGGCGCGCTCGTCCTGGATCGTCCGGCCCTGCGCGCGGCGCCCGCCGAGGCCGTCCGGCGGCTGGTCGCGATCACCTGCGTCTGCGCCGGCGGCGGCGACCGGCGGCCCGCCGGCCCACGGATCGCCCGCGCCGCCGACGCGATCCTGGGGGCCGAGCGTTTCGTCTCCACCCTCGCCGGCGCGCGGATCGAGGCCGAGGGCGACGTCGTCCGCATCGCCCGCGAGCCCGGCGAGGCCGGCCGGGGCGGCCTGCAGGCCCTCGCCCTGCCGGCCGGGCAAGAGGTCGTCTGGGACGGACGGTTCGCCGTGACCGCCCAAGGGCCCGGCCTGGTCGTTCGCCCAACCGCCAAGGGAAATCCGATGATCGAATGGGCCGATGGCGGGGTGGACGCCCCGCCGCCCGACATCACGATCACGCCGCTTGTTGGGCCGCGCTTCCTCGCCGCGGCCGGCCTCGTGAGCCGCGAACCGGCCTAGGCCGGCGCGGCCAGCACGTGATCGACGCCGCGCACGATGGCGTCGCAGTAGCGGGGGCCCAGCAGGTTGGCGTGGGTGGAGCGAGTGACGTGCTCGACGTAGCCGTGGCGCGCATGCTTGGCCGGGCTCTCCTGCATCGCCTTGATCGGTCCGCGCGCGGCCGGCGGCCCGGCCGTAACCACCGCCACCGGCAGGTCGACCGGCAACTCGGCCGCACCGGCCAGCTTCGAGGTCGCCGGCCAGCTGATCACCTCGGCCGCCGCGCCGTGGGCGTGCGGGGCCGACGCATGGATCCGCCGCTTCTCGGCGCCGGCCTCGCCGGTCAGCCCGATCAGGTTGCCGCTGACGTAGGAGACCGGCACCATCAGCCCCAGCTTCGCCGCCTGGCTGGCCACCTGCAGCATCCGTCCGAACGTCCGGATCGCCGGCGGCCCGCCCGGCAGGCTGAGCACCTCCGGCGTCACCGCATCGACCATCACCAGGCCCACCACCGGCCGCGTGCGCTCCAACGCGAACAGCCGTACCATCAGCCCGCCCATGGAATGGCCGACCAGCAGGATCGGCCCATCCTCGCCCAGCCTATCCAGCAGGGCCTCCAGGTCGTCGTTGATCGCCCGCCCATCCCGCGGCTCCGGCCCTGGGTCGGAGTGGCCCAGCCCAGCGCGGTCGTAGGCCAGGCTGGCCAGCCCTTTGGCCGACAGCTTCTCCTGCACCACCGCCCAGTCGGCCGCACAGCCGAACGCACCGTGCTCGCACACCACCAGCGGGCCGTGCCGCGCCGGCCCGCCAGGCCCCGCGCGCACGACCCGCAGGGATCGCCCGCCGATGTCGACCCGCGTCCCGCGGTAGGCGATCCGCGCCACCCCTAGGCCTTCTTGAACGGCGCCGGCACGCGGCCCCCGCCCTGGCGCCCGAACATCCAGCCGGGGTACTCGGCCGGCAGCTCGCTCACCTCGTCCAGCCGCTTCATCTCCTCCGCCGTCAGGGTCAGGTCGACGGCGGCCAGGTTGTCGTCCAGCTGCTCGGTGGTCTTTGCGCCGATGATCACGCTCATCACGTGCGGCTTGGCCAGCAGCCAGGCCAGCGCCACGCGGGCCACCGAGACCCCGTGCGCCTCGCCCACTTCGCGCATGACGTCGACGCAGGCCCAGGCGCGGTCCTTGTCCACCGGCGGGAAGTCGAAGTTCGTCCGCCGTGCATCCTCCGGATTGTTCGACCCCGGCCCGAACTTGCCGGAGAGCAGGCCGCCCGCCAGCGGCGACCAGACCATCAGGCCCAGCTGCTCGGAGGTCAGCATCGGCGCCAGATCCCGCTCCAGGTCGCGCCCGGCGATCGTGTAGTAGGCCTGCAGCGTCTCGAACCGCGCGTAGCCCCTGGCCTCGCTCAGCCCCAGCGCCTTGGCGATCTTCCAGGCCGCCCAGTTGGAGACGCCGACGTAGCGGACCATCCCCTGGCGCACCAGGTCGTCCAGCGCCCGCAGGGTCTCGTCGATCGGCGTGACCGTGTCGTTGCCGTGGATCTGGTAGAGGTCGATGTGGTCGGTCTGCAGGCGCTCCAGGGAGCCCGACACCGAGTCCATGATGTGGCCGCGCGAGGCGCCGCGGTCGTTCGGCCCCGGGCCCATCTGGCCGAACACCTTGGTGGCCAGCACCACGTCCTTCCGCTTCACGCCCAGGTTCTTCAGCGACTGGCCCAGCCGCTCTTCCGAGGCGCCGAACGAATAGACGTCGGCCGTGTCGAAGAAGTTCACCCCGGAAGCGATCGCCGAGGCCATGATCGCGTCCACGTCGCCCTGCGGCAGCGAGCCGATCGCCTTCCAGATCCCCGCGTCCTCGCCGCCGCCGAACGTCATCGTCCCCAGGCAGATTTCGGACACGTAGAGGCCCGTGCGGCCCAGCTGCTTGTACTTCATGCGGTGTGGCTCCCTGTCCCCGCCGATATGGGAGAGCATTGCGGCGGCGTCGAGGTGTTCCGTGTGCCGAACCGCACGGTAGGCGCCGTGGGAGAAACACAAGAGCGAACCGGCCAGTGCGACCCACCCGCGCCGTCTACATCGACAGCTGCGCCCGGGGGCGGCCGTCGGGGCCGATGGAGAGGCCCTTCAGCCCATCGATCTTCTCGCTCTTGGCCGCGGCGCGGGCCTGGCCCTCGAGGTTCTTCTCCGCCGCCGCCAGGTCCTGAGCGTCGGTGGTCTCGCGGCGCTTGATGACGATCGACTTGCCCAGGCGCGCGTCCATCAGCGCCTGCTTGCTCTCGGGGATGTGGCTGACGTAGGCGATGCGCACCCGGCCGGAATAGCGCTTGGCCTTGTCCAGCGGCAGGTCGCCCTTCTCGGCGAACGCGCGGCCCAGGAACATCGCCGGGTCCAGCGGGTGGTCGGCGGCGTCGCGGATCTCGAAGTGCAGGTGCGGCCCGGTCGACGAGCCGGTGGAGCCCACCTTGCCCACCGCCTGCCCGGCGGTGACCAGCACGCCGGGCTTCATGGCCTTATCGATGCTGCCCAGGTGGGCGTAGAAGGTGGTCAGGCCCACGGCATGGCGCACGGCCACGAAGCGCCCGTAGCCGCCGCCCTCGCCCGCGGCGATCACCTTGCCGTCGGCGGCCACGCGCACCGGGACCCCGGCGTCGGCGGAGATGTCGACGCCCTCGTGCAGGCGGCCGTTCTCTTCCCAGGGCAGCTGGCGCAGGCCGAAGGGCGAGACCACGGCATGGCCCGGCACCGGCTCGCCGAAGGCGATCAGGAAGGCGTCCTCGACCCGCGCCTCGCCGGCCGGCAAGGACGGGGCGGCGGCGATCTTCGCGGCGGTGGCCACGGGGTGGGTGACCTTGGAGGACGTCAGCAGCGACGCATGGGCCACCGCGAAGGCCGACAGGGCCGCGACGACGACGATGGCGGCTTCCGCCACCCCGCGCTTCCCGCGCCACTTGGGCATCGGCTTGTGATCCAAAACGCTCGGACTCCCAGACGCAACCCGTTGTCTACGTCCGGGACCGGACGGCAGACGCCGGGGGTTCTAGGCAAAATCCGCGCCGCCCGCAAACCACCGGCCTGCGAACGACGCGGACTCCGCTCTCCTCGGAGCTCTCCTAGAACTGCAGGCGCAGCACGGCGCGGACGTCGTACTCCTGGTACTGGCCGTCGAAGGTGGCGCCGCCGTCGATGACGTAGATCGCCGGGCCGCTGCCGCCCCGCACGCCCGCCCGCACCACGGCGCCGCCCTTGAACACGTCCTCGGGATCCAGGGTGAAGTCGGCCCCGCCGTCGAAGTGGGCGGTGGTGCGGGCCGGGCCGCCCGCCAGCTTGGCGCGGTAGCCCGCCTTGATCTCCGGGGCGAAGTAGGTGTCGTCGCCGAACCGCCAGCCGATCGCCATCAACGCCTGCCCGGTCAGCAGGTCGCCGGTCCGCTTGTCCACGGTCAGGTCGAAGCCGGTCGTGCCGCCTTTCTCGTGATAGCCGTCCTCGGCAAGGCGCGTGTAGCTGGTCGACAGCTCGGGCCGGGCATAGAAGCCGCCCGCCCGCCATTCGTAGGAGACGCCGGCATAGGCGTCGGCCATCCAAGCGCCCCAGTCGGCCTTGGCCTTCAGATTCAGCGTGTCGCTGACCAGCCGCCGGTCGCCGCTCAGGAAGGCATAGCCGACCCCGCCGCGCGCCGAGGCCTGCAGAGGTCCGCCGTCGTAGCGCCAGTAAACGCCGGTCCCGAACAGGTTCATCGTCACCTGCTCGTCGGCCGACACGCCGCGGTCCTTGATGTCGGTGGTCACGAAGCTGACGTTGACGCCCAGCGCGTTGCGGACGCCCTGGTTGTCGATGCCGGCCGCGAAGCCGAAGCCCTGGCTCTT
>CBHTUE010000084.1:0-18982 GCA_966096115.1 uncultured Phenylobacterium sp.
ACATCGTCTACATCGGCGACCTGATCCAGAAGACCGAGGCGGAGATGCTCCGCACTCCGAACTTCGGCCGCAAGTCGCTGAACGAGATCAAGGAAGTTCTCGCCGGGATGGGCCTCCACCTCGGCATGGACGTGCCGAACTGGCCGCCGGAGAACATCGAAGAGCTCGCGAAGAAGTTCGAAGACCAGATGTAGAAGGCTTCCGCGCCGACTTCCGGGCCGCATCCGCGGCCTGGGCCCGATGAAGCCGCACCAGCGGTGGAGGGCCCCGGCGCTTCGTAGTGACCCAGGCGGGAGCAGGCTGGGACTTGGTTAGGCAGACGCTGACCCGGCAGGTCGGGAGCGTCCGGTGGCCCGAGTGGCCCAGGAGATATTGAGATGCGTCACGGTAAAGCCCACCGCAAACTGGGTCGGACCTCCGCCCACCGTACGGCCATGTTCGCCAACATGTCCGCCAGCCTGATCAAGCACGAGCAGATCGTCACGACCCTGCCGAAGGCCAAGGAACTGCGCCCCTTCGTCGAGAAGCTGGTGACGCTCGGCAAGCGCGGCGACCTGCATGCGCGCCGCCAGGCGATCAGCCAGGTGCGCGACGTGGAACAGGTCGGCAAGCTCTTCGCCGTGCTGGGCCCGCGCTACAAGGAACGTAACGGCGGCTACATCCGCGTCCTGAAGGCCGGCTTCCGCCACGGCGACAACGCGGCCATGGCCGTGATCGAATTCGTCGACCGCGATCCGTCCGAAAAGGGCAAGGACTCCGGCCCGACCGCCGACACTGCGTTCGGCGACGAATAGCCTTCGGCGTCATCGTCGAGCTCTCAAGCCCCCCGAGGTCCGCCTCGGGGGGTTTTGCGTTCAGCCCCGGAGTTCAGGGCGTTGGATCGCCGTGCGCGAAGGTCACGGCCTCGAACGCGCCAGTCCGCAGGGTGGCGAGGGCGCTGGCGACCACGCGCATCATCTCCGCCCCTTCCCGGCGGGCGACGGCGGGCTCGATCCGCCGGTTCAGGAACGCCTTGGCCCCGAAGGTCCCGACCGGGCCGGGGATCGCCAGCAGCACAGGCACCCGCGCGTCGACCAGCCCGGCGACGTAGCCCAGGAAGGCCGGCGTGTAGAGCGCCGTGTCCGGCCCCGTGAGGATGAACTTGAGCGCCGGGCGTTCCGGATAGTCGGCCGGAACGCCCTCGTCGTCGAACACCACCACGATGCCGCAGCGGTCCGGCCGCCAGGCGTCGTCCAGCCGGGGCAGGCTGCGCCAGCCGCAGAACCACTCGCGGCAGACGCTGGGCCAGTTCGGGTAGAGGCCGCAGCCGCCGCCGGCCAAATGGCGGCACGGCACGCCCGCCTGCTTCACCAGGTCAGGCTGGTCGATGGGGAACAGCACGCAGCAGGCGGTGCACTCGCCGCACGTCCGCCCTGGCGCCAGATCACCCGCTTGCATCGTCCTGGCATAGCCGCGCGGCTGCCGCTTTCCAACGCCGCCCTTCCGCTGATCCGGCCGCCGGGCTAGGGGAGGGCGTCATCGGGGAACGCCATGCTGAGAGCCATCCTCGCCAGTCTCCTGGCGGCCCTGTTGCTCGCCGCCGCGCCGGCGCCGTCCGAAGCGGCAGACCGGCCGCTCACCGTGCTGATCTCCATCGACGCCTTCCGGGCCGACTACCTGGACCGCGGCGTGACCCCGGTGCTGTCGAGGCTGGCGGCTGAGGGCGTGCGGGCGCAGATGCGCCCCTCGTTCCCGTCCAAGACCTTCCCCAACCACTACACCCTGGTCACCGGCCTGCGGCCGGACGAGACCGGCATCGTGGCCAACAACATCCGGGACCCGGCCAGGCCCGGCGTCACCTTCAGTATGTCCAACCGCGACGCGGTGAAGGACGGCGGCTGGTGGGACGAGGCCGAGCCCATCTGGATCACGGCGGAGCGCGCCGGGATCGTCACGGCGCCGATCTTCTGGCCGGGGTCGGAGGCCGCCGAGATCCATGGCCTCAAGCCGCACTACGCCGTGGCCTTCGACATGGCCTTGCCGTCCGACGCTCGGGTGGACCAGGACTTGGCGCTGCTGGACCGGCCCGCGGCCGAGCGGCCCGGCTTCCTGACCCTCTATCTCGATATCGTCGACACCGCCGGCCACAAGTACGGCCCCGACTCGCCCGAGTTGAACCAGGCCGCCGCCGCCGCCGACGCCGCCGTCGGCCGGCTGCTGGACGGACTGAAACAGCGCGGCATCGCCGCCAACGTCATCGTCGTGTCGGACCACGGCATGGCGGCGGTCTCGGAGGACCGGCGGGTCTACATCGACGACCTGCTGCCCAAGGACGCCTACAAGAGCCTCGACCTGGGTCCGCTCGGGACGATCTTCCCCGCCAAGGGCCGCGAGGCCGAGGTCGAGAAGGTGCTGACCGCGCGCCGGCCGCACCTGCAGTGCTGGCCGAAGGCGAAGATCCCCAGGCGGCTGCACTACGGCAAGAACCCGCGCGTGGCGCCGATCGTCTGCATGCTGCAGGTGGGCTGGACGCTCACCACCCACGACTTCCATCCCAAGGACGGGCCGTCGAAGGGCGAGCATGGCTACGACAACGCCAGCCGCGAGATGCGCGCGATATTCGTCGCCGCGGGGCCGGCGTTCCGCTCGGGCGTGCGCTTGAAGACCCTCGACAACGTCGACGTCTATCCGCTGCTGGCGCGGCTGATCGGCGTTACGCCACGCCGCAACGATGGGAACCTCGCCGACGTCCGCCCGGCGCTCGTCCCCTAGGGGCGGACCTGCGCCCCGCCGACTGTGGCTCCAGGCCCACAGTCCGCGGTGGGGGAAAGCCGGACCAAGCAACTCCTAGCTCACTGGCTGGGCTCAACCACGACCGATCCGCCCCCGCGTCGCGCGGGCAGGCGCTCGGCGCGGCGGGGCTGACGGCCGGTGAGGGCGGGCCAGTGCGGCCCACGGCCCGGGGCTTGGAGGTAGAGCATTGCATAGCGTTACGCGGCGCACGCGCCTGTTGGTGTCTTCGATCATCGGGGGCGGCCTGGCGCTCTCAGCGCTCCCGGCCCTCGCGGCGGACGCCGCCGACGAGGTGGCCGAGATCGTGGTCACGGGCTCGCGGATTTCCCGGCCGAACCTCGACTCCCCGGTGCCCGTCTCGGTCGTGGACTCCCGCGCCATCGAGGCCAGCGGCCAGATCAGCACGGGCGAGATCATCCGCCAGTTGCCCGCCGCCGGCATCTCGCTGTTGACGCCCACCAACTCGACCTTCGCGACCGCCGGCAACGGCATCACCACGGTGAACCTGCGCAATCTCGGTGAGAACCGCACCCTGGTGCTGGTCAACGGCCGCCGCTTCGTGCCGGGCGCCGTGGGCACGCAGGCCGTCGACCTGAACGCCATCCCCACCGACCTGATCGACCGCATCGACGTGGTCACCGGCGGCGCGTCGTCGATCTACGGCTCCGACGCCCTGGCCGGGGTGGTCAACATCATCACCAAGCAGAACTTCGAAGGCGTGGCGGCCAGCGGCCAGTACGGCATCAGCGACCGGGACGATGACAAGACCTGGAAGCTGAACTTCACCGCCGGCAGCAAGTTCGCCGACGACAAGGGCTCGGCGGTCATCTCGTTCGGCTATGACCAGACGGGCTCGATCTACGCCCGCGACCGCTGCGACCAGGACGCCTGCGTCGACGGCGCCAACGATTTCGACGGGACGCCGGGCAGCCAGAGCTACCGACGCACGTTCAGCCCGCTGTTCTCCGGAACCCCGCCGCAGGGCGTCGCCCTGGTGGGCCGGCCGGGCGCCGGGAACCTGGCCTTCTCACCGCAGGCGAACGGCGCGCTCCTGCCGTTCGTCACCGCCCGCGATGGGTTCAACCGCCAGGATTTCCGCATCCTGCAGGTCCCGTCCAAGCGCGTAAGCTTCTCGGGCCAGCTGAACTACAAGCTGGCCCCGATCGCCGAGCTTTTCACCGAGGTCACCTACGTCCACAACAAGCTGTTCTCGACGATTGAGCCGACGCCGTTCGCCAGCTCCCAGCTGTTCGACGACAGCACGCCGTTCTGCACCGCCACGGGCTGCACGAACGGGATCCCGCTGACCAGCGCCTCGATCCCCAACGCGGTGAAGCAGCTGGTGCGCGACGCCAATCCGGGTGTGGCCGACAGCGCCCTGGTGGTCGGCTTCCGTCGCCGCCTGAGCGAGGTGGGCAACCGCGGTAACGACCTCAACCGCGAGACTTTCCGGGCCGTCACCGGCCTGCGGGGCGAGCTGTGGAAGTCCTGGCGATATGAGGCCAGCCTGAACTACGGCCGCACGGACGAGGACCAGGCGACCAACGGCGAGGTGAACCTGGCCAACCTGCGCAGCGCGCTGAACACCACGGTGGTGAACGGCCAGACCGTCTGCGTCGACCCGGTCGCCCGCGCGGCCGGTTGCGTGCCGGTCAACGTGTTCGGCGCCGGGTCGATCACCAAGGAAGGCGCCGACTACATCCGCTCGGCCTCCAGCCGCACCTCGCGGATCGAGGAATTCGTGCTGAACGGCTACGCAACCGGCGAGCTGGTGCAGTTGCCGGCCGGGCCGCTGCAGGCGGTGGTCGGCGGCGAATATCGCCGGGAGAAGGCCGCCGACATCCCCGACGCCCTGACCCAGGCCGGCGGGACCTCGGGCAACGCCACGCCGCCGACGGTCGGCCGGTTCCACGTGGCCGAAGGCTTCGTGGAACTGCGCACCCCGCTGCTGCGCGGGCTGCCCTGGGTGGAGAGCCTCGATCTGAACGTCTCCGGCCGGTACTCCGACTACTCCACTGTCGGAACCAAGACCGCCTACGCCGCGTCGCTGGAGTATCGCCCGGTCAGGTCGGTGATGTTCCGCGGCCAGTATTCTCGCTCGGTCCGCGCACCCAACATCAGCGAGCTGTTCCAGCCCGCGTCGCAGGACTTCCCGAGCGTGCAGGACCCCTGCCGCGGGGTGACGCGCAATGCGGCCGGGCAGGCGGCGTTCCTGAACGTGCGCCAGGACCTGGCCAATCCGGCCAATGTCCTGAAGAGCGGGATCAACGCCTCGACGCTGGGCAACGCCATCGCCACGGCGTGCCTGGCCGACCCCAAGGTCGCGGCTCGCGTGGCCCGCGACGGCGGCCTGGCGGTCACGCAGCCCGAGGCCCAGGGCGTCACCGGCTTCGACGGCGGCAGCGCCACGCTGAACGCCGAGACCGCCAAGACCCTGACGCTGGGCGTGCTGTTCAACCCGCGCGACTGGGGCCGCTGGTGGTCGCCGCTGGCGGTGTCGTTCGACTATTACGACATCAAGATCCGCGACCGGATCGCCGTCGTCGCCGAGCAGGTCGAACTGGACAAGTGTTACGCGGGCGGCTTCGACGCGGCCTCGCCGTTCTGTTCGCAGGTCGTTCGTTTCGCGCCTGGCAACGCCTCGGTCGGAGCCCTGTTCGCGGTCAACCAGACCAACGGCAACTTCGCCTCGAGCCGGGCGCGGGGCTTCGATATCCAGGCGTCGTACAACCTGGCCCTGGCCGACGTTCCCGTCGTCTCCGGCTGGGCCGACGATCCGGGCAGCCTGTTCGCCAGCCTGCTGTACAGCCACGTGAACAAGCTGGACCTGACGCCCTTCATCGGAGCGGAAGCCGCCGACATCATCCACGAAGCCGGCAAGGTGGGCCGCTCCAGGGACAAGGCCCAGCTCGACTTCGTCTACAGCCGCAAGGCCCTGCAGTGGACCTGGCAGATCAACTACATCGGCAAGGCGACGCTGGACACCGATCCGAACGGCGCCTTCTTCGGCGCCAACATCCCGGCGCGGTGGTTCTCCAACACCCAGGTCCGCTACGAGGTGACCAAGTACGCCACCGCTTTCGTCGGCGTGAACAACGTGTTCGACGAATATGTGCGGGTCGGCGGCACCAACGGTGACGCGGGCCAGGCGCCCGGCTGGACGACCTTCCCGGACATCTATGACGGGCTGGGCCGGCGCTACTACGGCGGCCTGCGGCTGCGTTTCTCGCTGGGGGCGGGGCGGGAGCGTCCGGACCCGTGGTCGATCCCGCCCTTCACAGGCGGTCGCCTTGACGAGTTAATTGCAGTATGCGTTAAATATTGCATCAAGACGCAAGGAGATCGTCGTGACGGATCCCACCTTCACCCCGGCCGTCTTCTACAAGAACCCGATCGCGGCCCTGAAATGGCTGGAGCAGGCCTTCGGCTTCGAGGTCGTCACCCTGATCATCGACGCCGAGGGCAACCTCGCGCATTCCCAGATGGCCTTCCAAGGCGGCGCCGTGCAGGTGGGCGGCGAGTGGGACGGGCCGATCGTCGGACCCGCGCGCATGCGCAGCCCGCAGAGCGTCGAGGGGATCAATACCCAGTTCATCCGCGTCCACCTGCGCGAGGGCATCGACGCGCACTGCGAGCGCGCCCGGGCCGCCGGCGCCCGCATCGTGGCCGAGCCGGAGGACCAGTTCTACGGCTCGCGCGTCTATCGGGCCCTGGACCCGGAGGGCCACGTCTGGAACTTCGACCAGCCGGTCCGCGCCTTCGACGCCGACGAGATGCACGCCAAGACCGGCCTGAAGATCAGCTCCCTGGCGGAGGTGACGTCGTGAGCCGCCACATCGGGACCAAAGGTGACAGAAATGGCTGATCGATCCGGGCTGTCGTCGGCCCTGTGCTACCGCGACCCGAAGGCGGCGCTGAAGGCGCTGGAGGCGGCGTTCGGCTTCGAGCTGGTGATGCTGATCGAGGACGGCGAGGGCAACCTCGTCCACTCCGAGATGCGCTGCGGCGACTCGCTGATCATGATCGGCAACGAGTGGAGCGAGGACCACAAGAGCCCGGCCTCGGTCGGCGGCAAGAACACCCAGACCGTGCACATCCGCATCGACACCGACGTCGACGCCCACTGCGTGCGGGCGCGGGCGGCCGGTTTCGAGATCTTCGCCGAGCCGGAGACGCAGTTCTACGGCGACCGCACCTACCGCTGCCGCGATCCGGAGGGGCATATCTGGACCGTGGGGCAGACCGTGCAGGCGGTGAGCCGCGAAGAAGCCGAGGCGATCACCGGCCTGAAGATCCAGGGCTGGATCTGATGCAGTTGGAGCTGGAGCGCACCTATCTGAGCCTGGACGGGCAGGGCCACGTGCGCACGCACCCGGCGGACGGCTTCTGGGAGACCGTGGACAGCAACGCCGACGTGCTGAGCACCCTGGTCGCCGGGTTCGTCAGCACCGAGGACTGGCCGCACTGGGAGATGCATCCGGCGGGCGAGGAGGTGCTGGTGCTGCTGGACGGCCGCATGACCCTGATCCTGGACGAGCCGGGCGGCGAGCGGCGGGTGGAGATGACGCCGGGGTCGACCTGCATCGTGCCGCGCGGCGTCTGGCATCGGGCGCTGGTCCCGCAGGTGAGCCGCTTCCTGGGGCTGACCTACGGCGCCGGCACCGCGCACCGGCCGCTCTGATGGGGGCGCCCGCACTGGACCGCACCCTGGCCGCGCTCGCCGATCCACATCGGCGCCGCGTGGTCGACCTCCTGGCGGAGCGGCCACGGGCGGCGGGCGACCTGGCCCGGGCCCTGGACATCAGTCCACCCGCCATGAGCCGCCACCTGAAGACCCTGCGCGCCAGCGGCCTGGTCGAGGAATCCCATCCCGAGTTCGATGCGCGCGTGCGCATCTATGCGCTGAGGCCGGAACCCATGGTCCATCTGCTGCGCTGGCTGGAGGAGAGCGAACGGCTGTGGAGCGCCCAGCTCCTGGCCTTCAAGGCGCACATCGAGAAAGAGGCATGACCTGGAGGGCTGCCCATGCCGTCTAAGGTCTATGTGGCGCTCCGGGTGAAGGCGACGCCGGAGCGGGCGTTCGCGGTGTTCACCGACGAGATCGGCTCCTGGTGGCGGCCGCAGGGCCTGTTCCAGACCACGCCCCGCGCGCCCGGGCGGCTGGCGTTCGAGGAGGGGCCGGAGGGGCGGCGTCTGATCGAGACCCTGGCCAACGGCAAGGTCTTCGAGATCGGGCAGGTGCTGGCGTGGGAGCCGCCCGAGCGGCTGGTCTTCTCCTGGCGGCAGGCGACGTTCCCGGTGGACCTTCACACCGAGGTCGAGGTTCGCTTCGAGGCCGTCGGCGACGAGACCCGGGTCAGCGTCGAGCATCGCGGGTTCGACCAGGTGCCGGCGGAGAGCGCCGCGCGCCACCGCTTCCCCGACGCCGTGCTGCTGGCCCGGCTGGCGGAGTTCTGGCAGGCGCAACTGCGCGCGGTGGACGAGTGGGCGCGCTAATCGCGTTGCCGTAGTTCGCGTTTTGTTTCATCCTGGCGGCAAGGGAGACGCCATGAGCGAGAGTCCAGCGGAAGGCGCCCTGCGCGGGCGTCGGGCAGCCGTGGCCTTCATCCTGGTCAGCGTCTGGCTGGATGTCCTGTCGCTGGGGGTCATCATCCCCGCGTGGGCGCCCCTGATGCAGCAGCAGTTCACGCATGGCGACGCGGTGTCGGCCGCGCGCTGGCTGGGCGTCTCATCCACGGTCTGGGCGCTGGCGCAGTTCGTGGGCGCGCCGATCCTGGGCGGGCTGTCGGACCGGTTCGGGCGGCGGCCGGTGCTGCTGATCAGCCTGTTCGGCCTGGCGTTCGACTACCTGATGATGGCGTTCGCCCCGACCCTGGGCTGGCTGTTCGTGGCTCGTGTGGTCTCCGGCCTCACGGCCGCGGGCATGGCCGTCGCCAGCGCCTACATCGCCGACGTCACCCCGCCCGAGAAGCGGGCCCAGACGTTCGGGCTGATCGGCGCGGCGTGGGGCGTGGGCTTCATCGTCGGCCCGGCGATCGGCGGTCTGCTGGGGCAGATCAGCCTGCGCGCGCCTTTTCTGGGCGCCGCGGCGCTGACGCTGGTGGGCGCGCTTTACGGCCTGTTCGTGCTGCCGGAATCGCTGAAGCGCGAGGACCGCGCCCCGTTCAGCTGGGTCAAGGCCAATCCGATCGGGTCCCTGGGGTTCCTGCGGTCCCACGGCGACCTGCTGCCGCTGGTCAGCGTGAACGTCTTCACTCAGCTGGCCCACTACGTCCTGCCGACGATCTTCGTGCTCTACGCCACCAACCGCTACGGCTGGAGCCTGGCGATGACCGGTATCGCCATGGCGCTGACCGGCGCCTGCAACATCGTCGTCCAGGGCCTGCTGGTGAAGCGCGTGGTGACCTGGATCGGCGAGTGGGGCGCGATGATCGCCGGCATCGTGTTCGGCGGTCTGGGTTTCGCGATCTATGGCCTGGCGCCCACCAGCGTGGCCTTCCTGATCGGGACGCCGGTGTTTGGCCTGGTGGGGCTGTTCGGCCCCGGCTTCCAGGGGTTGATCACGCAGCGCGTGGGGGCCAGCGAACAGGGCCGCCTGCAGGGCGCGACGTCCAGCCTGGCGGGGCTCTGCGGGGTGATCGCGCCGACGATGTTCGGCTTCACCTACGCCTTCTTCATCGCGCCGGGGCATCCGTACGTCCCCGGCTCGGCGTTCCTGCTGGCGGCGCTGCTGCACGGGATCGGCGCGGCGATCGCCGTTGTCCTGATGGCGCGGACCCCGAAGGCGGCTAAGGTCGCCCCATGACTGGGGAGATCGCCGATCCGGCGCGAGGGGGCCGGCGGGCCAGTTTCGGCTTCATCTTCGCGCTGGCGCTGATGAACTCGGTGTCGTTCGGGCTGATGATCCCGATCCTGCCGAACCTGATAAAGTCGTTCACCGGTGGCGACACCGCCAGCGCCTCGGAGTGGAACGCGCTGTTCGCGGCCACCTGGGGCCTGATGCAGTTCTTCTTCGGCCCGATCCTGGGGATGCTGGCCGACCGCTATGGGCGGCGGCCGGTGCTGCTGTTGTCGCTATTCGGGCTGGCGATCGACTTCCTGGTCATGGCCTTCGCGCCCAACCTGCTTTGGCTGTTCTTCGGCCGCGTCCTGAACGGCATGACCGCCTCCAGCTTCTCCACAGCCAACGCCTATCTGGCCGACGTCACGCCCCCGGAGCAGCGGGCGAAGACATTCGGGATGATGTCCTCGGCCTTCTCATTCGGCTTCATCCTGGGTCCGGCCTTGGGTGGCCTGGTGGGCGACCAGTTCGGCCTGCGCGCGCCGTTCTTCGTGGCCGCGGCGCTCACCGGGATCAACGCGCTGTACGGCTTCTTCATCCTGCCGGAATCGCTGCCGCCCGAGCGGCGCGCCAAGGCCTTTGCATGGGGTCGGGCCAATCCCATCGGCTCGCTCCGGCTTCTGCGCTCGCACGCCGGGTTGCTGGGCCTGGCCGGCGTCGGGTTCCTGTTCCAGTTCGCCCAGGTGGTGCTGCCGTCGTGCTTCGTGCTCTACACGACCTACCGCTACCACTGGTCGCTCAAGTTCCTGGGCGTGACCTTCTTCATCACCGGCGTGCTGGGCGTGCTGGTGCAGTGGTTCGTGGTCGGACCCTTCGTGGCGCGGTTCGGCGAGCGCCGGGCGGTGCTGTTCGGAGCGGCCACCGGCGCGATCGGCTTCGCCTGGTACGCGACGGCCAACCTGGGCTGGGTCTACCTCATGGGCGCGCCGGTCTTCGCGCTGTGGGGCCTGCTGATGCCCGGCCTGCAGGGGCTGATGACCCGGCGTGTGCCGGCGAACCAGCAGGGCCAGCTGCAAGGCGCCAACCAGAGCATGGCCGGCATCGCCGCCATCCTGGGCCCGCCGCTCTATGGCGAGGTGTTCGCCTATTCGCTGCGGCACGAGGCGACCCAGCATCTGCCGGGCCTGACCGTCTACGTGGCCTCCGCGCTGATGGTCGGCGCGTTCGTCCTCGCGCTGGCCGTGGCCCGCCCGCAGGCCCAGCCCGAGCCGTCCGTCGCCTGACATCGGCCGCCCGAAGCTCCCATTCCGCTTCGCCATGATTGCGACTGAAACCTGGATAGGATTCCCTGCCGACCGACGACGTTCCCGGAGACCCTCTTTGCGCGCCCTGTTCCTCGCCCTGCTCGCGACCACGACCCTGGCGACCGTTGCCCGGGCGCAAGCCCCGACGCCGGCCTTCGCCCAGCCCAACCGGATCGCGCCGGCCAGCGCGGCGGAGATGAAGTCGTCGTTCGCCCCGGTGGTGCGCCGCGCGGCGCCGGCGGTGGTCAACATCTCGGCCAAGCGGATCGTGCGCCAGCAGGTCGACCCGTTCTGGTCGTTCTTCAATCCCGGCGTGCCGCAGGAGCGGGTGGCCCAGTCGCTGGGTTCGGGCGTGATCGTTCGGCCCGACGGGGTGATCGTCACCAACAACCACGTCATCGAGGGCGGCCAGGAGATCACCGTCGCGCTCAGCGACCGCCGCGAGTTCCCGGCCAAGGTGCTGCTGGCCGACCCGCGCCGGGACCTGGCAGTGCTGAAGATCGACCTGCCGGCAGGCGAGCGCCTGCCGGTGCTGGCCATGGACGACAGCGGCGACAACCAGGTCGGCGACCTGGTGCTGGCGATCGGCGACCCCTTCGGCGTCGGCCAGACGGTGACCAACGGCATCATCTCGGCGCTCAACCGCACCACCGATCCGAACGGGGAGGCGGGTTCCGCCTATATCCAGACCGACGCGGCGATCAATCCGGGCAACTCGGGCGGCGCGCTGATCGACATGGACGGCGAGCTGATTGGGGTGAACAGCTTCATCCTCTCCCGCTCCGGCAGTTCGTCGGGCGTCGGCTTTGCCATCCCTGCTGCCGTGGTCCGCCGTGTGGTCGAGACGGCAGTCGGTGGCGGCCGGGTGGTGGTGCGGCCGTGGCTGGGGGCGCGGACCCAGAGCGTCACGCCAGAATTGGCGCGCACCCTGGGCCTGCCGACGCCGCAAGGGGCGCTGGTGGCCGACCTGTGGCCGAACGGCCCGGCGGCGCGCGCGGGCCTGCGCCAGGGCGACGTGGTGCTGGAGGCGGATGGCCGCCCGGTGCCCGACGTCGGCACCCTCAGCTACGCTATCAGCAACCACCGGCCGGGCGAGGACGTGCCGCTGAAGGTGCGCCGGGCCGACGGCCGCGACCAGGTCGTGCGCCTTCACGCGGAGCCGCCGCCGGCGATCCCCGCCAAGGACGAGCGGACGATCACGGGCGCCAATCCGTTCTCGGGCGCCACCGTGGTGAACCTGTCGCCCGCCGTGGCCGATGAGCTGGGACTGGACACCTACGTCGCCTCGGGCGTGATGGTCACCGGCATATCGCAGGGCTACGCCGGACGCTGGGGCCTGCGGCCGGGCGACATCGTGCGCGCGGTGAACGGCCAGCAGATCGGCGCCACGCGCGACCTGGTCGCCGTGGCCGCGACGACCGCGCGGCAGTGGCAGATCGTCGTGGAGCGCGACGGCCAGCGCCAGACGGTCGTCTTGAACGCCTGAGGGTGCTAAGCGGCGGGGCATGGCCGACCTCTTCGAAGCTGCGGGCCTGACGCCGCAACAGCCGTCGCCCCCCGTGGCCGGGCCCTTGGCCGACCGGCTGCGGCCGCAGACCCTGTCCGAGGTGGTGGGCCAGGACCACCTGCTGGGTCCCGAGGGGCCGATCGGCCGGATGGCCGAGGCCCGGCGGCTGTCGTCGATGATCCTGTGGGGGCCGCCGGGCACCGGCAAGACCACCATCGCGCGCCTGCTGGCCAAGGCGGCGGGCTATGAGTTCCAACAGCTGTCGGCGGTGTTCTCGGGGGTCGCCGACCTGAAGAAGGCGTTCGAGGCCGCCCGCATGCGCCGCGCCGCCGGCCAGGCGACCCTATTGTTCGTCGACGAGATCCACCGGTTCAACCGCGCTCAGCAGGACGGCTTCCTGCCCTTCGTGGAAGAGGGGATCGTCACCCTCGTGGGCGCCACCACGGAGAACCCCTCGTTCGAGCTGAACGGGGCGCTGCTCTCGCGCTGCCAGGTCTACGTCCTGAAGCGGCTGGACGACGAGGCGCTGCGGACCCTGCTCGACAAATCCGAAGAGCATGAGGGGCGGCCGCTGCCGCTGGAGCCGGAAGCGCGCGACGCGCTCCTGGCCATGGCCGACGGCGACGGCCGCTACCTGCTGACGCTGGCCGAGACCCTGTTCAACATCGGCTCGGCCAAGCCGCTCGACACCAAGGCGCTGGGTCAGGTGCTGCAGAAGCGCAGCCCAGCCTACGACAAGGACCGCGAGGAGCACTACAACCTCATCTCGGCCCTGCATAAGTCGATCCGCGGCTCCGATCCGGATGCGGCGCTCTACTGGCTGGCGCGCATGCTGACGGGCGGCGAAGACCCGCTGTTCATCGCCCGCCGGCTGATCCGCGCGGCGGCGGAGGACATCGGCGAGGCCGACCCGATGAGCCTGGTCCTCGCGAACGCCGCCAAGGACACCTACGACTTCCTGGGCTCTCCGGAGGGCGAGATCGCGCTGGCGCAACTGGTGGTCCACATGGCCGCGGCGCCCAAGTCCAACGCGGTCTACATGGCCTTCGGCGCGGCGATGAAGGCGGCCAAGGAGACCGGCTCGCTGATGCCGCCGGCCCACATCCGCAACGCCCCGACCAAGCTCATGAAGGACCTCGGCTACGGCAAGGGCTACCGCTACGACCACGACGCGCCGGAGGGCTTCTCCGGCCAGAACTACTTCCCCGAGGGGATGGAGCGGCAGCAGTTCTACAAGCCGCGCGGCGAGGGCTCGGAGGCTCGCATCAAGGAGCGGCTGGAGCGCTGGGCGGCGCTGCGGCGGGACAAGGACGCCGATTCCGCGTGACGTCGTTCTGCGGCGCAGCCTAGGCTCGTCGCACATGAACTCCCTGGGGAGGGAACCATGACGACGACGGACGCGGCGACCCAACGCACGCCTTGGCACTTCTGGCTGGTGGCGGTGATCGCCCTGCTGTGGAACGGCTTCGGCGGCTACGACTACACGATGAGCCACCTGCAGGGCGAAGCCTACTATCGGCAGGCTGGGATGAACGACATGCAGATCCACTTTATGGCCGCCTATCCGGTGTGGATGCACGCGGTCTGGGCGATCGGGGTGTGGGGCTCGGTGGTCGGATCGGTGCTGCTGCTCGTGCGCTCGCGCTGGGCGTTCCACGCCTTTGCGGTGTCGACGGTGGGCGCGATCGGAGCCTTGTTCTACACCCTGCTGACGCCCGGCGGGGCGCGCACCGTGGGCATGCTGATGCCGACCATCGTTGTGGTGGTGTGCCTGTTTTTCGTCTGGTTCTCGCAGACGATGACGAAGCAGGGCGTGCTCCGCTAAACGGGCGTGTGAAACCCGTACAGCCGATCCAGCTCTCGCCTCAGGAACAGGCCTTCGTGCGCGGCCTCGTGCTCTACGAGGACGCCGAGATCCTGGCGCTGAACAAGCCGGCAGGCCTCTCCAGCCAGGGCGGCCGCGGGCAGGTCCACACCCTGGACGAGTTGCTTTGGGCCTTCGCCAAGCCGGGCAAGGCGCGGCCGCGGCTGATCCACCGGCTGGACCGCGACACCTCCGGCGTGATCCTCACCGCGAAGACCAAGCCGGCCGCAGGTTTCCTCGGCAAGGCGCTGATGAAGCGGGCATTTTCCAAGACCTACCTGGCGATCGTCACGCCGGGTGCGCCGGAGCCGAAGGGCGGAACCATCGACCTGCCCCTGCGTCGGGACGAGCAGGGGCGCGAGGCCTACATGCGGGTCTGCGCCGCCGATCATCCCGACGCGGAAGCCGCGGTGTCGCGCTACCGGACGCTGAAAGCGGCGGAGGGCGCTACGCTGCTGGAACTGGATCCGCAGACCGGGCGCATGCACCAGTTGCGGGTGCATCTGGCGGCGATCGGCCGGCCCATCGCCGGCGATCCTCGGTATGGCGGGGCCTTGGTCGTGAACGGGCACGCCGTGCCGCGGCTGATGCTGCACGCGACCGCGCTGGGCTTCCCCCATCCGGCGGGCGGGACCAAACGGCTGGAGGCCCCACCGCCCACGGACATGGCGGAGATGATCGGGGCTCTCGGACTCGGATAGCGGCACCCTGCCCGTGTCCCGCGAACACGTCGCGGGATTGGCGACGCTGTGCTTAGGGCGGGCCGCGCGAGCGGGTCGCTTCACTCACAGCGACCGCGCCCGCCAAGCGGCCGGCCGGCACGGGGCTGGGCGTTTCGGAGAGGGGCCGCAGCGGCAGGGGCCGGCGGGCCCGGGCGACCAGGGCATCGACGCGGCTGCGGTGGCGCTTCGCCATGTCGGCCGGCAACACCCGGAGCGCGGCCGTGAGGCCCCGCGCGACCGTGGCGACCTGGGTCGGCAGATCGCCCGAGGGGAGGCGATCGTAAAGACTCTCGCGCTCCTCGCGTTCTGGACGTTCCTCGAGAACGTCGCCCTCATCCGGGTCGGCCTCTTCCCGATCCTCGGGTTCCGCGGCCTCGCGGGCGGCCATCCGCTCGCCCCGGCGCAGGCGCATGGACAGCGCGACGCACATACGCACGCTGCGGGCGACCCTGGCGTAGGCCGTGACCAACCCGGCGAGCAGGCTGGGATCCTGGGTGGTGTGGATGGCCTCGGCGACATCGCGAGCGACCGAAAGGCTGAGCTCGGCGAGCTCGGCCAGCATGCGTTCCGGGGCGATGTCGGCATCGGGCGACATGAGAACAAAAATAGAACATACTGGCGCCCACGTCAAGCTTACCTGCGCGGCGCCGCGATCGCTTCAGTCTGGATCTCGCGATCGTTCAGGGGATGAAGCGGCAGAACGGCGCGGTCCGTTTACCCGTTTCGAGGTACAAGCTTCGGAGGGGACACGTTTTTCCGGAGCCGGAACGCCGCCATGACCCGCCTGATCCTGATCGCCGCCGCCGCCCTTTCGCTGGCCGCCTGCGCGACCGCGCCGACCGTCTACCAGCCGTCCGGCGGGCCGCAGGCCGTGGGGTATTCGGAGTACCGCATCGAGCCCGGCCGCTACCGCATCACCTTCCGCGGCGGGCCCGGAGCGCCGCCGCAACAGGTGAGCGACTACGCCCTGCTGCGGGCGGCCGACCTGGCGATCGCCGACGGCTACGACTGGTTCAAGGTCGCCGACCGCTTCATGGAAGGCCGGCCCGACACCAGCCCGCGAATGAGCATCGGCATCGGCGGCGCCACGTTCGGCCGCCACAGCGCCGTGGGCGTCGGCGTCGACCAGGGCTTCAGCCTGGGCGGCGGACCTGCGGTGGCTTCGACGATCGAGGTGGTCATGGGCAGGGGCGAACGGCCCCGTGGACCGGATGTCTACGACGCCCGGGCGCTCCGCGAGAACCTCGGCGGGCGCGCGATCTAGAATCTGCTCACGAGCGCCAGAAGTTTGAGACGCGACGATCGGACATTCCGAGTTCTCGACTGGTGGTTTGCGGAACCTGGTCGGCCAGCGCCTGCGGCCTATCCCAGGCCTGCGCGGTAGGGAAAGAAGAAGAACCCCAACTCCTCCTCCAGCGCGCGTACCAGCGACCTTGCCGTCTCAGCGTTGTCGACATACAGGTCTTCTAGCAAGGCGAGGCAGCCGCAGTTCTGAAGTCCTTCCTCCACGCCCACCACTATCATGTCCGGCCGAAGGCCGAGGGCATGGAGCGCCGGACGCCCCGAGGCGAGGTCGATGCGGTCGCCTTTCGCTGGCCGGGTTGCGAGTTCGATCTCGCCAGTCACGTCGCCGAGCGGCACCTCAAACTCGTCCCGAAGATCGAACCTTACTTCGACGTTCATGGCTGGATTTCGCGGGCGTAGGGGGCATCACCTGACATTCACTTCCCCCAACCAGTTCCAGGCGCGCATGCTCGTGCCCGTTCCGAACACCTTCCGGCTATAGCTGAGGGCCTCGGTCAGCTCTTTCAGGCGAACCCAGCCATTGGAGAAGCGAACCCCTTCAGCGTCGTAGCTGATGGTGTCGCAAATCGTGCCGTCGAGGACCTGGGCGGCCATCTTCGCCGCGTCGCCGCCAATTCTGAGCTTGAGCCATCGACCTGAACGCCTCTTCTCGGCGCGATACTCGCCTTTGCCGAAGTGGCGATGGGAAATCTGCGTGGACAGAACAACCTCCGCTGGGGTGACCGTAGCCCAAAGCGAGCCAATGTCAGGAGCGGGCGCATCCCATCTCAGAACAAGGTGGCCCCACGCGCTGCGCTGTATGCTCGCCGGGCTAGCCGGTGCTGCGGCCGTTACGGCTCGCACGAAGGCGCGCTCCAGATAGCTGAGTGGTCCGCATGCCGCCGCCAACGCTGCCGGCCGGCTCCCGCCGTCGTCGTTCTTAGCCATAGCCGTAGTTTGGCCTGGCAGAGTGAAACGTCCGCTAAGAGTGGTCTATGGCCGGCGCTGTGAGCCGTTCCAGGAGCGGGCATTCGCTGCCTCGAACGTAGAAGCGACGACCTAAGCCACCTGTTGGCGGGTGACCGTGTTGGGTACGCCGCGGATGCCCGCGTGGGTGAAGCCGGCGTCGTCGGCCATCTCGAAGTGCAGGCGCTCGCCCAGGCCCTGGGCGATCAGGGCGGGGGCCTTGCCGCGCATCTGATGGGCCATCGCGCGCATGAACGGTTCCAGCCGCGCGTCGGGCAGGCCCAGGTCGGCGAAGTCGAGCGTGAGGCCGTTGAACCGCGCGCCCTGGACTGGGTCCAGCGCGTTGCCCACCGGCTGCAGACGCGCCAGCACGCCGCGGGTCAGGCGTCCCACCAGGCTGACCACCTCCACCAGCCGGCCGCTGGGCGTGCCGCGGTCGATGTCGACGAACTCGATCATCGCGCCCTGGCGGATGCGGTCCGGCGTCACGCCCTCGATGGCGATGAGCGAGGCGCGGCCCTTGCGGCCGCCCAGGGTGCGGAACGAGGCCGGCATGATCACCGGCGGCTGGGTCTTGGCGTCCTCAGGGATGAACAGACCGCCGAACGCCAGGGTGGCGCGGTCGATGGCGATGATGTCCTCGTCGGACAATCGATGGAACCGCCGCGCCACGATGGTCTCGCCGGTGGCGCTGAAGCTGACGGTGGGCTCGACGCGCAGCACCGCGGTCACGCCATGGCGCAGGCTGACGATGTGCTCCAGGGCGAAGTCGATCTGCAGCCGCTGACCGTTGGAGGCGACGAACGAGTGCGGATTGCGCGCCCGCTCGGCCTCGGCGCTGACCTGCCGCTGATAGGGGGCCTCGGCCTCCTTCTCGCGGGCGGTGGCGATCACCTCGGGGTCCAGGTCGGCGCAGAGCAGTTCGTCGCCGTCGATGCGGGTGACCGCCCGGATGCGGATGTCCTTGCGCTCGGCCGCGCCCAGGAAGAACTCCAGCACGTCCTCCAGCACCTTCATGCCCACGGCCTGGGCGGCGACGCCGTCCTCGGTGGTCATGCAGACCAGCACGTCGGTGTCGTTCAGTCGGTGGTGGACGTCCTGGTAGGACAGGTACTCGTTGAGCTTGCGGCCCAGGTAGCCCCAGACGTCGTCGCGCTTCTTCGCCCAGCGGTCGCCGGACCGGTCGCGGATCGCCTCGACGCTGATGATGTAGACCGCGCCGCGCTCGAGGCGGTCCGACCCGGCCAGCCGCTCGAGCACCGCCGAGGCGTGCACGGCGGAGATGCGGGTCAGGGTCATGCCGATTTGGGCGGCGCTCATGCGGTCAGCATCGCCCAAGGTAGAAAACGAAGTCTTGCCGTCGCATAAGACGGCCGATGTTGAATCTTCTCCTGGTGGCCGGCGGCGGGGCGACGGGTGCGGTGGCGCGCTACCTCCTGGGCGCGCAGGCGATGCGGGCCTTCGGCACCGGCTGGCCCTACGGGACGCTGATCGCCAATGTGCTGGGCGGCTTCCTGATGGGGTCGCTGGCCGGGATGCTGGCCTATCGCGGCGGCGCGGACCAGGAGCGCTGGCGTCTCCTGCTGGGCGTCGGCGTGCTGGGCGGCTTCACCACCTTCTCGGCCTATTCGCTGGAGGTGGCGCTGATGATCGAGCGGCGGGAGTGGACGCAAGCGGCGGCCTACAGCCTGGGTTCGGTGCTGCTCTCGGTGGCGGCGCTGTTCGCCGGCCTGATCCTGATGCGGCGCCTGCTCGCATGAGGGAGGTGAAGACCCTCTATGT
>CBHTUE010000085.1:0-18663 GCA_966096115.1 uncultured Phenylobacterium sp.
GGGTCCTCCACGGCGGCCGGAGCCGCGTGCCGCACGACGTTCTGAGCGGACCCCCTCCGTCTCGGCGCTGCGCGCCGAGCCACCTCCCCCGATGGGGAGGGACTTAGATTGCGGAGCTCCAAGGCAAGAGCGCCGGAGAGGTCTCCCCCTCCGGCGCTTCGCAGCCCACTCCCCTGACGGGGAGATCACACCCCCCAGCGTGTTACTTGCCGCCGCCCGCCGGAGCCGTCGCCGGCGCCGCCTCGGTGGTCTTGGTCGCCGGGGGCGGCCCGCCACCGCCGCGGCGGCCCTTGGGCAGCAGCTTCATGGCCGCGTCCATTTCCTTCTGGTCTATGGCGCCGTCCTTGTTGGTGTCGACCAGCGGCAGGTACTTCTTCAGCGCATCGCCCATCTGGCCGCGCAGCTCGGAGACCTGCAGCTTGCCGTCCAGGTTGTCGTCCATGACGCCCAGCATCAGGTTGCCCTGCAGCATCTTCTCGTACTCGGGCGTCTGGTGCGCCACGGTCTCGTCGACCCAGCGGTAATGCAGGTAGGTGGCCAGCATCTCCTCGGTGGTCTGCTCGCCCCAGTTCACCAGCTTCTTGTAGTCCGGGTTGTCCGGGTTGCGCTTGGAGTTGTCGTAGGTCCAGCGCGCGACGATCGTGGTCCCGGCCGGGATCTTGGTCGGCTTGGCCAGGAAGTATTCGTACTGCCAGTTGAAGTCGTAGCGCGGCAGGGCGATCAGCATCTCCTCGCGGCCGTCCGGATAGCGCATCGACACGTTCACCGAGCCGCCGCGCTTATGGGCGTGGGGAGTGATGCCATAGAGGATCGCGTCCTTCGGGAAGGTCACCGAGGCGACCTCGGGGTGGTACTCCTCGCCGGCCGGAATGGCGATGGTGAAGTCGAAGATACCGAACGTGCGCAGCACGTACTTCGGCTCCTGGCCCTTCGGGTAGAGGTAGATCCCCATCTGGGTCTTCTCTTCCGTCGGCTTGCCGTAGGGCGTGTAGTGGTTCTGGAAGGCGATCCCGCCCGACGGCGGCATCCAGGTGCCGGTGCCCACCGGCGAGATGTTCGAACCGCGGCCGGGGCCGTAGCCGCCCAGCGAGGCGCCCCAGCGGCTCTCCGGCGCCTCGTCGCCGACCTTGAAGTCGCCGTCGATCGTGGAAGTCAGAATGTGGTGCACCACCTGGCGGTCGGTGATGCGGAAGGTGGTGGCCTTCATCCACCGGCCTTCCTTCATGACGTTCGGCACCACCGGGTGGGTGTAGTCCAGCACACCCGAGGCCGGGATCTTCACGGCCGGGATCTCGACGATCATGTCCGGCTTGCCCAGCGGCCAGTCCGGCGCGCCGAACTTCACCTTCTTCAGCGGGTCGGCGCCCGTCCCACGCTGCGCGCCGCCCTCGACCCAGTGGACCATGGTCTTGATCTGGTCCGGCGTCAGGCGGTCGTCGTCCAGGAAGTGGCCGACGGTCTGGTCGGCCAGGTAGGGCGGCATGCGGTTGGTGCGGATGACCTCGCGGATCATCGGCGAGAAGCCCTTCACCTGCTCATAGCTGTTGAGCGGCATCGGCCCGATGGCGCCCGGCTGGTGGCAGGTGGCGCACTTTTTCTCGATGATCGGGGCGACGTCCCTCACATAGGTGATCTTGCCGAAGCTCGCGGCCCTGGCCTTCTCGGGGAAAGCGATGGCGGCGCCCTTGGCCGGGGCGGCCATGAAGGCGACCTTCTGGCCGGCGGCCAGGCCCGCGATCGCCTTTTCGGCGCCGTCCACCGGGCCGCGGTAGGCGATCGTCCAGGACCGCGGGTCGATGACGATGACCTCGGCGGCGCGGGTGATGTTCAGCTGCTCGCCGACCAGCTGCTGGTAGTCGAACAGGATCGGCATATCGAGGCCGTTGGCCGCCGCGTCGGGCCGGACCTTCGCGCGGGTCTCGCCCAGCCGCGAATCCAGCATCACGAACTCGACGCCCTGCGCGGCGTAGGCGGCCTTCAGCGCCTTGTAGGCGGGCGCATCGGCGCGGATCTGCGCGTCGCCGGCGGCATAGCTGATCAGCACCACCGCCTTGGCGTCCTGCAGGCGCGACAGCTTGTGGGCCAGATAGTTCTGGTCGGGCAGCTGGAAGTCGTCGACGTGCTGCGCCGTCATCGCCGGCGGCGCGGCGGCCTGGGCGATCGTCTGCACGCCGGCCAGCCCGGCGACCATCGCCGCGGCCAGCGCGGCCAGCCCAACGCGCCGGGCGTCCCTCGAAATGGTCATTGGCAATCCTCCCAGAACGCTCAATCGCCGCGACGCCTTGCGCCGCGCCCGGCCCCGGTCCGGCTTCGGCCACAATGGGCCGGCAGCCTGCCGCGAACTCGAAGCAGTTACGATATACACTGGATCATAACGGAGTATAACCCGTTCATGTCAATCGCGGTGGACGCACGGGTCGTACGGACGCGCGAGGCGCTGCAGCAGGCCATGGTCGATCTGGCGGCCGAGACTCCGCTCGACGCCATCACGGTGCGCGCCATCGCCGCCCGCGCCGGCGTCGGCTACGCCACCTTCTTCCGCCACTACGCCGACAAGGAGGCCCTGCTGGCCGACGTGGCCGACACGCTCACCGTGTCGTTCCTGGCCCAGGTCAGGCCGCTGCTGCTCCAGAAGGACCGGCGAGGCGCCGCCCGCTCGCTCTGCGCCTTCGTCGAAGACCACCTGCCGATCCACCAGGCGCTGATCGCCGGCGGCGCGGGCGAGACGGTGCGGGCCGGCATGCTGCGCCAGACACTGGAGACGCTCGGGCGGACCCGCGCCTCGGCGCCGGGCGGGCCGCTGGACGAGGTGCTGCTCTTCCACCTGACCTCGTCGATCCTCAACCTGCTGGCCTGGTGGCTGCGCAACCGCGACCGGGTGGACGCCGAGACCATGGCCGAGATCATCGAGCGCGCCGTGCTGACGCCGGTGGGCGCGCTCGGCCGCCAGCCGCCGTGCGGACTGGGCGAAGGTCCGGCCTAGCCGTCGCGGCTGGGCGCCGCCGTCGAATCCCGCACGACCAGCGTCGGCAGCCGCCCCTTCGGGTCGCGCGCGTCGTCGACGCCGATCAGCCGCTCCACCGCCAGGCGGCCGATTTCACGCGTCGGCGTGCGCACCGTGGTCAGGGTCGGCCAAAGGCGCGAGGCGATCTGGAAGTCGTCGAAGCCGATCAGCGACAGGTCCTCGGGGATCCGCACCCCCAGCTGCCGCGCCGCCTGCAGCACGCCCGCGGCCATCTCGTCGTTGCCGCAGAAGATCGCGGTCGGCGGTGGGTTCATCTGCAGCAGCGCCCGGCCGCACTCGATCCCGGAGTCGAAGGTGTAGGCGCCCTCCACCGCGTGCGGCAGCGTCAGCCCCCGCTCGGCCAGCCCCTCCTCGAACCCCGCCCGCCGCTCGTGCGACGACCGGAAGGTGGGCGGCCCCGAGACGAAGGCGATCCGGGTGTGGCCCAGGTCGGCCAGGTGCAGCGCCGCCTCCCGCCCGCCCAGCCGGTCGCGCGTCTCGATCATGTGCTGGGGCTCGTCCAGGCTGACGGAAGCCACCCGCACATAGCTGCACGCGATCTCGCGCATCAGGTCGGCGACGCGGTCGTCCTCCGACACCGAGGGCGTCAGCACCACGCCGTAGAGACGCTGGCGCTCGATGAAGCTCTTCAGGTCGTCGAGGAAGCTGGGGCTGCCGCGGTCGCACGGATGCACCACCAGCTCGAAGCCCGACCCGCGCATCCCGTCCAGCAGCCCCAGCTGCATGTTCACGACGTACTGCGGATTGGGGTTGTCGTAGACCAGCCCGATCAGGAACGAGCGGCCATAGGCCAGCGCGCGGGCCTGTGGGTCCGGCGCGTAGCCCAGCTCGGCGATCACCGCCTCGACCCGCTCGCGGGTGTCGGTGCGCACGAAGGGCGAGGCGTTGATGACGCGGCTGACGGTCTTCTTCGAGACCCCGGCCAGGCGGGCGATGTCGTTGATCGTTGGCCTGCGGCGCGAGGCCTCCGCCGCGCCGCCGGCCCGGGCGCGCGGCTTGCTCATCGGGGGGGTCAAGAGCGCCGTTCCTTCACTTCCCTATCCCTGCGCCGCGCCGGGTCGCTCCCGCAAGTCCCCAGGGGGCTTGGCCGGACGGTTTGAGAATATGCTGACACCGGTTACCAACTCCAGATGCCAGGTCGTCCCGCGTGACCCGATTGTCCGACGCCACCCTGGGCCGCGCGCCCTCCGGCGTGCTCACGCCCGACTACGACCGCGCGGCGACGCGCGTGGGCGTCGTCCACTTCGGCCCGGGCGCCTTCCACCGCGCGCACCAGGCGTTCTACGTCGACCGCATGCTGGCGCGCCGCCCGGACCTGGCGATCAGCGCGGTGTCGCTGCGCACGCCGGACGTGCGCGACGCGCTGACGCTGCAGGACGGTCTCTACGCCCTGGCCGAACGCGAGGCCGAGCCCGGCCTTCGCGTGATCGGCTCGATCAGGGAGGTGCTGGTCGCCGCCGAAGCGCCCGAGGCCGTGTTCGCGCGGCTGGCCCAGGCCCGCATCGTCACCGCCACGGTGACCGAGAAGGGCTACTGCCTGACGGCGGACGGCGAGCTGGACGTGGATCACCCCGATATCCGCCGCGACCTGCAGGCCCCGGAACGGCCGGTGAGCGTGATCGGCTGGATCGCCGAGGCCCTGCGCCGACGAAAAGCGAAGGCGCTTCAGCCGTTTGTGACGATTAGCTGCGACAACCTCTCGAACAACGGCGCCAAGCTGGGCAAGGCCGTGGCGCGCTTCGCGGAGGCGCGCGGCGACCGCGACCTGGCGGCGTGGATCGCAGATCACGCCGCCTTCCCGAACAGCATGGTCGATTCCATCACCCCCGCCACCGACGACGCCCTGCGCGCCGAGGTCGAGGCGGCCCTGGGCCTGACCGACGCTTGGCCGGTGCAGCGCGAACGGTTCGTCCAGTGGGTGGTCGAGGACCGGCTGGGCACCGACGCCGACGCTTTCGCGGCCGCCGGCGTCACCCTCGCCCGCGACGTCGCCCCGTTCGAACGGGCCAAGCTGCGGCTGCTCAACGGCGCCCACTCCGCCCTCGCCTACCTCGGCCTGCGGCTGGGCCACCCCACCGTCAGCCAGGCGATGCGCGACGCCGCGTTGGCTGCCTTCGTGGAGCGGATGATGCGCCAGGACATCGCCGCCAGCCTCGCGCCGGGCGAGCTCGACGTTCCCGCCTACATCGGCGAGGTGCTGGGCCGGTTCCGCAATCCCGCGATCGAGCACCGCCTGGCCCAGATCGCCTGGGACGGCTCGCAGAAGCTGCGCTTCCGCCTGCTCGAAACGATCGCCGAGGCCCTGGCCGCCGGCCGGCCGGTCGACCGCCTGGCGGTTCCCGTGGCCGCCTGGATGGACTTCGTCCGCCGCGCCGCGCGCGAAGGCCGCCCGATCACCGATCCACTGGCCGCGACCCTGGTGGCTGTCGGCCGCGGCTGCGACGGCGGCCCCGCGGACGTCGCCCGCTTCCTGGCGGTGGACGCCGTCTTCCCGCCCGACCTCGCGGCCGCGCCGCGCCTGCGCCCGGCCCTGGAACGCGCCTACGCCGCGCTGGCCGGACTTTCTCCGGAAACCGCCCTAGACCTCTGAAAAGAAACGGGCGCGGACCCGAGGCCCGCGCCCGAATTTCTACACCTACGAGGGGAGTCAGTAGGTGTAGCGCACCCCGACCAGGATCTCGCGGCCGGTGTGATGGTAGAACGACAGGCGGTTGGACGAGTCGTTGAACTGGTCCTGGAACTCGTCGGTCAGGTTGATCCCTTCCAGCGTGAACTTCAGGTGCTCGTTCCAGGTGTACTGGGCCGAGGCGTCCAGGTTGAAGGTCTTGTTGGTGCCGTCCACGTCGGTGCCGGCTTCGGCGCCCGGCACCCGGGTCAGGTACTTCGACCGGTAGGCCGCCGACACCCGCGCCGAGAACTTGGAGTCCTCGTAGTAGATCGTGGCGTTGTACGAGCGCCGCGACAGGCCGGTCAGGTCGTCGGTGGCCACCACCGCGCCCGCGCCGTTGATGTAGTCGATCGACGACGTCACGCGGGTGAAGTTCAGCAGCGCGCCGGTGTGCTTCAGCGGTCCCGGCAGGAAGTCGAAGCTCTGCTGGTAGTTGATCTCGAAGCCCTTCACCGGCCCGCCCTTGGTGTTCACGGGGACCGAGAACGTCCAGTTGGTGGTGGTCGTGTCGCAGCCCGCCAGCGTGCCGCACGCCGCGATCGCGACGCTGTCGGGAATGCCGAACGGGTTGTTGGTGAAGGTCGAGATCTGCTGCTTGGTCTGGACGAAGGTCTTGATGTCCTTCCGGAACAGCGCCAGCGAGATCAGGCTGTTGGGGTTGAAGTACCACTCGAACGAGACGTCATAGGCGTCGGCACGGAAGGGCGTCAGCAGCGGGTTGCCGGCCGTCACGGTGCGCGTGGCGCCGGAGACGTTGACGGTGGCGCCCGGCGTCAGGTTGCCCAGGTTCGGACGCGCCATCACCTTGGCGAAAGCCGCCCGGATCAGGAAGTTCTCCACTGGCTCGACCACCAGGTTCGCCGACGGCAGGGTGTCGTGATAGGTCCGGTCCACCGTGATCGGCAGCGCCTGGCCGGTCAGGAAGGTGAAGCCGGTCGCCGACTGGTCGGTGTGGACGTAGCGCACGCCGACGTTGCCGCGCACCGGCACGCCATAGGCGTCGAACTTGAAGTCGGCCTGGACGTAGCCGCCCTTGTCCTCTTCGCTCACCTTGCTGTTGTTGCCCAGGATCGCTTCCGGGCCGAGGCGGAACGCCCCGCCGAACGCCGTCTGGTCGTAGAGGCTGAGGGTGTTCTTCGCGACGCTGAGGTCCGGCGTCAGGAAGCTGGTCACCGTGCCCGTCGGCGCGCCCAGGCCCTTCAGCTTGATGGTCGAGACCTGCGAGTAGGACGCGATCGGGATCGCCGCCAGCGCCGCCGGGATCACCGCCTCCTGGTTGGCCGTGGTGCCGTTGGAGCGGCGGATCTCGGTGGTGACGAAGCTGTACTTCTTGTAGTTCAGCCCGCCCGAGAACTTGAGGGCCTCGGTGGGCGCGAAATACAGGTTGCCCTGGACGGTGTCGTACTTGTTCACCGCCGTCTGCGGCCGTTCGCGCACGCCGGTCAGAATCCACGACGAGGGGTTGGTCAGGTTGGCGCTGCCGTAGCCCAGCAGCGGCACGCGGCCCTGGCTGTAGTCGTAGCTGTAGCCCTGCACATTCAGTTGGTCGAACGTCAGCGTCGTCTGGATGGAGTTGTCGAAGTCCGACTTCGAATGGCCGGCCAGGAAGTCGACGCTGAACTTGTCGTTGAACTCGTGGCTGGCGGTCAGGCCGTACTGGAAGAACTCGGTATCCAGCTTGTCCAGGCGGTCCTCGACGCGCAGGTCGACGTTGTTGAACGTCCCTTTCACCAGGGTGTTGGAACCGTCGATCATGCCCGAGACGATGTCGGTTTGGGCGATGCCGCAGGTCCCGCTGGCCGTGGTGGCCGCGGTGCACGCCCCGCCGACGCTGAACGACGGCGCCTCGAGGTACTTCTCCTCGCGGGTGCCCTTGAAGTCCGAATAGAGCACGTCGAAGCTGACCAGCGTCTTGTCGCTGGGCCGCCACTGCAGCGCTCCGGTCAGGCCCAGGCGCTCCTGGTCGTCGGTGTAGTCGTCGAAGCGCGGGAAGCGCGGGTGGAAGGCGGCGTTGGCCTGGGCCAGGGTCACGCCCGCGGCCGGCGCGGCCGAGCGGAAGCCCGGCGCGAACGCATTGCCGGTCGCCCAGCGCACGGTCGAGGTGCCGACGTCCTTGGTCTGGCGCTTGGTGTAGGCGATCGAGGCCAGCGCCCCGAACGTGCCGTCCGCCCAGGTGTTGGAGATCAGCGCCGCGGCCCGCGGATTGAACTCCTTCGACAGGTCGTTGTAGCCGGCCTGGCCCGACGCCACGAAGGTGAAGTGGTTGTAGTCGAAGGGCCGCGCCGTCCGCAGGTCGACCGTCGCGCCCAGTGAGCCCTCTTCCGTCGAGGCCTCCGCTGTCTTGCGCACCGTGATCGAGTTGAACAGGTCCGAGGCGAAGATGTTGAAGTCGAAGCCGCGGCCGCGGTTGGTGCCGCCCGAGGCGTCGGCGCTGCCGGTCGTGGTCAGCGCTTCCATGCCGTTGATGCGCACGCGGGTGAACTGCGGGCCCAGGCCGCGCACCGAGATGTTGCGGCCCTCGCCGGCGTCGCGCGCCAGGGCCACGCCCGGGATGCGCTGGATGGATTCCGACAGGTTGAGGTCGGGGAACTTGCCGATGTCCTCGGCCAGGATGGAGTCCACCGCGACCGATTCCGTCCGCTTCTCGGCCAGCGCCTTCTGCAGGCTGCCGCGGAAGCCGGTGACGACGAGCTCCGAGACCGTGTCGTCGGCGGTCGCGGTCTGCGCAACTGCCGGCGCCGCCGCCATCAGGCCGACGCTGAGCGCCGCGAGGGACACTCCGCCCACGACGGTACGCGCATGATTCCAGGTCGCTGAGCGGCCCATCGCTTCCTCCCTCAGCGGAGACTGCCGGCGGCCCCCTCGGCCGGCGGTCCTTGGGGCTTGCGCCCGGTCCCCGTCGTTATGATACCGGTGTCATTTGCGAATGCAGACGATGACACCGGTGACAATTCGGAGGGTACACACGTTTTGGGCCGGCTCGCAAGACGGTGTGACGCGGGTTTGAGACGACTGTGACGCGTGCGTCACCGAACGGCGCGAGCCGTCAGCCGCCGCCGATCTTGGGGATCAGGTAGATCTCGCTGTCCGCGCCGACCGGCGAGAACCAGGCGTCCTGGTGGATCTCGCCGTCGATCGCGAAGGCCATCTTCCGGTCGACGAACTCGCCGAGGCCCGGGAACCGCGCGTCAAGCGCGGCGATCACCTCGCGCACCGTCGCGGCCTCGATCTGGAACTCCGACGCGCCGCCGGTGAAGGGCCAACACTCGCTCCCCACGACGACGCGGGCCATGGTCAGCCGGCCTTGTTGTCCATGGCGGCGAGCACCTTGGGCGGCGAGAGCGGCAGGTCCGGCATCCGCACCCCGATGGCGCCGCGCACGGCGTTGGCCACGGCCGCCAGCGGCGGCACGATCGGCACCTCCCCCACCCCTTTGGCCCCGAACGGATGCCGCGGGTTCGGCACCTCCACCAGGATCGCGTCGATCATCGGCAGGTCGGAGGCCACCGGCATGCGGTAGTCGAGGAAGCCGGCGTTCTCCATCTTGCCGTCGGCGTCGAAGATGTACTCCTCGTTCAGCGCCCAGCCGACGCCCTGCGCCACGCCGCCCTGCACCTGTCCCTCGACATAGGACGGGTGGATCGCGCGGCCGACGTCCTGGGCGGCGGTGTAGCGCACGATGCTGACGGCCCCGGTCTCGGCATCGACCTCGACATCGCACAGGTGCACGCCGAAGCCGGGGCCTGCGCCCTGGGCGTTCAACGCCACCTGGGCCGAGATCGGCCCGCCCGTGCGCGCGGACTGCGCGGCCAGGCTGGCGAGGCTCATGGGCTTGGCGTTCTTCGCGACGTCGAGGCAGACCGCCTCGCCGTTGCGCCATTCGACCGCGTCGACCGCCACGTCCCAAAGCTTCGCCGCGCGGGCGCGCAGTTCGGCGACCACCTTCTCGGCGGCCTGCACGACCGCCATGCCGGTCGCGAAGGTCGTGCGGCTGCCGCCGGTCAGCATCGAGTAGCCGATGGAGGCCGTGTCGGCGACCATCGGGCGGACGCGGTCGACCGGCACGCCCAGGGTCTCGGCAGCCATCATCGCCATGGAGGCGCGCGACCCGCCGATGTCCGGACTGCCGGTGACGACCACCGCGCTACCGTCCTCCCCCAGGTGCAGCGCCGCGGTGCTCTCGCCGCCGACATTGAACCAGAAGCCGACGGCCACGCCGCGGCCCTGGCCGGGCTTCAGCGGAGTCTTCCAGTGGTCGCTGTCCTTGATCGCCGCCAGCGTCTGCAGGTAGCCGATGTCGCGGAAGACGGGGCCGTAGGAGGCCTTCACGCCGTCCTTCACCGCGTTCTTCTCGCGGATCGCGATCGGGTCCATCCCCAGCTTCAGGGCCAGGTCGTCGACCGCGCACTCAACGCCGAACGCGGAGATCGGCGCGCCGGGCGCGCGGTAGGCGGCGACCTTCGGCGTGTTCGTCACCACGTCCCAGCCGGTAATCAGGAAGTTCGGGATGTCGTAGCAGGCCAGCGCCGTCATCGAGCCCGCCCCGACGGGCGAGCCCGGGAACGCGCCGGCCTGGAACTTCAGCTCCACCTGGGCCGCGACGATCGTGCCGTCCGACTTGGCGCCGAGCTTGACCTCGATGACACCGCCGGAGGTCGGCCCGGTGGCGCGGAACACCTCCTCGCGGCTCATCACCATCTTCACCGGGAAGCCGCTGGTCCGCGACAGGAGCAGCGCGACCGGCTCCAGGTACACCGTGGTCTTGCCGCCAAAGCCGCCGCCGATCTCGGCCGGCGTGACCTTGATGTCGGAGATCTCCAGGCCCAGCACCTTGGCGCAGTAGGTCCGCACCATGAAGGCGCCCTGGCTGGACGCCCACACGTCGCAGCGGCCGTCCTCGCCCCAGGCGCAGACGCAGGCGTGCGGCTCGATGTAGCCCTGGTGCGTCGCCTTGGTGGTGTAGCGGCCCTCGACGATCACGTCGGCCGCCGCGAAGCCTTCGGCCAGGTCGCCGCGGGCAAACCGGTGGCGCTTGGCGACGTTGGAGGGCGCCGTCGGTTTCGTTTCCACGCCCTCGGTGAAGATGTGGTCGTGCAGCAGCGGCGCGTCGGCCGCCATGGCGGCTTCCACGTCGATGACGTGCGGCAGGGTCTCGTACTTCACCACGATGCGCGACAGCGCCTCTTCGGCGATGTCGTTCGAGATGGCGGCGACCGCAGCCACCGCGTGGCCCTCGTAGAGCACCTTCTTGCGGCCCATCACGTTCCAGGCCAGGTCGCGCATGCTGGACGCGGCCTCGCCGCCGTCGATCAGTTCGTCGGCTTCGAAAGCCGGGAAGTCGGCGCCCGTGATCACCGCCTTCACGCCCGGCAAGGCCTTGGCCTTGCTGGTGTCGATCGAGACGATCCGGGCGTGGGCGTGCGGACTGCGCAGGATCCGGCCGACCAGCTGCCCGGGCATGTTGAAGTCGGCGCCATAGGCCGCGCGGCCGGTGACCTTGTCGGCGCCGTCGGGCCGGATCGGGCGGGTGCCGACGACATTCAGCCCGGACGCGGTCTTCGGGGCGGCGGGTTTCTCGAGGGTCTCGCTCATGCTGCGGTCCTCTCCTGGCGGAGCTCTGCGGCGGCGTCCATGACCGCCCGGATGATCTTGTCGTAGCCCGTGCAGCGGCACAGGTTGCCGGCGAGCCAGTAGCGGACCTCCGTCTCGGTGGGGTCCGGGTTGACGTCCAGCAGCGCCTTCGACGCTACCAGCAGCCCGGGTGTGCAGAAGCCGCACTGCAGGGCCGCGTGCTCCAGGAACTTCTGCTGCAGCGGGTGCAGGTGACCGCCGTGCGCCATGCCTTCGATGGTCTCGATGCGGCGGCCCTCCGCCTCGGCGGCGAGGACGAGGCAGGAACAGACCAGCCGGCCGTCCATGACGACGCTGCAGGCGCCGCAGTCGCCCGAGCCGCAGCCTTCCTTGGCGCCGGTCAGGCCCAGCTCGTCGCGCAACGCGTCCAGCAGGGTCATGCGCGGCGAGACCAGGAACTCGGCCGGGTCGCCGTTCACGGTGGTGGTGACGTGGGTCTTGCTCAAGCTCGGGCTCCCGCGCGCTGATAGGCGATGAGGGCGGCGCGACGGGCGAGGACGCCCGCGATCCGGGTTCGGTATTCGACGGTGCCGCGCTTGTCGCTGATGGGCCGGCAGGCGGCGCGAACGGCGGCTTCCATCGCCGCAAGGCCGGCCTCCTCCAGCTTGCCGCCGAGCAGAGCGGCGCCGGCGTCGGCGACGAGCAAGGCGGTGGGGGCGACGGCGCCCAGGGCGACATTGGCCTCGGTGATCACGCCGGCGGCGTCCAGCACCAGGTTCACCCCGGCGCCCGCCACGGCAATGTCCATCTCGGTCCGCGGGATCAGCCGCAGGTAGGCGTCGGAGGCGCGCGCCGGGCGCGGCGGCAGCCGGAACTCCAGGACGAATTCGCCCTGGGCCAGCGAGGTCTTGCCTGGCCCGACCGCAATGGCCTCGACCGGAACGTCGCGCCGGCCGTTCGGGCCGACCACCACGCAAGTTGCGCGGGCCGCGATCAGCGCCGGCACGCCGTCGCCGGCTGGCGAGGCGTTGCACAGGTTGCCGCCCAGGCTGGCGCGGCCCTGGACCTGGGTCGATCCGATCAGGTTCGCGCCCTCGACGACGCCCGGCCACGCCCGCACCAGAGCGGCGTGCTCGCCCAGCACCGCGCCCGAGGTCGCCGCGCCGATCACGAACCCATCGGCCGTTTCGCGGATGCCGATCGCGCCGGCGACGCCCTTAAGATCGACGATGACGTCCGGCCGGGCCCGGCCGGCGCGGAGCTGCACCAGGAGGTCCGTGCCGCCGGAGAGCGGTTGCGCCCCAGCCCTGGCGAGCGCGGCGGCCGCGTCCTCCGGACTGGATGGTGCGAGATAAGCGAGTTCCGACACAGGGCCTCCGCTGCAGATTCTCGTGAACGGCGGGCCCATGCCTCACCCGGTCGCGATCCGCCGGCTGGCGGCCGATCACGCAAGACAATCATCATCCGCCGCAAACCCTACGTCAGGCAAGCCGGAGATGACGGATGTTCCAGCTTGCTCCTCTCCCAGGCGCGGTCGCGCCGTGGAGAGAGGGCTGCCTGCGCCCTAGGTCGGCGGTTGTTCCAGCGGCGGCTGGACGGCGACCTCCACCGGCGGCGCGGCCACCGGAGCCGGCGGACCGAACGGGATCGCCGCGGTCGGCGTGCGCTTCAGGGCCGTGGTCATGAAGCTCTTCCACATCTCCGCCGGCGCTGTGGCGCCCGAGACGCGGGCCATCGGCCTGGCGTCGTCGCGACCCATCCAGGTGCAGCTGGCGAAACCGCCGGTGAAGCCGCAGAACCAGGCGTCCTTGTAGTCGGACGTGGTGCCGGTCTTGCCGGCCAGGTCGTAGCCCTTCACCGCCGCGCGGGTCCCGGTGCCCGAGACCATGACGGTGCGCAGCATCTGGTTCAGCTCGCTGAGCTGCGGGTTCGGGATCGCCGCGGCCACGGTCGGCGGCCGCTTCTGGTAGATCACCTGCCCGCCCGAACGGATCCGCTCGATGCCGTACGGCGCCACGCGGTTACCGCCGTTGGCGAAGGCGGCGTAGGCCGAGGTCATCTCCAGCGGCGTGACCAGCGTGGTCCCCAGGGCCATGGCCGGGTCGGTGTTGACGACCGAGACGATGCCGACGCGCCGCGCGGTGGCGGCCACGTTGGGGCGACCCACCTCGTCGGCCAGCCGCGCGGCCACGGTGTTCACCGACTTGGCCAGCGCGGTCTCCAGTGTGATCGGGCCCAGGTAGACGCCGCTCTCGTAGTTGCTGGGGCTCCAGCCGTTGATCGTCACCGGCTCGTCGGTCACCGGCGAGTCCGGGGTGCGGCCCTGGTCCAGGGCGGTCAGGTAGACGAACGGCTTCCAGGCCGAACCCGCCTGGCGGTGCGCCAGGACGGCGCGGTTGTAGGGTGCCCTGGCATAGTCGGTCCCGCCGACCATCACCCGCACGCGCCCGACCCCGTCGACGGCGACGATGGCCGCCTGGTCGGTCCCCTGGGCCTTGTGCGCCTCGACGACCGTGCGGGCCGCGTTGCCGGCGGCCTGCTCCATCGTCTGGTCCAGGGTGGTCTCGACGGTCAGATCACGGGTCAGTTTCGGGACCATCTGGCGGACCTGGCCGTCCACCCAGTCGACGAAGTACTGCGACGGCCCGATCGGCGAGGTCTTCCAGACCTTCGGCTTCTCGGCGACCGCCTTGGTCCGCTGCGCCTCGGTGATCGCGCCGGTCTCGACCATGGTCTGCAGGACCACGCGGGCCCGCTGCTCGCACGCTTCGGGCTCGCTCACCGGATTGTAGTGGGTCGGCGATTTCAGCACGCCGGCCAGCATGGCCGCTTCCTTGATCGACAGCTTCGACGCCGGCTTGTTGAAGTAGCGCCGCGCCGCCGCCTCAAGGCCATAGGCGCCCGAACCGAAGTTGGCGCGGCTCACGTACATCCCCAGGATCTGCGGCTTGGTGTAGGCGCGCTCCAGCTCCACCGCGTAGACCAGCTCGATCGCCTTGCGCTCGAGCGTCCGCTCCTGATTGAGGAACAACAGCCGCGCGGTCTGCTGGGTGATGGTCGAGGCGCCCTGGGTCGGGCGGCCGGCCGAGAGGCCCTCGACCACGGCGCGGGCCAGGCCGCGCGGGTCGAAGCCGGTGTGTTCGTAGAAGCGGCGGTCCTCGACGGACACCACGGCCGCGCCGACGTGCGGCGGCAGCTTGGACATGTCGACCGGTGGCGCGAACTGCCCGCCGCGCACGCCAATCACGGCGCCCGAGCGGTCCAGGTAGGTGACCTGCGGCTCGCGCTGGATCGGCGGCAGCCGCGGCAGTTCCGGCGCCTGGGCCAGGACGAGGGCGGCGAAGATGGCGCTCAAGGCAGATCTCCCCGAAAGGCGCGTCCCTCACGCCGTCCGACCGGGGTATCTGTGCCGCGTCGGGGTCAACACCAACATAATTCGCGGTAATCCGGGCCGCCTGCGCCAAGGTCGGACAGCGCCTGCACGAGGTCTGCACGGCCGGAAACCGCATCCCCCTCGTCGGTTTGCTTGAAGCTTCCGCTGAGTGAAGCCTATCTAGCGCGTCCGGGATTCGAAGGACGAGAGAGGGAGACCGCCCGCGTGGCTGAAGGCATCCGACGCCGCCGGCGGGTGAAGATCGTCGCCACCATCGGCCCGGCCTCGTCCAGCCAGGAGCGGCTCGAGGAGCTGTTCCGCACGGGCGCCGACGTGTTCCGCCTGAACTTCAGCCATGGGACCCAGGACGACCACGCCGCCGTCGTGGAGCGCATCCGCAAGGTGGAACGGCGCACCGGCCGGCCGATCGGAATCCTGGCCGACCTGCAGGGCCCGAAGCTGCGGGTGGGCCACTTCGCCGCCGGCCACGTGGTGCTGCAGTGGGGCCGCACCCTGCGCCTGGACCTGCAGGCGACCCCGGGCGATTCCGGACGCGTGCAGCTGCCGCATCCGGAGATCATGGCCGCGGCCGGACCCGGCTCGGTGCTGCTGCTGGACGACGGCAAGATCCGCCTGGAGGTCACCCGCCAGACCAAGGAATACCTGGAGACCCGGGTGATCGTCGGCGGCCGACTGTCCGACCACAAGGGCGTCAACGTCCCGGGCCTGACCCTGCCGATCCCGGCGCTGACCACCAAGGACCGCGCCGACCTGGCCTTCGCCCTCGACCACGGCGCCGACTACATCGGCCTGTCCTTCGTGCAGCGGCCCGAGGATGTGATGGAGGCCCGCGAACTGGTCGGCGGTCGCGCCTTCATCCTCTCCAAGATCGAGAAGCCCAGCGCGCTCGCCTGCATCGACGAGATCCTGGACCTGTCGGACGCCATCATGGTGGCGCGCGGCGACCTGGGCGTGGAGACCCCGGCCGAGGACGTTCCGCTGATCCAGAAGCGGCTGATCCGCGCCGCCCACCGCTTCGGCAAGCCCGTCATCGTCGCCACCCAGATGATGGAGAGCATGATCGAGAACCCCACCCCGACCCGGGCCGAGGCCTCGGACGTGGCGACCGCGGTGTTCGACGGCGCCGACGCGGTGATGCTCTCGGCGGAGTCGGCGGCGGGCAAGTACCCCGTCGAGGCCGTCCGCATGATGGACCGCATCATCGCCCGCACCGAGGAGGACGACGACCTGCGGGCCAACCGCAAGGCCCAGCGCCCGAAACCGGAGAAGTCCTCCGCCGACGCCATCTGCGCCGCCGCCGCCCAGGTCGCCGAGATCATCGAGGCCAAGGCGATCGCCGCCTTCTCGCTCTCCGGCGCCACGGCCATGCGCATCGCCCGCGAGCGGCCCGACGCCCCGATCCTGGGCCTGACCCCCAGCGTCGAGACGGCGCGGCGCCTGGCCCTCGTCTGGGGCGTGCACGCGCTGACCTCCGAGGTCACCCACACCATGACCGAGACGGTGGCCCAGGCCGCCTCGCTGGCCTTGAAGAGCGGCTTCGCCAAGCGGCGCGAGGAGATCGTGGTGATCGCCGGCGTGCCGTTCGGCCGTTCGGGCGGCACAAATTCCCTGCGGGTGGCGCAGGTCACCTGAAGCCGCCCGGGGCGGTCGCGCCGCTACGGCGTCGGCCCTGGGATCTAGCGGAAGGCGGCGACGGTCGCGGCGCGCTCGTTCCACACCCGCGCGTTGTTGTTCTTCGCGACGGTGCCGATGGCTATGCCGTTGTACTTCACGTCCGGGTTCGACCAGTAGTCGATGCGCGGATCGCAGGGCCCACCGCCGCCACAGGCATAGCCCATGATGGTCCGGAAGGGGTTGGCGCCGGTGTGGCGGAAGCCGTGGCCGTAGGGATAGGGCGTCGTGGTGGGGTCGGTCGTCTCGTCGTGCCGCGCGCCCAGCAGGTGGCCGATCTCGTGCCCGTAGCTGAAGTAGCCGGTCGCGCAGCCGTAGTGCACGATCACATAGGCCGTGGCGGCCGTCGCCTTGATGGCGTCCGCCAGCCCGCAATAGTCGGTCTTGTTGATGATCAGGACCGCGACATCGGCCTTCACGGCGTTGCGCTTGGTCGCCACGGTCGGATTGGCCACGAAGGCGGCCAGGATCTGGTCGAAGGTCTTTCCGCCCTCCGTCAGGTTGACCGACATCTTGCCGGCGACCCGCACCCTGGCTCTCACCTTGCTGTTCACGAACCCCTGGTTGGTCTCCTGGGTGGCCAGGGTGATCAGCGAGTCGATCCCGCCGGAGGCCGTAGCGGCGGCCGGCGTGTAGGCGACCAGCAGGTCGACGGTCGGCGTCGCGGCCAGGACGGCGGCGCCCGGGGCGGCGGCCGGCGTGGCGTCTGCCGACGGCTGCGGTCCGGGCGCGACGTGGTTGCCGCCGCCTTGCGGTTCCTCGGGCGGGAGCTTGCCGAAGTCCATTTGGATGATGGCCGTCCCGCCGTTGTCCAGCGGACGGACCTGGTACCTGCGTCCGTCCGGCGCGCTGATCGTGCCGGTCGCCTTCGTACCCTCGACGACGATCGTGGCGTTCCCGGCCGGCAGCGATCCGCCGGCGGCGATGTCGCCGGTCCAGGTGACGCGGCCCTCTTCCGGCGCGCTGACCTCCCGGGTCACGCTCTGCAGCGTCACGCTCGGGGCCACGTTGAGCGTGCGCGCCGCGCCGGCCGTAGCGCTGGTGAGCGTCGCCGCATTGAACTGCACGACCGAGATGGCGCCGGCGGCGTACTCCTTGCGCAGGCGCGCCAGAGCAGGATCTTCCACCGTCGGCGTCGCCGACGCGGGCGCGGCGATCGGCGTGAAGACCTCGACAGCCGCCTCCGGGGCCTTCTGGTCAGGGGCCTTCGGCGGCGGCTTGGAGTCCGAGCAGCTGGCCAGGCCCAGCGCGAACGTGGCGGCGAGGAGATGGCGGATCATGGGAGCTCCCTGATGGCTTGCTGAGCTACGCCTACCGAGACGCCTACTTGTCGGTTCGCGTACAGGCGCCCCGCGTCGCGCCTACGGGCGCTTTGCCCGCGGCGACGGCCGTGCCCCCCAGGGGTGTTTCGCGCAAACCGCGCAACCCTGACGCTACGCCCCGGAACGACGTTCGTCCAACGCTTCGTCTGGCGCAGGCTGCGGGCGCCGGCCTAGCGGCGGCGGATCGCTCGCCAGACCAGCCAGCCGCCGGTCAGCGCCAGCGCTAACCCAAAGGCCTCCAGCAGCGGCGCGACGGCTAGGCCAAGCTGCAGGGCCAGCGCCTCGAGCGCCGGTGTCCCGCCGATGTCGGCCGCCAGCACCACCCCCAGCAGCAGCAGGCCCGCGGCCAGCATGACGCCGCCGAGCACGCCCGCGCCGCCGCCCCCTGAACGCGCCATCGTCGCCTCCTCGCCGCTCCAAACGCCGATGGGCGATGACCGCGCCGCGCGCGCCGGCCGTCAAGCCGAACCGCAGGCGAGCGGGCAAGAAAAAAGCCTCCCGAAGGAGGCTTGTTTTCTATGGTGAGGGCTTTGGGTGCGGGGACAGGATTTGAACCTGTGACCTTCAGGTTATGAGCCTGACGAGCTACCGGGCTGCTCCACCCCGCGGCAAAGCCGTAGTTTCCGGCATCGTGAATTGAAGGGTTCTGGATCTGATCTTCTTGGTAGACCTGGCGGCGACCTACTCTCCCGCGCCTTAAGACGAAGTACCATTGGCCCTGAGGAGCTTAACGACCGAGTTCGGGATGGGATCGGGTGGGGACTCCTCGGCAAAACCACCAGGTCAACGAAGAAGATCAGTGTCGAGAAGACATCATTGTCTGACTAGCAAAGCATGCATGAGTATTACTAAGAACGATCAAGCCGATCGAGCGATTAGTACCAGTAAGCTCCATGCCTCGCGGCACTTCCACACCTGGCCTATCAACGTGGTGGTCTACCACGGCTCTCGGCGAAGCCTTGTTTTGAGGTTAGTTTCCCGCTTAGATGCTTTCAGCGGTTATCTATTCCAC
>CBHTUE010000086.1:0-18527 GCA_966096115.1 uncultured Phenylobacterium sp.
GCAGGGCTTTCCTAAAGCCAAGGTCAGGGGTTCGAGTCCCTTCCGGGCCGCCAGCGCAGGACATTGAAATTGTTTAATGTTCTTGCCTTTTACAGCTCCCTCTCGGGGGTGAACGAAGGGCATCGAAAAGGGAACAGACGGGATGGAATCGGGACCAATTGGATCGGAAGTCCCGAAATAGTCCCGGACCGCGTTCGGCCTCCGTTTCACGGAACCGGAGAGGACAGGCCTCCGGGCTTGAGGCCTGACAAGACGTGACCGCTGACAGGACTCATACTCAGACGGGCACCGGGAACGGCTAGCAGGGGAGGCGCCAACGAGTCTGCGAAGGCATTTTCACCGATGCCCGAGCCTTCCTTGTGAGGCAGGCGCCACGCTACCTGCGTCACGGCCACGCCGACGGAAGCCCCTTCGACGCGGCGTGACGCCAAAGGGCTATTCGTTGCTCCGCTTGCGGTTCGCCTTTGAACGCTCCGCCGCCATCGCCCGGTGCAAAGCGCGTCCCGCCTCTAGGGCGCGTGCGCGGACGTAGTGGGTGCGGTTCGTCCGAAGGGAGCCATGGTGCAAGACCCTGGCGGCGTCGACGATGTTCTCGGGGGTTTCGGTCGCGATCGTTGTCGCCGCAATCGACCGGAAGAGATGCGCGTTGACCGACCGGCCAAAGACGGCACCGGTCCGCTTGGACACGCGCTCGCCGACGCGGTTCGCGTCGAACGAAACGCCGAAGGCCGACACGAAGACCGCGTCGACAGCGCCGTGGTCGTCAACCGCGCGCAGTAGCGTCGGGCGATAGTCCGCGAGGTATTCGTCGAGGGCGGTCACGAGGGCTTCCGGCCAGGCGAATTCGAGCGGGCGCGGACTCTTCATCTCCTCAGCGCTAAAGCAGGATCTTGGCGTGTCGGGCTTCAGCTGCGCCGTTCAGCGGGCAATCTCGATCTGGCTCAGCGGGCGGCTCTGGTCGGATTCGTGCATTGAGAAGCTCCGTTGAGGGGCGGCGCAGTCGCGCCGGGAGCTGAATCAATCTCCGTCACGACTCGAAATTTACGCCGAAATATTTCCCACCTCTCCGCGCCTTCGTGGCTCAGGCTGTTGCGGAATCACAATGATCGAACTCTGCGCCCCCGCCTTTAGGTCGGCGTTGCGCCAGGAGCGGACATTGGGACCGGGGCGAAGAGCGGACATTCGCGAGCGGCGGCCCGGCAGGACTCACATTTCCGAGAGGAATTGTGGGACGAGCCGACGAATACCAACAACAATAGCAGCACCGTCGTTCGGATCTCGACGGCGTTTCACCCGGTCACGGCTTGTTCCATGCCTGCCGATCAGAACCGGGACTCTGAAACACGTGCATGAACGCACTGCGCGGCGCTCGCGAACCGGCTGACGCGGATCGCCAAGCATGGCTGAACCGCGCAGCGTGCGTCAGGAGGGCGGCGACTTGCGCGTGGCGGCCAGATGAAGAAGCGCGCGCGCCATCGCGAGAACTTCCTGGTCGGCGATCCGATAGAAGATTGCCTGCGATTGCCGGCGAGTCGCGACGAGGCGCTGAACTCTCAACCGAGCCAGATGCTGCGAAAGGGCCGACTGGGTGAGCGGAAGATGGGCGCGCAGGTCGCTCACGCTGAGTTCGCCGGCGCTGAGGGCGCAGAGAATCTGCAGGCGATGCGGGTTGGCGAGCGTACGCAGCAGATCGGCCGATCCCGCGGCGGTCCTGCTATTGCCCATGCAGCAGCGCGTTCAGGCGATAGGCCGCCACGACGGCGCCGCCACGAGTGGCGACGACGGCGCTCTGGGCCGCCAGCGCTTCACGCTCGGCGTCGAGGAGGTCGAGGGTCGGCTTCTGGCCCACGCGGACCTCGTTGCGCACACTGTCGAGCGCGCTGGTCGACGCCGTCGCCTGGTCGGCGGCCGCCTGGACCAGAGCACGGGAGGTCTCGACATCTTCCCAGGCGCCGATCACGGCTTCCCGGACCTGGGCGCGC
Source organism: uncultured Phenylobacterium sp. (assembly GCA_966096115.1). Classification (GTDB taxonomy): domain Bacteria; phylum Pseudomonadota; class Alphaproteobacteria; order Caulobacterales; family Caulobacteraceae; genus Phenylobacterium. The sequence continues at coordinate 1,983 of CBHTUE010000086.1, forward strand.
GCCGCCTCCCGGCCGGCCTGCGCTTCGCGCGCGCTCGCGCGCGCCTCGCTGATCCGTGCGTTGATCGCGCCGCCGGCGAAGAGCGTCCAGCGGCCCTGGACGCCGACCATCAGGTCATCGGCCCGGTAGCCCGGAAAGAACTTGTCGCGGGTGGTGCTGGCCGTGGCGGCGACAGCCAGGCTGGGCAATCGTTCGGCCTGGGCGTAGCGGACGCCGGCGTCAGCGGCCCTCGCCGAAGCCTGCGCGGCCAGCAAGGCCGGGCTGGTCCGTTCGGCGAGGGCGATGGCCTCGTCCAGGGATGCGGGCGTCCGCGGTGGTGACGGAAGGGGCTCCAGCCCGTCAGGGGCCGAGCCCACGACGGACGCAAAATGCGCCCGCGCGCGGGCCACGTCGCCCCGGGCCCGCGCCAGATCGGCCCGGGCCGCGGCCAGGCGCGCCTGGGCCTGGGCAACATCGGTCCTGGGAATCTCGCCCCCTCTGAAGCGAAGTCCCGCCTGCCGCTCGATTTCGCCGGTCTGGCGCACCTGTGCCTCATGCAGCCGCAGGATCTCCTCGGCGCTGAGGACGGCCGCATAGGCCTCCGCGGCCTGGGCGGCCAGGAGCGACCGCGCGCCGCCGACCTGCGCCAGGGCGGCGTGGGGCCCGGGGGGGGGGGGCGGGGCCCCGCGGCGGGGACCCCCCCCCGGGCGAAAAGGGGGTGGGAGGTTGGTGGGGGCGGCGCGGGAGCGACCGCGCGCCGCCGACCTGCGCCACGGCGGCGTCGCGCCCTACGCGCGCGCGGGTCACCGCGGCGCTGACCGCGCCGCCGGTGAAAATCGGCTGACGCAGTTCGAGGGCCGCGCCGCGGGGCGAAACATCCGTCCGGCCGAACCCGAAGAACCCGCCCAGGTCCGTGGTCCCCTGCCCCGCGTCGGCGGACAGGGTGGCGATCGGGAAGCGTCCGGCCCGCGCCTGCGCCAGCCGGGCGGCGGCCGCATCCGCCTGCGCGCGCGACTGGGCGAGGCCGGGATTGCCGCGCTGCGCGAGCGCGATCGCTTCTGGCAGGGACAGCGCCGAGGCGGCCTGAGGCGCCACGACGCCCGCCGCCAGGGCGAAGGCGGCGATCGCCCGCATCAGGATCAACGGAAGGCGGGGCCGGGCTTGAATCCCAGCTTCTTGAAGACCATCGCGGCCGGGCAGAAGCCGGTGAACGCCGACTGGATCATGTTCAGGCCCGCGAAGACCGAGAGCGCGATCCACCACGGATGGACGAAGTGGGCGAGCGCCACGCCGACGAGCACGACGGCGCCGGCGAAGATGAAGACCGCACGGTCGAGGCTCATGTTGAAGCTCCGGAGGAGGCCCGGCTCTGCGCCTGGGCGAGGGCCTGGCGCGTCCAGGCGACGATCTGGTCGGCGCTCATCTGCCCGGACCTGCGGGCGACCACCTGGCCGTCCTGGAAGAGCAGCAGCGTCGGGATGGCGGTGATGCCCAACGCCTGGGACGCCTGCGGCTCGGCCTCCGAGTTGAGCTTCAGAAGCCGCACGTCGGGCTCGAGCTTCGCGGCGGCCGCGGCGAAATGCGGGGCCATCGCCCGGCACGGCGCGCACCACGGCGCCCAGACATCGACCAGCACCGACGCGCCCCTGGTGGCGGCGCGATGCGCGCCCAGGGCCTTGGCGTCGACGTCGACGGGATGGGCGGTGAACAGGGCCTCGCCGCAGCGCCCGCACTTGGCCGCCAGGGGGTCCTTGCGGTCCGGCGCGCGATTGGCCGCACCGCAGGCCGGGCAAACGAACTGGCGCATGGCTCAGCCCTTGATCTTCCGCAGGCCCATCACGTCCAGGGCCAGCTTTTCGTAGAAGGGCTCGCTCTCGCCGCGCTTGATCTTGCCCAGGAAGTATTTCTCGAAGGCCACCTTGGCGAGGTGGACCCACTTTCCCTCGGCCGACCAGTTGACGTTTCGCGGCGGAATCTGCGGCTGGGCGACGAAGGCGACGCCGCCGTCCCCGAAATCGGCCAGGCAGAAGGCGTTCCAAGTCGCCTCGTGGGTCGTCGGCTTGCCGTCGACGATCTGGCCCAGGTTCTTGGCGATGGCGGTGACCATGCTCTCGATCATGAAGCCGGTCTTCGGCACGCCCACGGGCACCGGGGTCTTGCCGGTGGGCGCGATGGCCACGCAGACGCCGAGCGCGAACACGTTCGGGAAGGCCGGATTGCGCTGGTGCTTGTCGACGACGATGAAGCCGCGTGGATTGGTCAGACCCTCGATTCCCCGCACGGCGGCGACGCCCCGGAACGCCGGCAGCATCATCGAAAACGCGAACGGCACGTCGTGGGCGGCCTTGAGCGATCCGTCGTCGGCGATCTCGTCGATATGCATCACGCCGGCCTCGACCGCGGTCACCTTGGCGTTGGTGATCCACTTGATGTGCCGGTCGCGCATCTCGCTTTCGAGCAGGCCCTTGGTGTCGCCGACGCCGTCCAACCCGAGGTGGCCGATGTAGGGCTCGGAGGTGACGAAGGTCATCGGCACCTTGTCCCGAATCTTGCGACGCTTGAGTTCGGTATCCAGCAGCATGGCGAATTCGTAGGCTGGGCCGAAGCACGAGGCGCCCTGCACCGCGCCGACCACGATCGGACCCGGGTTCTCGACGAACCGATCGAAGGCCGCGGCCGCGGTCTCGGCATGGTCGACGTGGCAGACCGACTGCGTAAACCCGCCGTGGGGCCCAAGCCCCGGAATCTCGTCGAAGGCCAGGTCCGGGCCGGTAGCGATTACGAGGTAGTCATAGTCGACGACCGTGCCGTCGTTGAGCTCCAGCTGGTTCTGAGTCGGCGAGACACGCTTGGCGCCGACGCCTGTGAAGCCGACGCCGCGCTTCTTGAACACCGGCGGCAGCTTGACCTCGATGGCGCCGCGCTTGCGCCAATGGACCGCGACCCAAGGGTTGGACGGGACGAAGTGGAAGGTGTCGCCTTGGCTCACGACACTGACCTCGGCCTTGTCACCGACGGCGTCCTTGACCTCGAAGGCGGCGATCGCGCCGCCCAGCCCTGCGCCCAGGATCACAATGCGTGGCTTGGCCATAATCGGTCTCCTCGATGGCCCTCGACAGCTCACGGCGAGCATCCGCCCGCGCCTGCCGGTCAGCCTTGATGCAGATCAGGTCGCCGGTCCGTCGGCGCGGCTACGGTCACCCTCACGATGGTTGACTTAATATTCGAATAGACGCATATACGCAACTATGAAATTGAACACTCACGCAATGAAGGCTTCGGCCGACGACGCCTGCGCCCTGCTGAAGGCGCTGGCGAACCCGCACCGGCTGATGATCGTCTGCACGCTGATCGACGGCGAGCAGTCGGTGGGCGCGCTCGCGCAACTGCTGGGTGTGCGCGAGACCCTGGCGTCGCAGCATCTCAGCCTTCTTCGGCGCGACGGATTGGTCGCCGCCCGGCGCGATGGCCAGACCATCTACTACGGCCTGCAGGGCGGCCAGGCCCGCGCTCTGGTCGAGACCCTGTCCCGCCTGTTCTGCACGGTCCCCGACCGTGCGCATACCTGAGGAGCCCCCCATGTTCGCCGCCCCCAAGACCCAGGACCTCACCCCGCAACAGGTGAAGGCCGCGCTCGACGCCCGCGAGATCCTGTTGATCGACGTGCGCGAGCCGGCCGAGTTCGCCGCGGAAAAGATCGCCGGCGCCGTCAATGTGCCGCTCTCGACCTTTGATCCGGCCGCGCTCCCCGACGCGGGCGGCAAGACGATCGTCCTTCAGTGCGCCGGCGGGAAGCGCTCGGCCTTGGCCGTGGAGCAATGCCGCAAGGCCGATCAGGCAATCGACACCCACCTGGCGGGCGGGCTCGCGGCCTGGAAGGCCGCCGGACTGCCGACAGTCGCCGCCTAGCCGTCAGTCAGAGAGCCGAACGCGGAGGGCGCACCATGGCATCGAGGCCGTACCTGATCGGCGCACTGGGCGCGGTCACGCTGCTCAGCGCCTGCGGCGGGGCCAAGCCGACCGCCCCGACCGCGGCAACCGCCCCGGTCGCGGGTCGCCTGACGATTCGCGCCCAGGTCATCGCCGATGAGAAGCCCGTGCCGGGGACCCTGACCACCCGCGACATGGCCGAAGCCCGCGCCCGGATTTCGGGGGTGCTGGTCACGTTGAGCGTCAAGGAAGGCGACGTTGTCCGCCAAGGCCAGGTGATCGCACGGGTGAAGGACGACCGGCTTGCATTGCAGACCGGCGCCTTCGACGCCCAGGTTTCGGCCGCCGCCGCCGAGGCGGCCCGGGCCCAGGCGGATCTGGCGCGCACGAGGGACCTCTTCTCGCACGGCGTCTACGCCCAGGCCCGCCTCGACCAGGTCGAGGCTCAGGCCAAGGCAGCCAACGCCAATCTCAACGCCGCCCGGGCCCAGCGCGGCGCCAGCGCCGAGCTGGGGGCGCAGGGGGCGATCCTGGCGCCGGCCGCGGGCCGCGTGCTGGTGGCCGACGTGCCGGTCGGCTCGGTGGTCATGCCCGGGCAGACGATCGCCCGGATCACCGCCGGCCCGATGGTGGTCCGCATCGAGCTGCCGGAGGGCCAGGCGCGTGCGCTCAAGATCGGCGACGCCGTCCAGCTGGCGGCCGAGGATCTTCGCGGCGTCGCGACCCAGGGGACGATCACCCAGGTGTACCCGTCCGTCGCCGGCGGCCAGGTCACGGCCGACGTGAGCGCCGCCGGCCTGCCGCAGGACCTCATCGGCCAGCGCGTGCGCGCCGGGATCAAGATCGGCCAACGCCAGGCCCTGGTCGTGCCCCGGACCTATGTCGCCACCCGCTTCGGGGTCGATTACGCCCGCTTGGTCCGCGCCGACGGTACGGTGTCGGAGACCCCCATCCAGACCACGGCCGGCCCGACCGCCGCGACGGTCGAAGTGCTGTCCGGCCTGCGCGCCGGCGACGTGCTCACCCCGGCCGGACCGGCGAAATGAACCTTGGCCTCTCCGGACGGCTGACGCGGGCGACGATCAAGTCGCCGCTCACCCCGCTCTTCCTGCTGGCGGCCATCGCCGTGGGCCTGCTCGCCTTGGTCTCGATCCCCCGTGAGGAGGAACCGCAGATCAGCGTCCCCATGGTCGACATCATGGTCGCCGCGCCGGGCCTGCGGGCGCCCGACGCCGTCGAGCTGGTCGGCAAGCCGCTGGAAGCCATCGTCAAGAGCGTCGCCGGCGTCGAGCACGTCTACACCTTCGCCGACGACAACCAGGTCATGGTCACGGCCCGCTTCAACGTCGGGACCGACCCGGACGCGGCGGCGGTGCGCATCCACGAGAAGGTCCGCGCCAACTATGACCGTATCCCCGCGGGCATCCCCGAGCCGCTGATCCAGACCCGTGGCATCAACGACGTGCCCAGCCTGGTGCTGACCCTGTCGCCCAAGCCCGGCGCAGCGGGCCAGTGGACCGACCAGGCGCTCTACGAGCTGGCCGGCAAGTTGCGGACCGAGGTCGCCAAGGTCGACGACGTCGGCCTGACGTTCATCGTCGGCGGCCGGCCGCAGGAAATCCGCGTCGAGCCGGACCCGGCCAAGCTGGCCCAGCATGGCGTGTCGCTGGGTGCGCTGATGGACACCATCCGCCAGGCGAACCGCGCCTTCCCGGCCGGCCAGGTGCGCAACGGCGGCCAGGCGGTCAATGTGACCGTGGGGCGGACGCTCGCCAGCGCGACCCAGATCGGCCTGCTGGCGCTGCCCTCGGCCAAGGGCGAGAGCGTCTATGTCCGCGATGTCGCCAACGTCATCGAGGCGCCGCGCGAGGATCAGGCGCGGGCCTGGCGCTATGCCAGGTCCGCCCAGGGCTGGAACGAGGCCCCGGCCGCCAGCCTGGCCATCGCCAAGCGCAAGGGCGCCAACGCCGTGGTCGTCTCCCAGGCGGTGCTGGCGCGGGTCGAGGCCCTGAAGGGCTCCCTCCTCCCCGACAGCCTCAGCGTGGCGGTGACCCGGGATTATGGCGCGACGGCCAACGACAAGGCCAACGAGCTGTTGTTCCACCTGGGGCTGGCGACGCTCTCGATCGTCGTCCTGATCGGGTTCGCCATCGGCTGGCGGGAGGCCGGCGTCACCGCCGTGGTCATCCCGACCACGATCCTGCTCACCCTCTTTGCCTCCAACCTGCTGGGCTACACGATTAACCGCGTCAGCCTGTTCGCGTTGATCTTCTCCATCGGCATCCTGGTCGACGACGCCATCGTCATGATCGAGAACATCGCCCGCCACTGGGCGATGGCCGACGGGCGAAGCCGCGTCGACGCGGCGGTTGACGCCGTGGCCGAGGTCGGCAATCCGACCGTGGTGGCCACCCTGACTGTGGTGACCGCGCTGCTGCCGATGCTGTTCGTTTCGGGGCTGATGGGCCCCTACATGGCGCCGATCCCCGTCAACGCCTCGGCGGCCATGGTGTTCTCGTTCTTCGTGGCCGTGGTGATCGCGCCCTGGCTGATGGTGCGCTTCGCCCGCAAGACGCTGGCGGCCGGGCATGGCGCCCACGGCGAGGGGCGGCTGGAGCGGATCTATCGCCAGGTCGCGAGCCGGGTGATCGCCACGCGCCGGAGCGCCTGGACCTTCCTGCTCGCCGTCGGCGTCGCCACGCTGGTGGCCTGCGCCATGTTCGCCACCAAGACGGTGACGGTGAAGCTGCTGCCGTTCGACAACAAGTCCGAGCTGCAGGTGGTGCTCGACATGCCGGAAGGCACGTCCCTGGAGGCTACGCAGCGCACGCTGGCCGACGCCGCGGCCGTCGCCAGGACCCTGCCTGAGGTGGTCGCCATCGACGCCTATGCCGGGACCGCCTCGCCGTTCAACTTCAACGGCCTGGTCCGGCACTACTACCAGCGCAACCGGCCGGAGATGGGCGACCTCTCGGTGGCCCTGGCGGCCAAGGATGAGCGTCACCGCAACAGCCACGCCATAGCGCTCGACCTGCGGCACAAGCTGGCCACGGTCGCCCTGCCCGCTGGCGCGGCGATCAAGGTCGTCGAGGCGCCTCCGGGGCCGCCGGTGATCGCGACCCTGCTGGCCGAGATCTACGGACCCGACGCCAAGACCCGACGGGCCGTGGCCGAGCGGGTCAAGGCGACCTTCCGCTCCGTGCCCTACATCGTCGACATCGACGACAGCTACGGCGAGCCCCGGCTGGGCCTGCGGCTGGCTCCCGATCGCGAACGGCTGGAAGCCCTCAAGGTCAGCGACCGCGACGTCTACGACTCCATCGCCGCGGCGCTGGGCAGCCAGGTCGTAGGCTACGCGCATCGCGGCGAGGGCCGCGATCCGCTGGAGATTTCCGTCCGCCTGCCGCAGTCGCAGCGCACCTGGGGCGAAGGCCTGGCGTCGATGCCCGTGGCCGTGTCGCAGGGCGCGGGCGGCGGCCGCCTGGTCTCGCTGGGCGAGGTCGCCACGGCTGCGAGCGAACCTGGCTCGACTCACATCTTCCGCCGCGACGGGCGCGACGTGGACATGGTTCTCGGCGAGCTCGCCGGCGCCTATGAGGCCCCGATCTACGGCATGATGGCGGTCGACAAGGCGATCCGTCAGGGCGACTGGAAGGACGTTCCCAAGCCCGACATCCGCCTGCACGGCCAGCCCACCGACGAGAGCCGGCCCACCGTGCTCTGGGACGGCGAATGGGAGATCACCTGGGTGACCTTCCGCGACATGGGCGCCGCCTTCGGCGTGGCGATCCTCGGGATCTACGTTCTCGTCGTCGCGCAGTTCAAAAGCTTCCGCCTGCCGCTGGTGATCCTGACGCCAATCCCGCTGACCCTGGTCGGCATCGTCATCGGCCACATCCTGTTCCGCGCGCCGTTCACCGCCACCTCGATGATCGGCTTCATCGCGCTGGCCGGCATCATCGTGCGCAATTCCATCCTGCTGGTGGACTTCATCCGCCACAGCGAGACCGCGGGGCGGCCCCTGCGCGCGGTCCTGCTCGAAGCGGGCGCCATCCGCTTCAAACCGATCGTGCTGACCGCGGCGGCGGCCATGATCGGGGCGGCGGTCATCCTCACCGACCCGATCTTCCAGGGTCTGGCGATCTCGCTGCTGTTCGGCCTCGCGTCCTCCACCCTACTGACTGTCTTGGTAATCCCGGCGATCTATGTGGTGCTGCGCGATGACGGGGTGGCGCTGCCGAAAGAGGCCGCCTGAACCGCACGTTCGGGGTCCCATGCGACGCGCGTGTTGATCGTGCATGCGTATGTTCTACATTAGGCAGATGACCGCCCTCACCGCCCGGCCGACCTCGAGCGAACTCTCCGAGTTGGAAGACAGCGCCCAGTCGGCTGCTCGCCTGCTGAAGCTTCTAGCCAGCGAGCAGCGCCTGCTGCTCCTGTGCCGCCTGGTCGAAGGCGAAACGTCGGTGGGCGTGCTGGCCGAACACGCCAAGCTGGCGCACTCGGCCGCCTCGCAGCACCTGGCCAAGATGCGGGCCGAAGGGCTCGTCGCCACCCGGCGCGAGGCGCAGACCATCTACTATCGGCTGAACGATCCGGCGGCCATGCGGGTGTTGGACACCTTGTGCGATATCTATCGGGGCCAGCCCTCGATCCAACCGAAGGACGCACAGGGGTAGGCCGCGGCCCCGCCCCGCCGCCGTCAGCCGAGCGCCCGCCAGGCGACGTAGCCCGCGACCAGCAACACCAGCCCCGCGAACAGCCGGCGCGCCAGGACCACATGGCCGGCCAACAGGCCGGCAGCGCGGACGCCGAGCACACCGCCGGCGAGACCGCCCAGGATGAAGAGCGCTGCGACCGGCCAGTTCACCTGGCCCGAGAGGGCGTAGTTCAAGGATGTCGCCGCGCCGAACACCGACACTGACAGCAGGGAGGACGCCGCCGCGTTCGCCAGCGTCATGCCGGTCGCGGCCATCAGGCCCGGGACGATCAGGAAGCCGCCGCCGATCCCGAAGAAGCCCGCGGCCAAGCCGGTCAGGACGCCCAGCGGCGCGAGCTTCATCATCAGCGGCCAAGTGATGTGCACGTCGGGGTCCCCGGCCGACCTCGGGCGCCGCAGCATGGAGAGCGCAATGGCCGCCATGGCCGCGGCGAAGAACAGCAGCAGCCGCTGGCCATCGACCGCCTTGGCGAGGCTCGAGCCGAGGAACGAACCTAGGAGACCCGCGGCGGCGAAGACCGTCGCGCAGGGCCATTTGACCCGCCCGCCTCGGCCATGCCCCATCAGATTGATCGCTGCGTTGACCGCCACGGCGGCGGCCGAGGTGCCGATCGCGACATGCGGGTCGCGGACGCCGACCACATAGAGCAGCAACGGCGTCGCCAGCACCGAACCGCCCCCGCCGAACAGACCCAGCAGCGCCCCGACGACGGCGCCGCTCATCAGGGCCGAGACGATCATGAAGACGGACATGGCGGCGGTCACCGATCAGGCTTGTATCTGCATATATTCGCATATAAATTATTTGCCGCTGACGCAACCGATGAGTTCACCCGTGCCAGACCCGACCGATCCCACAGCCGTGGCCCGCGAGATCATCCAGGCTGCGATCACGGAGTCCGCCTTGCGACCCCAGGTCAGGGCCTTCTTCGACGAGGCGACCTTCACGGTGAGCTATGTCGTCCGCGACCCCGGCTCCAAGGGCTGCGCCATCATCGACAGTGTGCTCGACTATGACCCGGCCTCGGGCCGGACATCGCGGGACTCCGCTGACGACGTGGTCACCTATGTCCAGGCCGAGGGTCTGGAGGTGGTCTGGCAGCTGGAGACCCACGCCCACGCCGACCACCTGTCGGCAGCGCCCTACCTCCAGACGGCCCTGGGCGGCCAGTTGGCGATCGGCGAGAAGATCGTGCGTGTGCAGGAGACCTTCGGACAGCTGTTCAACGCCGGTCCGGACTTCGCGCGCGACGGCCGGCAGTTCGACCACCTGTTCCAGGACGGCGAGCGGTTCTCGATCGGAAATCTTCAGGCTGTGGCGCTGCACGTGCCGGGCCACACCCCCGCGTGCCTGGCCTATGTGATCGGAGACGCCGTTTTCGTCGGCGACACCCTGTTCATGCCCGACTACGGCACCGCCCGTTGCGACTTCCCGGGCGGCGACGCGGCGACCCTCTATCGGTCGATCCAGCGGCTCCTGACGCTGCCTGACGCGACCCGGGTCTTCCTGTGCCACGACTACAAGGCGCCCAGCCGGGACGCCTTCGCCTGGGAGACCACCATCGGCGACCAACGGCGCGACAACATCCATGTGCATGACGGGATCGGCGAGGCCGAGTTCGTGGCGCTGCGCGAGGCCCGCGACAAGACGCTCGGGATGCCGCGCCTCATCCTGCCGTCCATGCAGGTGAACATGCGCGGCGGCCACCTTCCGGAGCCAGAGGACAACGGCGTCCGATATCTGAAGATTCCTCTCAATGCGGTCTGATGCGCCATGATCAAGCTTCTCGTCCTTGCGTCCTCCATCGTCGTCCTGGCGTCCGCCGCCAGGCAGAGCCCACCCACATCACGGTCCGCGCCCAGGCGCTGGACGCCAAGTTCATCGGCGACCACATGGGCGGGGTGAAGGTCACCCTGACGGATGCCAGGACGGGCCGGCGGCTGGCCCAGGGTCTGACCCGGGGCGGCACGGGCGACACGCCGAGGCTGATGAAAACGCCGCGTGTCCGCGGCGTCCTGCTCTCCGACGCCGATACGGCGGGGTTCAACACGGTCATCGAGATCGACCAGCCCACGCTCGTGCGGGCCGACGCCGAGGGCCCGATGGGCAAGCCGGCGTCCGTCATCCACGTCTCCTCGACGCTCTGGATCATCCCCGGACGCGACGTGACCGGCGACGGCTGGGTCCTGACCTTCCCGGGCCTGGTCGTCGAGCCGAAGGTGACCCCGGCCGGTCCGGGCGCCCTGCAGGTCGACGCCAAGGTCAGCCTCATGTGCGGGTGCCCGATTGAACCCGGCGGGCTCTGGGACGCCAACACCTATTCCGTCCAGGCTTCGCTGCTGCGCGCGGGCCGGATCGCGGCGCAGCAGACGCTGGCCTACGCCGGACAGCCCAGCCAGTTCGCGAGCGCCTTTGCTGATGTGCCGCCCGGCCGCTATACGCTCCGCATCGTCGCCAGCGACGCCAAGAGCCCAAACGCAGGCGTCTGGGAGCAGGCGGTGGACGTCCCGGCGACACGCTGAGCTCGACCCTCAGCGCGTCGCCAGGAAGGCCTACCGGTTGACGCTGAAGAAGAAGGCGTCGGCCGCGATCAACGCCTCCTGGTCGGACCACCATGCCGCCTGCTCCGCCACGTCCAGGCCGTGCTTCTCGCCGTTGGCCCTGACGAAATTCCGGATCGACCGGATCATGCCGCCCGCATAGCTGACCGGCTGCCAGCGGGGCGAGAACATCGGCACGATCTCCGTCCCGCGAACTTCGAAGCCGGCGCGCCGCAGTAGGCACCCGAGCTTCGCGGGCAGGTGCGGGTCGGCGAGGTGATCGTCCCAGCACGCCAGCATCCGGTCCATGCGGGCCGGATCGGAGGAATGCCAGACAAGGCTTCGCCAGTCGGTGTCCAGGATCACCGCGCGTCCGCCGGGCCGCAGCACCCGATGCAGCTCGGCCAGCGCGCGGGGCATGTCGGCGACATACTCGTAGACCTGCGTCGACACCGCCGCGTCGAAGGTCTCGTCGGGCAGGTTCAGGTGTGCGGCGTCACCGGCCCGGAGCTCGGCCTGGGACAGCCCCTCCAGCCGGGCCGCGGCGGCCGCGACCATAGCGGGGGCCAGATCCAGGCCCACCAACCGGCCCGACGCCCCCACCAAGCGCGCCACGTCGAGGGCCAGCAAGCCTGGCCCGACGCCCACGTCCAGGATGCGCTCGCCGGGCGTCGGCGCGAGCAGCTCGATCACCCGCGCGCGCTGTGCGACCACGTCCGGGGTCATGTAGATCGCCTCGACGGCCTTGGCGGCGGTCGCGTCGAAGGTCAGCTGGCTCAAGTGCGATCTCCCTTGCGGGCTACGAGGCGCCCGTCTCCATGGGCGCCTGCGGATCGGCGGCCCATTCCGACATCGAGCCATCGTAGACGGCGACCGACGGGTGACCCAGTCGCGTAAGGGCGAGCGCGTCCATCGTCGCCGATATGCCCCCGCCGCAATAGCAGATCACCCGGCCTCGCTCGAACGCGCCCACCGCGTCGAACAGGGCGCGCAGGTCGCTGTCGCTCCGATATCGGCCTTCGGGATCCAATAAGGCGGCATAGGGGACGTTGCGGCTGCCCTTGATGTGGCCCTTTCGGCCGTAGTTGATCACGGCCTCGCCGCTATGCACGCTCGGGGACAGGGCATTGATGGTGCACACAGCGCCGTCGCCGATCGCGTCCAGAACCTCTGACTTGTCCGCCCAGGCGCCCGGCTGCTCGGCCAGCGCGAGTGCGGCCGGCGGATACCGTCGCGTCCCCGCCTCGACCGGTCGGCCCTCAGCGATCCAGCGGGCAAGGCCGCCGTCGAGAACGGCGGCGTCCTCGAACCCTGCGGCCCGCAGCATCCACCAGAGTCGTGTCGCCCACATGGGCGTCGTGGCGGTATAGAGGACCACGCGGACGCCGCGCTCGACACCCGCGGCGCCAAGCGCTCGGGCCAGGGGTTGGGGCCCCAGGCGGGTGAACCGCTGGGGGGCATCTAGGTCGGACAGGTCTGTCGCCAGATCAAGGAACGCCGCGCCGGTAATGTGGGCGGCCTCGTAGTCGCCGCGGCCGCTTTCGACTCGGTAGGGCCCCGGCGTCGACGGTCGCAGGTGTACCGTCGCATCGAAGATCCTCACACTCGGATCATCGAGGTGGGCGTGAACCCAATCGGTGGAGACCAGGCCTCGGCCGTCCCAATCACTCATCTCGCGTGCTTCCGAATCCTGGCGACGGTGGAGGCGACCATACGCAGTGACAGCCGAAATGCTTGCGGAACATCGGAGCCCCAGCGCGGCGCCGGCGAGATCACGGCAAAGCTGATCTGCTGGCTGGCGGTCCGCGCGGTCTGGCGGGCTCCCCTCGCCCGCCGGCCTGCAAGCTGCGAACCGGTTGGAGCAGGGCGGCCAGACCCGCCGGCGGCGGGGACGAGGGCGTGGACGCCGGCACGACCTGCGGCGCTGTGGACTTCGTGACCTTGGGCACAGGTGGACTCACCTCGGCCTTCGGGATGGGTCTCGGCTCTGCCCCCGGCGACTGCGCCCGGGAGGCGATCCACGCATCAACCTCGCGCTCCAGGCGCCAGGACTTCGAGAAAGGTCGGACCGCGCTCTTCCTCGACCAGGTTCGGCAGTTCGCGGAGATCCTCAAGCTCGATCACTACGCGATCCTGGCGGCCTTTCATCTGCGCAAGCCGCGGATCGCGCACATCTTCGCGCACAACAAATTCATACTGATCCAGGCGAGCGCCGTCGATGAGCTCGATGAGGAAATGCAGGACGCCATCGCCGCGGTCGACCCGCTGACGGTCTTGGGTGCGCACATTCAATTCTATCAACAGTTGGCCCGGCTCGGCCGAGAGCAAATTCGCGCCGCCAACGGGGAGCGGTCCAAGGACTGAGATGCGCAAGAAGCGGGCGCTGAAGTCGACGCCCAAAGCAGAGTGTCGCAAGGACGATGATGGAAGACTTCGGCGTCAATGCAGGCCGGCCGCTGAACCGCAAGGACGACGCGACCATAGGGCGCGTCGGCATCTCCAACCAAGACTTCGCCGAACGCGGCTACACCACGCTCGGGGGCAATCCCGGAAACGACAGCGACATGGACAGCCCGTCAGGCTCCCAACTCCTTCGGACCGCGCCACGAAGCTGCTGCTTCAGGACAGCGTTCACGATGCGGGTGCCGAAGCCGGCTGGCCCCTGCGCGGCGCCCGGGCAGCCCCGCTCGGCCCAGTCCAGCTCGATCCGGTCGTCGGCAACTCTCCAGCTCACCGACACCGATCCGCCCGGCCGCCCGAGCGCGCCATGCTGGATGGCGTTGGACACGACTTCATGCACCACGAGGGTGAGCGGCTGTATCTGCTGAGCGCCGATCAGGACGAAGGGCCCGTCCAGGGTGAGGTTGACATCCAGATAGGCGGAAGTCTCGGCCCGCAGGACGTCCGCAAGGGGCGCGGGCGTCCAGCTTCGGGCGCTCAGGAGCTGATGCGCGCGAGCCAGACATTCGACCCGGGCCTGCACCGCCTTGGCGTACGACGGCGCCCCCTCCGCGTTGGTCAGGCGAACGATCCCCTGAACTAGGGCGAGCGCATTCATGGCGCGATGGTCCACCTCGCGCAGAAGGCGATGCTCCGCAGCGCGCAGCGACTCGGCCTCGCGCTGCGGACTGAGGTCGACCTGGGCGGCGAAGAAGTACGCCAGCCGGCCGGCCGCGTCGTACACGGGACTGAGGTGAACCCGGTTCCAATAAGCGGCGCCGTCGCGGCGGTAGTTGAGGATCTCCACCGATGTTGTTTCGCGCGCCGCCACCGCGCGGCGCAGCGCCTCGATCGCGCCGGCGTCGCTTCCGGGACCCTGCAGGAAGCGGCAGTTCCGCCCGATGACCTCGTCGGCGGCGTAGCCGCACAGGTCCAGGAACGCCTGGTTGGCCAGGACGATCGGGTTGTCGTCCTGCCGCGGATCGGTGATCACCATCGGCGTGGGCGACTGCCCGAGCGCGAACGGCGCGAGCACGTCGAGGTCGTCCAGCACAGCCGCTTGCGCGGCCAGCGGCGCATTTCCAGACATTTGAGCCACCCTGACAGCCGAGACCCACGAACGTCGGGCGACCGACTTAGTTCACGGGCCCCCGCCTACGACGCCGGCGTCAGCGAAGCCACGCGCGGAAGACATGGAGAATACCTTCGAGCGCCTTACGGTGTTCCGCGTCGGCGTGGATCTCCACCTCCCGCAGATTGCGACAGAAGGCCTGGTGGGCCGCGTCGACGTTGTGAGCGTTCACGACGCCCATAGACCAATCCCCAAACGCCCGGGTCTGGATCGTCGCGTCGTACACCTTGACGATGTCGCGGTGGCGCGGGTCCACCGCGATCCGGTCGAACGTCGCGCGCACAGCGCCGTCCTCGCCTTCTAGGAACTGAAGGAATGACCCGTCGACATGGCACAGTAGGCCGGTCACCCCCGCCGCCGCATTGTTGCGGCGCGAAATGGCAAGGATCGGATCCAAGTCGGACGCGCCGTGTCCGGACGCACTGCTGAAATAGGCCAGACTGATCAACCGCGCGCTCTCCTGAACCATCGCTCGCTTATGCGACGCCCGTCGTCCGATCAACGCCGTTCCGCCAGGGGCGTTGCGCGCAGGTGGGGCCGCGCTGGCCTCGATCCCGTGAAGGCCCGCGACGTGCGGACCTCGGGCCGTCAGAGCCGTCTCAGCCGGCACATCCGCCTGGATCAAAGGTCGCTTGTGAGGTCCCTCGGGCTTGACCGGCGAGCAGATGTTTTTGCCCGCCCGCGTGAAGCCCCAGCGCTTCCTCGCGGCTGCGGGCCACATATTCCGAGTCCCCCGTACTCCTGGATTCCCCGGGGCGTCAGCTTCAGCACGCGGTTCGAGAGGGCGGCTCGAAGATAGCGGTCGTTCGCGACGAAGAGTCGGCAAGCGCGGCGACGAGCATCGACCGCAGCGGCGACCCGAAACTCTCGCGAGGCTGTCGCCAGCCCGGCCGCACCTCGGCGGCTCGCCCTCCCGGGCTTTGATTGACACCGACCTCACCGGGCCGCCACTGTGAAGCCTGCCCAAGGCGGGCCGCAAGGGCCACCGACCGATGCCGACCGCCGCGATGCAACGCCTCTGCGGCTGGTCGGCGATCCTCGCCGCTCTCGCCGGCTTCGTGGGCTTCGGGTTCCTCGTTGCGGCCCTTCTGGCGCCCACGCCGTCGCCCGAGACGCTCCGGCGCTATCCGGACCTCTTTCGATTTCAGGACGCCGGCGTGCTCCTCCAGGCGATGGCGATGATCCCCGTGACCCTGGTCGTCGGCGTACCGACCCAGAGGACCTGGAGATCCTTTCCGGCGGTCCTCGGGATCGTGGCTCAGGCCGCGCTCGTGGTGCTCCTTCTGCTCCGCTTCGCGAATGTCACGTCGGACATGCTCTATATGCTGCCGCAAGGGGTCGTGGGCGTCTGGCTTCTGGTCGCCAACCGCAAGCCCAGCGACCTGCTGGCGGGGGGCCTGGCGCGAACCGGGCTGATCGCCGGCCTGGGACTGCTGATCGTAGGGGCCGGGTTCCTGATTTATGGCGCCCTGGTCGCGCCGGGGGTGTTTGCGGGGCCTCTGACCAACGCCGAGATCGACGCCCAGGCCTGGACGCCAGCCAATGTGATCGCTCACCTCTGCCTGGCCTTGGGAACCGTGGTCGGCCGCTTCGCCTACCCGGTCTGGACGCTGCTGCTCGCCCGGAACCTGCTCCGCCGGGGTCCGACCGCGGGACCAATTCGCGGTTAGCGGCGCAACCCGATCAGCTTGCCCTCTTCCAGGTATGCGTGGGCCTCGTCGAGGCGCTCCGCGCCGTCCACGCCAGCAGAGTCGCGCTCCCTGCGGCGGAACATTGGTCTGTCGGCGGAGACGGGTTAGCCTGC
>CBHTUE010000087.1:0-18291 GCA_966096115.1 uncultured Phenylobacterium sp.
CGCCGACGTCGTGGCCCTGGGCGTAGAGGAAGGTGTTGGCCATGCCGCCGCCGATCGCCAGCTTGTCCAGCTTGGTCACCAGATGCTTCAGCAGGTCCAGCTTGGTCGAGACCTTCGAGCCGCCGACGATGCCCAGCACCGGACGCTCCGGGTGGCCCAGCGCGCGGTCCAGGGCGTCCAGCTCCAACCGCATCTGCTCGCCGGCGTACGCCGGGAGGCGTTTCGCCAACGCCTCCGTCGAGGCGTGCGCCCGGTGGGCGGCCGAGAAGGCGTCGTTGACGTACAGGTCGCCGTTGGCGGCCAGGGCGTCGGCAAACTGACGCCCATTCTCCTCCTCGCCCGCGTGGAAGCGCACGTTCTCGAGCAGTAGGACTTGCCCCGGTTGCAGGGCGTTCACCGCCTCGCGCGCCTTGGGCCCGATGCAGTCCTCCGCGAAGGCGACCGGACAGCCCAGCACCTTCGACAGCGGCTCCACGATCGGCTTCAGGCTCATCGAGGGAACGACCTTGCCCTTGGGCCGGTCGAAGTGGGCCAGCAGGATCACCCTGGCTCCGCCGGCGCGTAGCTTGTCGACCGTGGGCTTGGCGGCGCGCAGGCGGGTATCGTCGCTGACCTTGCCGTCCTCCATCGGGACGTTCAGGTCCACCCGCACCAGGGCGCGCCGGCCCTGGAGATCGGCGTCGTCGAGAGTGCGGAAACGCATGGCCGGGCCCGTCTTAGATCAGCGACGCCATGTGGACGGCGGTGTCGCTCATCCGGGTCGAGAACCCCCACTCGTTGTCGTACCAGCTGAGCACGCGGCCGAGGCCGCCGTCGATCACCTGGGTCTGCGGCAGGGCCACGGTGGAGGACGCCGGGTTGTGGTTGAAGTCCACTGAGACCAGAGGGTCCTTGGTCACCGCCAACACGCCCTTCAGCGCGCCGCCGGCGGCCGCTTCCATGGCGGCGTTGATGTCGGCCGCCGTCACCGACTTGCCCGGCACGAACGTCAGATCGACCACCGAGACGTTCGGCGTCGGCACCCGGATCGAGGAGCCGTCCAGCTTGCCGGCCAGCGCCGGGATCACCAGCCCCAGCGCCTTGGCCGCGCCGGTGGAGGTCGGGATCATCGACATCGCCGCGGCGCGAGCGCGGTAGAGGTCGCTGTGCAGGGTGTCCAGCGTGGGCTGGTCGCCCGTGTAGGAGTGGATCGTGGTCATGTAGCCACGCTCGATGCCGCACAGCTCCTGCAGCACGTGGGCCACCGGGGCCAGGCAGTTGGTGGTGCACGACGCGTTCGAGATGATCAGGTCATCCTTGGTCAGCGTCTTGTGGTTCACGCCGTAGACGACGGTCTTGTCGACGTTCGTGCCCGGGGCCGAGATGATCACCCGCTTGGCGCCGGCCTCGAGGTGGGCCTGGGCCTTTTCCTTGGTGGTGAAGATGCCGGTGCACTCGAGCGCGATGTCCACGCCCAGGTCCTTGTGCGGCAGCTTGGCCGGATCGCGCTCGGCGGTGACCTTGATACGCCCGTGGCCCGCCACCTCGATGAAGTCGCCGTCGACCTTCACCTCGGCCGGGAAGCGGCCGTGCACGCTGTCGTAGCGCAGCAGGTGGGCGTTGGTCTCGACGGGGCCCAGGTCGTTGATCGCGACGACCTCGATGTCCTGGCGTCCGTGTTCGACGATCGATCGCAGCACCAGGCGGCCGATGCGGCCGAAGCCGTTGATCGCAACGCGGACAGCCATGAGGCGGAACTCCTTCGGAATGTTCTGTTGGGCGCGGTTCTTTTCGGGCGGCGCCGGGTAAGTCAACCCGATTCCCCTTCTTCCCTCCCCATTAAGGGAGGGAAGGCTTCACCCGCCCCGCGGCCTCGGCGGCGCGCAGGCGGGCGCTGTCGGTGTCGGCGGCGCGGGCCAGGGCGACGCCCATGCGGCGGCGTTCGTAGCTCTCCGGCTTGCCGAACAGACGCAGGTCGGCGCCCGGCACGCTCAGCGCCTCGGCCACGCCCTCGAAGGCGATGCCCCTGGCCTCCAGGCCGCCGTAGATTACCGCGCTGGCGCCCGGCTCGCGCAGGCTGACGTCGGTGGGCAAGCCCAGGATGGCGCGGGCGTGCAGGGCGAACTCGCTCTGGTATTGGGTCACCAGGGTGACCAGGCCGGTGTCGTGCGGCCGGGGCGAGACCTCGGAGAACCACACCTCGTCGCCCTTCACGAACAGCTCGACGCCGAAGATGCCCTGACCGCCCAGCGCGTCCGTCACCGCCTTGGCGATCTCGCGCGAGCGGGCGAGCGCGGCCGGCGTCATCGCCTGCGGCTGCCAGCTCTCCACGTAGTCGCCCTTCACCTGCCGGTGGCCGATGGGCTCGCAGAAGCTGGTGACGACCTCGCCGTCCTGTAGGCTGCGGACGGTGAGTTGCGTGATCTCGAAGTCGAAGGCGACCCGGCCCTCGACGATCACGCGTGGCTGTTCCACCCGACCGCCTTCCAGGGCGTACTTCCAGGCGGCGGCGATGCCCGCGGCGTCCTCGACGTAGCTCTGGCCCTTGCCGGAGGAGCTCATCACCGGCTTCACGAAGCACGGGAAGCCGGTGACCTCGGCGGCGGCCTTGGCCAGTTCAACCTCGGACGAAGCGAAGGCGTAGGCGCTGGTGGGCAGGCCCAACTCCTCGGCGGCGAGGCGGCGGATGCCCTCGCGGTTCATCGTCAGCTGGGCCGCGCGGGCCGTCGGGATGCAGACGGCCAGGCCGTCGGCCTCGATGCGTGACAGTTCGTCAGTGGCGATCGCCTCGATCTCCGGCACGATCAGGTGCGGGCGTTCGGCCTCGACCACGGCGCGCAGGGCCTTGGCGTCGGTCATCGCCAGCACGTGGCTGCGGTGGGCCACCTGCATGGCCGGGGCGTTCGCATAACGGTCGCAGGCGATCACCTCGCAGCCCAGCCGCTGCAGCTCGATCGCCACCTCCTTGCCGAGCTCGCCGGAGCCCAGGAGCATCACCCGGACGGCGGTGGGCGACAGCGGCGTGCCGAGGCGGGGGGCTCGCGGATTCATCCAATCCTCCGGATCGTCATGGCCGGGCTTGTCCCGGCCACCCAGACACACTGTCGGCGCCGAACACGCGCGGCGGCGCCTCCGCGATCAAGTCTTGTCCGTCTGCGTCTCTGGGTGGCCGGGACAAGCCCGGCCATGACGAGCAGAGGGGTGAGGCTAGAGCTTCGCCTTCGCCGCCGCGGCGACGGCCTGGGCGGTGATGCCGAAGTGGTCGTAGAGCTTCTCAAACGGGGCGCTGGCGCCGAAGCCGTGCATGCCGACGAAGGCTCCGTCCGGGCCGATGAACCGTTCCCAGCCCTGCTGCACGCCGGCCTCGACCGCCACGCGGACGTCCGTCTCTCCGATCACCTGGGCCTGGTAGTCGGCCGGCTGGGCGGCGAACAATTCGAAGCAGGGGACCGAGACCACGCGGGCGCCGATGCCGTCGGCTTCCAGCAGGTCTCGGGCGGCCATGGCGACGCCGACCTCCGAGCCGGTGGCGAAGATCGTCACCTGGGCCGGATGGCCGGCGGCGGCCAGCTGGTACGCGCCGCGAGCCGACAGGTTCTCGCCCGCAGAGGTGCGGACGGCCGGGACCTTCTGGCGACTGAGGGCCATCAGCGATGGCGTCGTCTTGGCCTCCAGCGCCAGCTTCCAGCATTCGGCGGTCTCCACCGAATCCGCCGGGCGGAAGACGTTGAGGTTGGGCATGGCGCGCAAGCTGGCCAGGTGCTCCACCGGCTGGTGGGTCGGGCCGTCCTCGCCCAGGCCGATGCTGTCGTGGGTCATCACGTGGACGACGCGCACGCCCATCAGCGCGCCCAGGCGGATGGCCGGGCGGCTGTAGTCGGAGAACACCATGAAGGTGCCGGAGTAGGGGATCACCCCGCCGTGCAGCGCCATGCCGTTCATGGCCGCCGCCATGCCGAACTCGCGCACGCCGTAGTGCACGTAGCGGCCGTCGTAGCCGGGGGTGTCGAACGTCCCCATGCCTTTGACGATGGTGTTGTTTGAGCCGGTGAGGTCGGCCGAGCCGCCCACCATCTCCGGGATCGCCGGGATCAGCTGGTCCAGGGCCGCGCCGGAGTGCTGGCGGGTGGCCAGCGCCGGCTTGTCGGCGGCGGACTTGGCGATGTGGGCGTCGATCGCCTCGAAGGCGCCTGCGGGCAGTTCGCCGGCCATGGCGCGGTCGAAGTCGGCCTTCTGGCCGGAGACGTCCAGCGTGGCCTGCCAGGCCTTGCGCACCCGGGCGCCCTTGCGGCCGGCGGCGCGCCAGGGGCGCAGGATCTCGTCCGGCACGGTGAACGGCTCGGCGGTCCAGCCCATGGCCTTGCGGGCGTCGGCGATCTGGTCGTCGAACAGGGTATAGCCGTGGCTGTGGGGGTCGCCTTCCTTCGGCCCGGCGCCCTTCGATATGAGCGTCTTGCAGGCGATAATCGTCGGGCGGTCCTGCTTGACCGCCCAGCGCAGGGCGGCGGCGATCTTGCCGTGGTCGTGGCCGTCGACGGTCTTCACCGCCCAGCCGGCGGCCTTGAAGCGGGCCGCCTGGTCCCCGGTTTCGGCGATGGTCGCCTCGCCGTCGATGGTGGTGTTGTTGTCGTCGAAGAGGACAGTGAGCTTGGCGAGCTTCAGCCGCCCGGCCAGGCTGATCGCCTCGTGGCTGACGCCCTCCATCAGGCAGCCGTCGCCGGCCACCACCCAGGTGCGGTGGTCGACCAGGGCGTCGCCGAAGCGGGCGTTCAGGTGGCGCTCCGCCATGGCCATGCCGATGGCGGTTGCCAGGCCCTGGCCCAGCGGCCCGGTGGTGGTCTCGACGCCCGGCGTGTGGCCGTACTCCGGGTGGCCGGGCGTGTTGGAGCCCAGCTGCCGGAAGTTCCTGATCTGCTCCATGGTCACGGCCTTCACGCCGGTCAGGTGCAGCAGGCTGTACAGCAGCATCGAGCCGTGGCCCGCCGACAGCACGAAGCGGTCGCGGTCGTGCCAGTCGGGCCGGGCGGCGTCGTATTTCAAGAACTTCGTGAACAGCACCGTGGCCACGTCGGCCATGCCCATGGGCATGCCCTGGTGTCCGGACTTGGCGCGGTGGACCGCGTCCATCGAGAGTACGCGAATGGCGTCGGCCATCTTGGTCAGCGGCGCGGGCATCGGTCCTGCAGAATCTGGTGGCGGGAAAATGTGAGCGCCGCCTCGCACGCGACGGGCCGGGGGTCAAGAAATCGCCCCAGAAACACCCGCCCATTTCGCGAGACTCACCGACGCAGGCTATAGAGCCCGGGACGGCCTTTGGAGGATCGTATGAGCCAAGGCGAGAGCGCGCTGGATCTGGCGGCCAAGCGGCTGGAAAGCGCGATCCACGTGCTGGAACAGCGGCTCGGCCAGAAGCTGCGCGAGGCCGGGGCCGAGGCGGGCGGCCTGTTCGACGCCGACCGCGCCAAGCTGGCCGCCGAACTGGACCAGGCCAAGGCCCGGGAACGGGAACTGGAAGAGGCCGGCGCCCAGGCCTCGGCTGCGCTCGGCAACGCGATCCTGCAAATCCGCGCCGCCCTGAACGGGCAGGAGGCTTAGGAATGGCCCAGATCAACATCGACGTGAACGGCCGGCCCTATGCGGTGGGCTGCGAGGACGGGCAGGAATCGCACCTGCAGGACCTGGGCAAGATGTTCGACCACCAGGTGCGCCAGGTGAGCCAGGACATGGGCCAGCTGGGCGACACCCGCCTGTTCCTGATGGGCGCCTTGATGCTGGCCGACGAACTCTACGACGCCAAGAGCCGGCTCGCCGCCCTGCAGGTCGAGGTCAACCGGCTGCAGACGGACCGCGGCCGCATCGAGGGCCGCGCGGTGAGCGCGCTGGAGGCGGCGGCGAGCCGGATCGAGAAGCTGGCGCAGGTGTAGCCGATCCGAGCCTTGCCTTTCCCGCTCGCGGGAAAGGCAAGAGATCAGTGGCGCTGCCGCATCCGTCCGATCAGCCGTCCCAGCGCCGGGAGCAATTCGCGCTGCTCCACCTGCCGGTACACATGATCGGGCGGGAGCGCCTCGACCAGCCGCCGGTGGGCGGTCCCCAGGTTGTGGTAGGGCAGGCGCGGCATCAGATGGTGCAGGGCGTGGTAGCGCAGGCCCACCGGCGCCCAGAGGAACGGCAGCATCGCCGGCGGCGGCACGTTCACGGTGTCGAGGAACTGGTCCAACACCGCCATCTGCCCGCCCTCGTTCTCCCAGTAGTGCGCCACTGCGGTGCGCAGCTGGTTGAGGACGGTCATCAGGGCGAAGATCACCATGGCGATGACCAGCGCGCGGAGCGGTATGACGCCGGCGGCGGTCAGGCCCAGCACCGTCCAGCTCCACAGCCAGGCGCCGATCTCCTGGGCCAGCCAGGGGGCCGAGCGGGCGCGCTCGAAGTCGTCCCGGGAGAAGCCGGGGTTGATCACCATGCCGCTGGTCTTGGCGATCACGAAGGTGCGCAGCGGCGGGATCAGGAAGCTGAGCGGCGCCAGGATCGCGAAGCGCAGGATCACCCCGACCGGCGCCAGCAGCGCGATCCCGAGGAACACCGCCAGCTCATGCGGCGGCCGGCGCGCCAGCGGGTGGTATTCGGGGTCGCGTGCGGTGCCGTAGCGGTCCTTGGCGTGGTGCAGGATGTGCACGCCCTCGTACAGCAGCGACGGTGTCAGCCACGGCACGCCGATCAGCACGTTCCACGCGAAGTGGAAGCCCGGCACGTCGTCGCGCCGCAGGTGGGTCAGCTCGTGGATGAAGCTGATGCCGCGGTAGAGGGCCAGGATGCAGACCACGCCCGCCATGATCGCCCACGCCGGATCGGCGCTGGTGGTGGCGATGAAAAGGCTGAGCCAGGTGACGGCCGCGGTAATGGCGAGGTCCATCCAGTAGACGCGCGGATGGGCGCGCGCCAGGTCGCGGGCCAGCTCGTTGGCCTGCCGCGCCAGGTTGACTTCGGCGATGTTGGTCTCGGCGTTCAAGGGCCCCGATGTAGGGCCTGACGACGCCCGGCCCAAGCCCCAATGCGCCTATGCCGCATACACCGCGCGCTCGAAGCTCTCGAAGGTCGACAGCATCGCCGGGTCCGCGAAGGGCAGGAACTGGGCGCAGAGCACACCGGCCACGCCGCTGGCGGGGTCGGCCCAGTAGTAGCAGTTGGCGAGGCCGCCCCAGGTCAGCGAGCCCGCGCGCCGGGCGCCCGGCACGTCGGCGTCGTTGCACAGGAAGGCCAGGCTCCAGGACTTCGGCGTGCCGGGCATGGGGCGAAAGTCGTGGCTGAGCGGCGGGGCCGCGGTCGCCAGCTCACCGGCCGCGCCGACCGTACTTTCGCTTCGGCGCAGCATCTCCAGCGCCTGCGGGCCGAAGACGCCGCCGCCGTCCGGCGCGATCACCGCGCGCAGGAACTTCAGGTAGTCGCCCGCCGTCGAATAGAGCCCGCCGCCGCCGTGCAGCATCGGGTTGTCGGGGAACCGGTCGGACGGCGCGAACGTCCCGTCGCCGCCGCGCATGTGCATGCCCGCCAAACCACCCTCGCCCGGCCCGAACGTCGTGTGGTTCATGCCCAGAGGCCGCAGGATGTGTTCGCCGCAATAGGCGGCCAGCGTCTGGCCGCTGGCGGCCTCGACCAGCCAGCCGACGGCGTCGGTGCTGATCCCGTACTGCCAGGCTTCGCCCGGCTCGAAGACCAGCAGCGGGCCGCTCGCCAGACTGCCGAACAGGCTCTCGCCGGTGGTGGCATAGTAGCGGGTCAGGTCCGCGCTGAAGAAGTCATACGCGAGCCCCGACGTGTGGGTAAGCAGGCTACGCAGGGTGATCGGTCTGCGCGCCGGCCGCGTGCGCGGGGTTCCGTCCGCCCCGAAACCCTCCAGCACCTTCGGGGTCGCCAGGTTCGGGAGCCGCTCGCCGACCGGCCCGTCCAGGTCGAGGACGCCGCGCTCGACCAGTTGCAGGGCTGCGGCGGACGCGATGGCCTTGGTGCACGAGGCGATCCAAAATACCGAGTCCGGAGCCATCGGCGTCGGGTCGCCGACGCCGTGCACGCCGGCGGCGAAATGCTCGTCCCGCCCGTCGGCATAGGCGACCGCCGCGGTCAGCCCCGGGGCTGCGCCCTCGGCGACGGCGCGGTCCAGGAGCGCCTGAATGGCCTGCGATCCCATGTCTCTCCCCGGTTGTCCTTGAGACTGGCGCCTTGCGGGCCTACCTTAGTCGATGGCGGGTCCTGCTGCGGCTCTCGTCGAAGGCGAACAAATTCCAGCGACCTTAATTCACTCATAGGGAGCTGTCCCTGCCGGGGATCGTGGTCTTCGGCACACGGCGCCCACCTGGTCTATCCAGGTCGAGGGAATTGAACAGTCCTTCACGGCTCTTCGCGGCGCCGCCACCTCTTCCCCCGCAAGCGGGGGAAGCATGTATACAACCCTGGATGATGTCCAAGGCCGCCCTCCGCGCCGAGATGCGCGCACTGCGCCGCAAGCTGGCGTTCGACAACCCGGATGCGGCGGCGCAGGCGGCGGCGCACCTGCCGGACCTGCCCGACGTCGAGGTCTACGGCCTCTATCATCCGGTGGGCTCCGAACTCGATCCCACGCCGATCCGTATCGGCGGCGCGCGCCGGGCGCTGCCGGTGGTGCTGGCGCGCGAGACGCCGCTGGTCTTCCGGCTGCACGAGCCCGGCGAACCGCTGGCGCTGGACGCCCTGGGCATCCCCGCTCCGGCGTCCGGCGCCGCCGAGACCCTGCCGGACGTGGTGCTCACCCCGGTGCTGGCCTTCGACCGCCACGGAGGGCGGCTGGGACAGGGCGGCGGGCACTATGACCGCACGATCGAGGCGCTGCGGGCGAAGAAGCCGGTGGTGGTCATCGGCCTGGCCTACGCCGGCCAGGAGGTGAGCGAGATCCCGACCGAGCCGCACGACCAGCGCCTGGACGCCATTCTCACCGAGACTGGATACCGGCACTTCGGTTAGAGAGCTTTGATGCGTTTCGCCTTTTTTGGAGATGTGGTCGGCCGATCGGGCCGCGAGGCCCTGGCCGAGCACCTGCCGGGCCTGCGCCGCGTGCTGGACCTCGAGTTCGTCATCATCAACGCCGAGAACGCCGCGGCCGGCTTCGGTATCACCGAGGCCACGGCCAAGGAGCTGTTCGAGGCCGGCGCCGACTGCCTGACCCTGGGCAACCACTCCTGGGACCAGAAGGAGGCGATGACCTACATCGTCCGCGAGCCGCGGCTGATCCGCCCGTTGAACTATTCGGCGTTCTCCGCGGCCCCGGGCCGCGGGGCCCAGCTGTTCGACACCGAGGCCGGCCACCGGATCCTGGTGATCAACCTGCTGGGCCGGGTGTTCATGGATTCCCTCGACGACCCCTTCGCCGCCGTCGACAAGGAGCTGGAGGCCTGCCCCCTGGGGGCCGTGGCTGACGTGATCGTGGTCGATATCCACGCCGAGGCCACCTCGGAGAAGATGGCCATGGGCCACTTCTGTGACGCCCGCGCCAGCCTGGTGGTGGGCACCCACAGCCACGTGCCGACCGCCGACTGCCAGATCCTGCCCGGCGGCACCGCCTACCAGACCGACGCCGGCGCCTGCGCCGACTACGACAGCGTGATCGGCAACCAGAAGGAAGAGCCGCTGCGCCGGTTCACGACCCGCATCTCCGGCGGCCGCTACAAGCCCGCCGAGGGCCCCGCCACGGTCTGCGGCGTGTTCGTCGAGACCGACCCGGCCACCGGCCTCGCCCGCCGCATCGAGCCGATCCGAGTCGGCGGCCGCCTGACCCAGACGATCCCCAGCCTGGAGACCGTCCGGGCCTGACGGCGACCCGCTACAGGTCGTAGCGGTCGGCGTTCATCACCTTGGTCCAGGCGGCCACGAAGTCCCGGGCGAACTTCGCCTGGGCGTCGGCGCTGGCGTAGACCTCGGCCAGCGCACGCAGTTCTGCGTGCGAGCCGAAGATCAGGTCGACGCGCGTGCCGGTCCAGCGGAGCGCCTTGGTCTTGCGGTCACGGCCTTCGAACCGGGTGTCCGATCCCGTGGCGGACCATTCGACGCCCATGTCCAGCAGGTTGACGAAGAAGTCGTTGGTCAGCTGGCCGGGCCTCTGCGTGAAGACCCCGTCCTTCGAACCGCCGGTGTTGGCGCCGAGGACGCGCAGCCCGCCCACCAGCGCCGTCAGCTCCGGCCCGCTCAGGCCCAGCAGCTGCGCGCGGTCCACCAGCGCCTCCTCCGGCGCCATGAACTGCTCGCCGCCGCCGCGATAGTTGCGGAAGCCGTCGGAGACCGGCTCCAGCGGAGCGAATGACTCCGCGTCGGTCTGCTCGGCCGAGGCGTCCATGCGGCCGGGCGTGAACGGCGCCTCGACCTCCACCCCGGCGTCGCGCGCCGCCTGTTCGACCGCGGCCGAGCCGCCCAGCACGATCAGGTCGGCCAGCGACACCTTCCTGCCGCCGCCGGCCCGGGCGTTGAACCGCGCCTGGATCGCCTCGAGCGCCTGCAGCACCTTGGCCAGTTCGGGCGGGTCGTTCACCGCCCAGTCCTTCTGCGGGGCCAGCCGGACGCGCGCCCCGTTGGCGCCGCCGCGCTTGTCCGAGCCGCGGAAGGTTGAGGCCGAGGCCCAGGCCGCCGACACCAGCTGTGCGACGCTGAGGCCGGAGGCCAGGATCTCGGTCTTGAGGGCCGCCACATCCCCGGCGTCGACCAGCGGGTGGTCCGCCGCCGGGATCGGGTCCTGCCAGATCAGCCGCTCGCGCGGGACCAGCGGGCCGAGGTAGCGCTGGATCGGGCCCATGTCGCGGTGGGTGAGCTTGAACCACGCGCGGGCGAAGGCGTCGGCGAACTGCTCGGGATCCGCGTGGAAGCGCCGCGAGATCTTCTCGTAGGCCGGGTCGAAGCGGAGCGCGAGGTCCGAGGTCAGCATGGTGGGAACGCGGGTCTTCGACGGATCGAAGGCGTCGGGAATGTCGGCCGGCGCGTTCTTGGCGCGCCACTGCTTGGCGCCGGCCGGGCTCTCGGTCAGCTCCCACTCGTACTTGAAGAGGTTGTCGAAGAAGTGGTTGGACCACTTCGTCGGCGTCTGGCTCCAGGTGACTTCCGGACCGCCGGTGATGGCGTCGGCGCCGATACCCGTGCCGTGCTTGCTGCGCCAGCCCAGGCCCTGGTCCTCGATCACCGCGCCTTCCGGCTCAGGGCCGATCAAGGATGGGTCGCCCGCGCCGTGGGTCTTGCCGAAGGTGTGGCCGCCGGCGATCAGGGCGACGGTCTCCTCGTCGTCCATCGCCATGCGGGCGAAGGTGTCGCGGATGTCGCGCGCCGAAGCGACCGGGTCGGGGTTGCCGTTCGGCCCTTCCGGATTGACGTAGATCAGGCCCATCTGCACCGCGCCCAGCGCCTTATGGAGCTGGCGCTCGCCGCTGTAGCGCTCGTCGCCCAACCAACTGCCTTCCGGCCCCCAGTAGAGCTCCTCCGGCTCCCAGGTGTCGGCGCGCCCGCCGGCGAAGCCGAAGGTCTTGAAGCCCATGGACTCCAGCGCGACGTTGCCGACCAGAACATAGAGGTCGGCCCACGAGATCTTGCGGCCGTACTTCTGCTTGATCGGCCACAGCAGGCGGCGCGCCTTGTCCAGGTTGGTGTTGTCCGGCCAGCTGTTCAGCGGGGCGAACCGCTGCTGGCCCCCGCCCGCGCCGCCGCGGCCGTCGCTGATGCGGTAGGTGCCGGCGCTGTGCCACGCCAGCCGGATGAAGAGGCCGCCGTAGTGGCCGAAGTCGGCCGGCCACCAGTCCTGCGAGTCCGTCATCAGGGCGTGCAGGTCCCTGATCACGGCGTCCAGGTCGAGGGTCTTGAACTCGGCGGCGTAGTCGAACGCCGGGCCCATCGGATTGGAGCGCGGCGCGTGCTGGTTCAGGCCATCCAGGCGCAGCTTGTCCGGCCACCAATCGCGGTTGGTCCGGACGGAGCGACCATGAGCCACGGGGCATCCCGGTGCGGAATCGTCGGCCATTTCTGTCTCCATAAATCTGCGGCGGCGCGCGCCCATTGTCGGCCCGGTGGCCGGCGATGGCCGCTACACAAAACCCTGATCGACCCGATGTAAAATCGATTGTCAGGATGAGAACGATCGAGAACGTCTATATGACCGCGCGGGCCTGGGACGGCCGCGCGCGCTACGTCCCGTCGACCGAATAGGCGAGCAGGACGTTGCCGGGCGCGCCGGAGCGGCCCTGGTAGCCGGAGTTCACGTAGACGATGCCGCCGGCGATGGTCGGGCCCGCGCCGTCGAGCACGCCGCCCTTGGCCATCCGGCCCGAGACCGTGGCCACCTCGGGATCGGCGGTGTTGGTCTCCCAGACCACCTTGCCCGTGCCGGCGTCGAAGGCGCGGAAGCGGCCGTCCATCGAGCCCGCGAACACTAGGCCCGGCATGGCCGAGGCGGCCTGCGACAGGGCCGGCGAACAGAACGGGCCGCGCCAGGCGCAGGCGACGCGCGGCGGCTCGGCGGTCCACAGCACCTTGCCGTCGGCGATGCGGATGGCGGCGAGCTGCGGCTTGGCTTTGCCCTTCTGCGGGAAGACGTCGGCGACCGGGGCGTAGAGCGTCTCCGCGTCCGCCGCCATGCCGAACTCGATGCCGCCCAGCGGGCCGCCGTCGCTGAGGCGATGCTCCCAGATGACCTTGCCGCGGGCGTCGGGATCCAGCGCGTAGACCTGGCTCGATTTCTGACCCGCCAGGATCACCTGCCTGCCGGACTTCAGGGTGTGCAGGATCGGCGAGGCGCCGAAGTCCACGTCCGGGCCCGGCTCGGTGGGGCAGTTGGCGCGGCGATTGTTGCCGAAACAGCCGTTGATATAGTTGTCGCCGCGGGTGAGCTGCCGGGCCCAGCGGACCGCGCCGCTGCGCTGGTCCAGCGCCACGATGGCGTCGGCGTAAGGGAATTCCACGTCGGTGTAGGAATCGCCCGTCGCCACATAGACGAGGCCGCGCTTCGCATCGATCGTCGCCGCCGACCAGATCGCCCCGCCGGCGGGGCCGTACATCTGCACGCCCTTGGCGTTGGTCTTGAACGGCTTGGCGGGGCCCGGCGTCGTATAGGTCTTCCACAGCACCTTGCCGCTGATCGCATCGACGGCGACGACGGCGCCGCGGAACTTGCAGCACGCGTAGGAGTCGTCGACCGCGATCGCCTCCTCGGCCGAGGAGACGGTGACGAACAGCCGCCCGCCGGACAGGGCCGGGGAGCCGGTCATCTGCACCTCGCGCTGGTCGTCCACCCGGGTCTTCCAGATGACGGCGCCCGTCTCGGCGTCCAGCGCATAGGCCGTGCGTGAGAAGTCGGTGAAGTAGAGGGCGTAGCGGTCCTTCACGCGCCCGACGATGATCGAGCTGCGCGTGCCGGCAGGGGCGTCGAAGCGCCAGTAGGCGCAGCCGGTCTGGGCGTTCAGGGCGTAGACCGCGCCGGAGAACGAGTTGAGGAACACGCGGCCGCCGACCACCGTCGCCTGACCGTTGCGCGAGCCGGGATAGGCGAAGGCCCACTTCAGCTTCAGCCGCGGCGCGTCGGCCGCCTTGAAGCCGGGATCCGGCTGGAACCGCGACTGCCCGGCCGTGCGGCCCCAGCCGTTCCACTGCGGGCCGGAAAGTGTCATCGGCGGCGCCTTGCCCCGGCACGGGGGCGCTTCGGCGCCGACGTCGCTGAGCCCGCCGGCCGTCCGGGTCGAGAGGTACGCCGCGATCGAGGCCCGCTGCTTCGGTGTCAGCCCGATCGCCATCGGCGCCATGATCCCCTCGAGCAGGGACGTCGAGATCGCCGCCCGGGTGCTGCCCTGCAGGACCGCCTTGCCGGGCGTGCGGCCGGTGGGGTTGTCGTGGCACTTGGCGCAGCGCTCGACGTAGAGGGTTGCGCCCTCGGCGGGATCGCCGCCTTCGCCGTTCATGGCGCCGATGATGCCGTTGTCCGGCGCCGGCTGGGCATGTCCCGCGCCGGCCATCAGGAGGAACGCCGCGGCGATAGCCGTCCAACCGATCCGACGCATGACGGCCCCAGCTGATGACATTGCTATCTAAAGCGTAGCGGCAGGCTGGGCCGTTGTATCGTTACAACGGGGAAAGCTAGGCGGCCTGGGCGTCGCTGACCGGCTCGCGGCCGGCCGTCACCTCGAAGATCGCCGCGATCAGGGCGGCGGGCTGCACCGGCTTGGCCTGCAGGCCGTTGAAGCCCAGGGCCATGAGACGGGCCTCCTCGCCGGCCATGGCGTCGGCGGTCAGCGCCAGCACGGGCGTGTCGGCGCGGCCCGCCTGCCCGGCGCGGATGCGGCTGACCGCCTCGATCCCGTCCATGCGCGGCATGTTCACGTCCATCAGCACCACGTCGAAGGCCGCCACCCGCAGCTGGGCCAGGGCCTCGTCGCCGTCGTCGGCGGTCTCGACCCGCGCGCCGGCCGCCTCGAGCACGGCGCGCGCGACGGTCTGGTTGATGGGGTTGTCGTCGGCCACCAGGATGCGCAGCGGCGGCAGGCACGCGGGCGCCGCCTCGAGCTCGGTGTCGGTCATCGTCGCAGGCGGCAAGGGGAGCCAGACGCGGAAGGTCGAGCCCTCGCCGAGCCGGCTCTCGACGCTGATGTCACCGCCCATCCGCGCGGCCAGCGTCCGGCAGATCGACAGGCCCAGGCCCGTGCCGCCATAGCGCCGCGCCGTCGAGGCCTCGGCCTGGACGAAGGGCCGGAACAGGCCCTGCGCCTGTTCCTCGCTGATGCCGATGCCGGTGTCGCGCACGCTGATCGAGACGCCCCCGTCGCCGTCGGCGGCCGGCTCGGGCCGCACCGCGATGGCGATCTCGCCGCCGTCCGTGAACTTCAGTGCGTTGGAGACCAGGTTCAGCACGATCTGGCGCACCCGGGTCTCGTCGCCCAGCACCGCCTCCGGCAGGTCGGGGTCGATCTCGCAGGCCAGGGCCAGCCCCTTGGCGGCGGCCTGCTCGGTCCACAGCGCCACGGCGCCCTGCGCCACGTCACGCAGATCGAAGGCGCAGACCTCCAGGTCCATGCGCCCGGCTTCGATCTTCGACAGGTCCAGCACGTCGTTGAGGATGGTCAGGAGGCCGTCGCCGGAACGCAGGATCGTTTCCACCTGGCCCTGCTGGCGCGCGTCGAGACTCGTGCGCTGCAGGGCCCGCGCCATGCCCATCACGCCGTTGAGGGGCGTGCGCAACTCGTGGCTCACCATCGCCAGGAACGCCGACTTGGCCTCGTTGGCGGCGACGGCGGCGCGCTCGGCCGCGGCGAGCGCGTTGGCGCTGCGCAGGTTGGCCCGGGCGCTGGCCGCCACGTAGGCCAGCGTCGTGATCAGTCCGATCGTGAGCGCGAACAATTCGGGATTGGAGTAGCCGCCGAACGCGACAGGCAGGACCAGCCACAGCGCGGCGGGCGGCGTCACCAGCAGCACGAGGGTCTGCGGCGCGCGGAACGAGAAGCCCTGGGCGTGAACCAGAAGGCCGGCCAGGGTGACCATCGCGCCGATCCGGTACGGCTCGCCGTCGCCGGACCAGAAGATCAGCGCCAGCGACGACCAGGTCAGGCTCTGGGCGAAGATCGCGGCGAGGTAGCTGGCGCGGCCCCGATGGGTGAGGGGCTCACCCTTCACCAGAGGTCGCGAGGCGAGCCAGGTCCAGGTCTCGGCGACCACATAGGTCGCGGCCCAGGCCGCGGCGGTCGTACCGTCCAGGAGGAGGGCGACCAGCCCTGCGACGGTGAAGCCGATGGCGATCCGGGCGCTCCGCGTGTAGCGCACCGTGGCCGCCACCACGTCGATGCGTTCGTCCAACAGGTCTCGAAGCCGGGCGATCACGCCGCACAGTCCCTTGTGTCGTAAGGCCCTCGGCACCCCCGTGCGGCAGGCTGTCGCGACACAATCTGCACCGGAAACATGAACGGACCCTTGTCTCGACGACGCCGTTCGACGACCGGCGGCGACGGGAACGGCTTGCGCACACGGCCGGACGACCTCACCCTCCGGGGGCCGCGCCGGGCGGCGTTCCTCGCGGGAGAGGCCTGATGCTCGCCAAGTTTCTGGTGCGCGCCGTGTTCGCAGCCCTGGGGCTGTGGATCGCCGACCGCCTGCTGGGCGGCGTCTACATCAACAACGCCATGACGCTGGCCATCGCGGCGCTGCTGCTGGGGGTGGTCAACGCCGTCGTGCGGCCGATCGTCTTCGTCCTGACCCTGCCGATCACGATCGTGACGCTGGGCCTGTTCCTGCTGGTGGTGAACGCCCTGATGATCGGGCTGGTGGCCTGGTTGCTGCCCGGCATGCATGTCTACGGCCTGTTGCCCGGCATCGGTGCGGCGGTGATCACTGGCGTGGCCAGCTGGATCGGCCACTTGGCCGTCGGCGACGCCAAGCGGATCGAGCGGTACTGAGGCCTACCCTTACCTCCCCCGCGAAGCGGCGGGCGGCAGGGTGCAAACGAAAAGGGCGGGATCCTTCGATCCCGCCCTCCGTCGTTCTCAAGTGGGTGTGAGCGTGGACTAGAAGTCCATGTCGCCCATGCCGCCCATGCCGCCGCCCGGCATGCCGCCAGCGCCGCCGCCGCCCTTCTTGGGCGCTTCGACGATGGCCGCTTCGGTGGTGATCATCAGGCCGGCGACCGAGGCCGCGTCCTGCAGGGCGGTGCGCACGACCTTCGCGGGGTCGATCACGCCGGCCTTGACCATGTCCACGTACTCTTCGGTCTGGGCGTTGAAGCCGAAGGTGGCCGAGGCGTTCTCGAGCACCTTGCCGACCACGATCGAGCCTTCCACGCCGGCGTTCTCGGCGATCTGGCGGATCGGGGCCTGCAGCGCGCGACGCACGATGGCGACGCCGGCTTCCTGGTCGTCGTTGTCACCCTTGAAGCCGTCCAGCGCGCGGCTGGCCTTCAGCAGGGCGACGCCGCCGCCGGGGACGATGCCTTCTTCCACGGCCGCGCGGGTCGCGTTCAGGGCGTCGTCGACGCGGTCCTTCTTTTCCTTCACCTCGACTTCGGTCGAGCCGCCGACGCGGACCACCGCAACGCCGCCGGCCAGCTTGGCCAGACGCTCTTGCAGCTTTTCCTTGTCGTAGTCCGACGTGGTGTCCTCGATCTGCTTCTTGATCTGGGAGATGCGGCCTTCGATGTCGGCCTTGTCGCCGGCGCCGTCGACGATCGTGGTGTCGTCCTTGGTGATGGTGACCTTCTTGGCCTTGCCCAGCATGTCGAGCGTGACGCTCTCCAGCTTGATGCCCAGGTCTTCGGAAACCAGCGTGCCGCCGGTCAGGGTGGCGATGTCTTCCAGCATCGCCTTGCGGCGATCACCGAAGCCCGGCGCCTTGACCGCCGCGACCCGCAGGCCGCCGCGCAGCTTGTTGACCACCAGGGTGGCCAGGGCTTCGCCTTCGACGTCTTCGGCGATGATCAGCAGGGGCTTGCCCGACTGCACCACGGCTTCCAGCACCGGCAGCAGGGGCTGCAGCGAGGAGAGCTTCTTTTCGAAGAGCAGGACGAGCGGATCTTCGAGGTCGGCCTCCATCTTCTCGGCGTTGGTGATGAAGTAGGGCGACAGGTAGCCGCGGTCGAACTGCATGCCTTCGACGACGTCCAGCTCGGTCTCGGCCGTGCGGGCCTCTTCAACCGTGATGACGCCTTCGTTGCCGACCTTTTCCATGGCCTTGGCGATCATGTCGCCGACCTCGGTGTCGCCGTTGGCGGAGATGGTGCCGACCTGGGCGATCTCGGCGTTGGTGGTGACCTTGCGCGAGGTGGCCTTGATCTCTTCCACGACCTTGGCGACCGCCTTGTCGACGCCGCGCTTCAGGTCCATCGGGTTCATGCCGGCCGCGACCGACTTCAGGCCTTCGATGACGATGGCTTGCGCCAGCACCGTGGCGGTGGTGGTGCCGTCGCCGGCCTTGTCGTTGGTCTTGGAGGCGACTTCACGGATCAGCTGGGCGCCGAGGTTCTCGAACTTGTCGACCAGTTCGATTTCCTTGGCGACCGAGACGCCGTCCTTGGTCGAGCGCGGGGCGCCGAAGGACTTTTCGATGATCACGTTGCGGCCCTTGGGGCCCAGGGTCACCTTGACGGCGTTGGCGAGGGTGTTGACGCCGCGCAGCATGCGGTCACGCGCGTCGGAGGCGAAATAGACGTCTTTCGCAGCCATGATGGGATCTCTTTTCTGACTAAATTCTAAGGGGTGCGAGGGCTTAGGAAACGACGCCCAGGATGTCGCTTTCCTTCATGATCAGCAGGTCCTTGCCGTCGAGCTTGACCTCGGTGCCGGACCA
>CBHTUE010000088.1:0-18033 GCA_966096115.1 uncultured Phenylobacterium sp.
GTCCGGGGCCCCCCGGATGGCCGGACCCAGCCTGCCCCGGCGTCTCGCATGTCATCAGGGTTGGGACCTCGCGGGTCGTGCAAACCGCGAGGCGCCCAACGTCGGGCGTGGGCGTCAGCCTGCGCCCGGCGAGGGCTGGGGCCTTCGCGGAGCCGTGCAGCCCGCAGAGGTCCCAGCCCTTATTCGGCGGCCTGGGTCTGGGAGGACTGCACTGGGGATTCCGGCTCGGGAAGCGGCGCCTCGCCTTCCACCAGATGGCGGTTCTTCGCACGGATCGCCGCGCCGGCCTCGTCGAACAGGAAGGGCAGGGTGGCGTAGCGCGCGCCCCGGGTCACCGGCGTCGCCTCGTGCAGCAGCGAGCACGAGAACACCACCGCCCCGCCGGTCGGCGGCCGGTAGGTCTGCAGCCCGAATTCGGGGAAGCGCAGGTCGCCGCCCTCGAACTCCTCGGCGTTCAGGTTGATCGAGACCGCGAATTTGCGATGCGCCGTCCCGGCCGTGGTGTTGTCGCGGTGCGGCTTGAAGTAGCCGCCCTCCTCGGCATCGTAGCGGGCCACGATGTAGCGCTCGATCCGCGTGGGCGTGAACTGGAACGCCTTTTGGATCTCGGGGGCCAGCCGGCGGCTGATCCGGTCGCGCAGGGTCTCTATCAGGCCCTGGTCCTGGATGATCGCGTCGTGGCGGCGCTTGAAGTCGTCCAGCACCCCCACCGTCTGGCCGTCCCGCTCGCGCATGACCCCGGAAGGCTGCCCGCCGGCCTCGTGGTAATAGGCGATCAGCCGCCGGCACAGGTCCGGCTCCAGGATGCGTGGCGCGATCAGCACCGGTGCGTGCAGCGGCGTCCCGGCGTGGTCCTGTGGCGGCCCCAAGCGGGCCACCTGGGCGAACAGGGCCGCGCCGTCGGCCAGCGGCGCCCAGCCCAGGATCCGCTGCGACGGGTCCACCACCACCCAGCGCGGGGCGACCGCGCCGTCCGGCCCCTCGGCGTCGTACATGCGCCGCAGGTCGCCCTCCAGGTCCGCGAACCAGCGCACCGGCGGGACGTCGCGGGCGGCGGCGAACGAGGCGGCGTCGGGCAGCACGCCGAACGCCACGCAGACGTCGTCGCGGAACAGGTTCGGAAACTGGCTGAGCGTGGCCACCGCCGCATCGCGCTCGGGGCCGGGGCCGGGCAGGAAGCCCAGCACCACCCAGCGTCCGCCCAGGCTGGAGAAGGCGAACTGGGGATTGACCAGCGACCGCGCCTTGAACATCGGCGCCGGCGCGCCCGCGAACAAAAAGCCCATACCCATTCCCTTGCCGGCGCACCCGCCGCGCTCCGCAGTCTATATCCGCCGCGACGGGGGCTGGACAGGTCGCCGAACGCGCATCGGCCTGCGGCAAGCTCGCCCCAGCGGCGAAGCCGGTTGCGCCGTGGCGGGGTCTTCGCCAGAACAGCCGTATGGCCAAGTCCGTGACTCCACCGCGGAATCTCATCCTCCAGACGCTGGTGTCGATGGTCGTGGCCGCGGTCCTGGTGGCCGTCGCGACCGCCGCGCGCGTGGCCTTGGAGCCGTCGCTCGGCGCGCTGTCGCCCTTCATGCTCTACGTGGCCGCGGTGCTGGCCGCTGGCCTGATCCGCGGACCCTTCTGCGGGGCGATCGTGATGCTGGCCGGCGGGATGCTGGGCCTGCGCCTCTTCCTGATGCCGCACCACGTGGAGTCCGAGGGCTCGATGATCGCGCTGATGATCTTCTGGGGCGTCTCGGCCCCGGTGCTGGTCACGGCCAACGAACTGCGCGTCCAGCTCAAGGTGGCCATGGCCCGCCTTTCGGCCGCCCTCCAGCGCAGCGGGCGAGTCGCCTGACACCGCCGGACCGGTCGGGTTCCGGGCTTGCCCCCGGCGGCGGCTTGCCTCAAAGCCACCCCATGTCGAGGGCTCCCAGGCCGGACCGGCCGGTCATTGTCGTGCGTATTCTGGCCCTGGTGAGCGTGGTCCTGGCGGTGATGTGCGCCGCCCTGGCCTGGGCCTGGCAGACCGAGCGCGAGCACGCCGCCTGCTGGCAGGTCGCCGCCGAATTCCAGCGCCAGCCCGAGGGCGGCTGCGACTAGGGATCAGGCCCGGGCGCGGAACATGAACGGCCCGATGTGGCCGACCGTGTCGTCGTAGACCACCCAGACCTCGCCGCCTGTCGCCTCCCACCGCCGGCAAAACGACACGTCCTCGCTCATGGCGATCCCGTCCGCGTCGTAGCCGGGGTCGAAGCACTGCAGCACGTGCTTCAGCCCCTGGGCCTCGTAGTAGCTGCCCGCCGCCGGGCGGTAGAGCTCGGGGTGGGCGTCGCGCAGCGTCTCGAACACCTCACGCTTGATCAGCATCAGCCCGGTGCCCGTCCGCGTGGCGCGGTAGAAGCCGTCGCGCTCCACGGGCGGGGACTCCAGCTCCAGCACGAAGCTGAGCGAGCGCGCCCAGGCCGCGCCCGGATCGGGATACTCCCGCGACATGGCGTGGAACCGTCCAACATCCAGCGTCCGGTGCGGGCACACCGCCGAGACGACCGGCGCATCGAACTCGACCATCCGGCGGATCAGCCCCGGCGGGAAGTCGATGTCGGAATCGATGAACAGCAGGTGCGTGTGGTCCGACGCCAGCACCAGGCTGGCCAGGGTATTGCGCGCCCAGGCCAGCAGCGTCCCGCTGGTGGTCTTCCAGTCCAGCTGGCCGTCGAACTCGGTCCACAGGGCCAGCAGCGAGCCGGTGTAGTTCGTTGTCAGCTGGCCGTTGTAGGTGGGCGTCCCGACCAGAATCCTCATGGGCGCGAAGTCTCGGGCGCCGGGCCGTCGCTGGACTCATGAATTGTCTGATTGTATCGCATGAAGATTACACATGTAATTCTATACGACGATTACGAGCGTAATCGATACGTGTCAAGGCCCTTGCCGCCGCCTCCGCCGCGCCCTAACCCAGGCGTGCTGTCGAAGGGGGCCACGTGATCCGATCGTTCCTGGCGGGGCTGACCGCGACCCTGGCGCTGGCCGGCCCGGCCGCCGCCGCGGTCACCCTCTACCGCAACGCCACCCTCATCGACGGGACGGGCGCCCCGCCGCGGCCCGGCATGTCGGTGCTGGTCGACGGGGAGCGGATCACCCAGGTCGCGCCCACGGACCGCTTGTCTGCGCCGTCGGGCGCTCGCGTCGTCGACCTTTCCGGCAAGTTCCTGCTGCCCGGCCTGATCGACAGCCATGAGCACCTGGCCACGCCGCCCAACCGCCGCGCCGCCGAGGCCAGCCTGCGCCGCGACCTCTACGGCGGCGTCACCGCCGTGCGCGACATGGCCGACGACCTGCGCGCCGTGGCCGAACTGACCCGCGCCAGCCTGCGCGCCGAGATCCCCGCGCCCGACATCTACTACGCCGCCCTGATGGCCGGCCCCTCGTTCTTCGCCGACCCGCGCACCCTCGCCGTCAGCTACGGCTACACCCCCGGCCAGACCCCCTGGATGCAGGCGATCGATGCGACCACCGATCTGCGCACCGCCGTCACCCTGGCCCGCGGCACGTCGGCCACCGCCATCAAGATCTACGCCAACCTGCCGGCCGGCCTGGTCGCCAAGATCAGCGCCGAGGCGCACCGCCAGCACCTGCTGGTCTGGGCCCACGCCGCGGTCTATCCGGCGACGCCGTCCGAGGTGATAGCCGCCAGGCCGGACGCCGTCAGCCACGCCTGCTCGCTGGGCCATCAGGTCGCCGGAACGCCGCCGACCTACCAGTCCCGCAAACCTATGGACGCCGCGCCGTTCCTGGCTGGCGACAACCCGGTGATCGCCGGCCTGGTGAAACGCATGGCCGCCCAGGGCACGATCCTCGACGCCACCGTCAGCATCTACGAACAGGCCAGCGCCCGCGCCGCCGCCGACGCCAAGGCGCGGCCGCCGCTGTGCTCGGGCGCCATGGCCGCGGCGCTGACCGGCCAGGCGTTCCGCGCCGGCGTCGCCGTTTCCGCCGGCACCGACTGGGTCGCGCCCTACACCGACCCTTGGCCCACCCTGCACCACGAGATCGCCGCCCTGGTCCGCGCCGGCCTGCCGCCGGGCGAGGCGATCAAGGCCGCCACGCTGAACGGCGCCCGCGCCGCCGGTCAGGCGGATCAGATGGGCTCGATTCAGGCCGGCAAGCTCGCCAACCTGATCGTCACCGCCAGGGACCCCACCGCCGACGTCGCCAACCTTTCCACCCTGGAACTGACCGTGAAGCGCGGCCGCGAATACCGCCGCGCCGACTTCCAGCCGCTCGCGAAGGCAGACCTGGACGACGTTGACTGACCGCGCGCTCCCCGCTTGACGCGGAGCCGCCGCGCAGGCTGGCTGGTCGGATGAAGTTCATCGCGTCGCTGCTGGGCACTCTCGTCGTCGCCGCCTCGGCGCAGGCGGCGGGCGTACCCCGCGCCGCCGACGGTCATGCCGACCTCACCGGCGTCTGGTCCAACGGTTCGCTGACCCAGCTGCAGCGCGGACCCGGCACGCCGCTGATCGCCCCCGAGGCGACGGCCCGCCAGCGCGCCGACGCCATCGCCGCCCGCAAGGCCGCCGACGCCAAGCCCTCCGACTTCAACGACGGCCTGCTGGACCAGCGCTCCACCGCGGTCGGCGTGAACAGCTTCTGGGGCGACGCCGGCGACTCGCTGGGCCTGGTGAAGGGGACCTGGCGCAACTCCTGGATCGTCGAGCCCGTCGACGGCCAGATGCCGCTGTCCGCCGCCGGCCGCGAGCGCGCCCGCGCCGCCCCGGCGATGAGCAACCTGCTCACCCCCGCCGGACCCGAGGCCCTGGCCCCCAACGACCGCTGCCTGATCTCGTCGCGCGGCTCGGGCGGCCCCGGCATGCTCAACAACATCTACAACACCAACTATCAGATCGTGCAGACGCCCGGCGCCGTCGCCATCGTCGTGGAGATGATCCACGACGCGCGCATCGTGCCGGTCTTCCCCGGCCGCGCCGCCGCCCAGGCCGCCCATCGCCCGGCCGCCATGCACCCCTGGCTGGGTGACAGTGTCGGCTGGTGGGAGGGCGACACCCTGGTGCTGGAGACCGTCAACGTCCCCACCGCCCAGGGGACCTTCGGCCCGATCTTCCTGTCGCCGCGGGGCAAGGTCACCGAACGGCTGACCCGCGTCTCGCCGGGCCAGATCCTCTACGAGTTCACGGTCGATGATCCGGTCTACTACACCCAGGCCTGGCGCGCGGAGATGAGCCTCAACGCCCGCAAGGACCAGATCTACGAATACGCCTGCCACGAGGGCAACTACGCGATGCGCGGCATCCTGGGCGGGGCCCGCGCCCGCGAGGCCGAGGCGGCGGGCGCCGCCCAATAGGCGTATAGAGGGGTCCATGAAGCTGCTGGCGATCCTCATGGCCGCGACCCTCTCCGCCACCACCGCCGCCGCCCAGACCGTCATCGTCGTGCGCCACGCCGACCGGGCGGCCGGCGACGACCTGGTCGCGGCCGGCCTCCAGCGGGCCCAGGACCTGAAGGCCAGCCTCGCCGCCGCCGGGGTGACGATGGTGATCACGTCGGACACCCAGCGCGCCCGGCTGACCGGCGCGCCGACCGCCGAGGCGACCCACGCCCAGGTCCGGGAACTGGCCGAACCCGCCGCCATCGCCGCGGCGGTCCGGGCCGCGCCGCCCGCGTCCACCGTCCTCGTGGTCGGCCACAGCAACACCGTGCCGAAGATCGTCGAGGCGCTGGGCGGCCCCGCCGGCCTGCCGGAACTGGGGGCGGCCTGCTTCGACGCGATGTTCGTCATCCAGCTGGGCGGCCCCAAGCCCAAGGTTGTCCAGACCCGCTACGGCGCGCCCAGCGCCTGCTGAGCGGATAGCGAAAAAGCATCGCGGTTCCGCCCCATCCGCGGGCTATGGAAGCGCAATGGCCGCTCCCATCTCCCGCCGGCAATGGCTCGGGCTCGCCCTCCTGGTGACCCTGGCGATCACGGCCTCGACGCTGCTGCAGTGGTGGCCGCGCGAGGGTCGGCGCCTCACGCTCACGCCCGTCGTCGCCGGCGTGCTGAACGATGCCGGCTCCCCGCGCGCCGGCGCCGCGGGGTCGGCCGACGTGACGGTCGTAGTGTTCACCGACTACCGGTGCCCGATCTGCAAGGCGACCGATCCGGCCCTGGCGCGGGCCCTGGCGGCCGATCCGTTCCTGCGGGTGATCTACAAGGACTGGCCGATCCGCGGGGCGATCTCCGCCCGCGCCGCGCGGACGGCGCTGGCCGCCGATCGCCAGGGCCGCTACGCCGCCGTGCACGGCGCCCTGATGGCCGCCCGCGGTCCGCTCGACGCCGCGCGCATCGCCGCCATCGCGGCCGAGGCCGGCGCCGATCCGGTCCGGCTCGCGTCCGACCTCACGACCCATGCCCGCGAGATCGACGCCCAGCTCGGCCGCCACAGCCAACAGGCGTTCGGCCTGGGCCTGGCCGGCACGCCCGGCTACCTGGTCGGCCCCTATCTCTACGACGGCGGTCTGGACGACCGCCGCCTGGCCCACGCCATCCGCCTGGCCCGCCGCACGGGGCCGCCGCGCTAGCTTGCGGCGATATGATCCACGGCGGCAAAGCGCCCGCTGCGGTTGCGCCCTTGCCCTCAACCCACTGATAGGCCACACCTATCCACGGCGCAGCTGATGCGCCATGGGGGACTATCCAATGAGGACGATCCTTGGCTGCGCCATCGTGGCGTTGGCTTGTACGGCGCTTGTCGCGCCGAACCTGGCCTCTGCCGGCACCGTGAAGGTTCCCGAAGGCACCGAGTTTCCGGTCCGCCTCGAGGACACGATCTCAAGCAAGTCCGCCCAGGAAGGCGATCGCTTCACCGTCACCCTCGCGGACGACGTCAAGTTGCCCGACGGCACCGTGCTCAAGGCCGGCTATCGAGGCGTCGGCGAGGTCGTGAACGCGCAAAAGAATGGGATGCTCGGCAAGACCGGGAAGCTCAACGTGCGCCTCAGCTATGTGAAGATCGGCGACCAGCGCATCCGCTTGCGCGCGGCTCGGGGAGCTCAGGGCGAGCACAATACAGGCGCTCAGGTCGCCACCGCCGTGATCCTCCTCCCAATCTGGCCGGTCGCCGCGCTGATCAAGGGCAAGAGCACCCAGATCCCGAAGGGCACGACGTTCAACGCCTACGCCGATAGCGACGTCGAACTGGAAACGCCGCTCGCGGCGCCGCCGCCCGTGACCTAGGACGAATCCACATTCAGCGGCCTTGCCGGGTCAGCCGCCCGTCCTCCACCGAGGAGGAGGGACGCCAAGTTCTGCCGCCGTAGCTGAATGTGGATTGGTCCGAGCGGACAACTACGCCGCCGCGGGCCCGAAGCGCTTCGGCGCTACCCCTTCGCCAGTTTCCTGATCGCCGGCGCCAGCGGCCGCTCGCCGTCCTTGTAGTCGGCCCAGGCCGCCAGCTGCTTCACCAAGCCCGGCACGGTGCGGATCGTGTACGTCTGCGGGTCCAGCCCCGCCTTCACCTGGCCCCAGGTCAGCGGCATGGATACCGGCGCGCCCGGCCGCCCGCGCGGCGACAGCGGCGCCACCGCGGTCGAGAGCCGGTCGTTGCGCAGGTAGTCCAGGAAGATGCGGCCGGTGCGTTTCGTCTTGGCCATGTTCAGCACGTAGTCGTCGGGCGCGTCCGCCGCCATCCGCGCGCAGACCTCGCGGGCGAAGGCCTTGGCGGTCGGCCAGTCGATCGCCGCGCCGGCCTTCAGCGGCGTCACCACGTGCAGTCCCTTGCCGCCGGTGGTCTTGCAGAACGCCACCAGACCCAGGGCCTCCAGCCGCGCCTTCACGTCCCTGGCCGCGGCGATCACCTCTTCGAAGCCCACGTCGGGCGCCGGGTCCAGGTCGAACACAAGCCGGCCCGGCTGCTCCGGCTTGAACGGCGCGCAGTTCCAGGGGTGCAGCTCGACCGCGCCCATCTGCGCCGCCGCGGCCAGCGCCTCCACCCGGTCGATCTGGAGGTACGGGTCCTTGTCGCCGCGCACCGCCGCCTGGGTGAACAGCGCCGAGGCGCCCTTGCCCGCGTGCCGCTGGAAGAAGGTCTCGCCGCCGATGCCGTCCGGCATCCGGATCACCGAGCAGGGCCGGCCCTTCAGATGTTCGATCATCCACGGCCCGACGGCCTCGTAGTAGCGCGCCAAGTCCAGCTTGGTCACCGGCCTGCCGTCGTGCGCGTCGGGCCACAGCACCTTGTCGGCGCTGGAGATGGTGACGCCCATCACCACCGCCGCGCCCTTGGGCGTCGGCGCCTTCACCGACACGGTCCGCTCCGGCCGCTCGGCCTCGACCTCGGCGGCGGGCTTGTCCTCGCGCAGGCCCTTGAACGCGGCCTGCCGGATCGAGCCATCGCCCGTGAACCCGGCATATTCGATCTCCGCCACCAGCTGCGGCTTGACCCAGTATACGCCAGGACCCTTCTTCGGCGCGCCCTTGCCCTTGAACGGGCTCTCGTCGGTCTCCAGCGCCTTCAGCTTCGGCAGCAGCTGCGCCAGCTTCGCAGCCCCGAACCCCGTACCGATCCGGCCCACGTGCGCCAGCTGGCCGTCGCGGTTCACCCCGGCGATCAGCGAGCGGAAGGCCTCGCCCGTCGTGGTCCAGCCGCCGATCACCACCTCGTGCCCCGCCCGGCACTTGGACTTGGCCCAGGTGTCGCTGCGCCCGGAGCGGTAGGGGGCGGCCAGGTTCTTCGAGATGATGCCTTCCAGGTTCATCCGGCAGGCTGAGCGCAGCACCGCGTCGCCCGCGGTCGTGAAGTGGTCGACGTAGCGGATCACCTGCGGCGCCCCCGCCACCAGCGCCTTCAGCCGCGCCTTGCGCTCGCTCAGCGGCAGCTTCCGCAGGTCCTGCC
Source organism: uncultured Phenylobacterium sp. (assembly GCA_966096115.1). GTDB lineage: Bacteria > Pseudomonadota > Alphaproteobacteria > Caulobacterales > Caulobacteraceae > Phenylobacterium. Next base: position 8,877 of record CBHTUE010000088.1, read on the forward strand.
CTTCCGAGAACATCAGGTCGAAGGCGAAGTAGACCAGGCCGTCGGTCCTGCCCGCCGACAACGCCGCCTGCAGGGCCGCGAAGTCCGGCGCGCCGGTGGGGTCCAGCACCACGACCTCGCCGTCGATGATGCCGTCCGGCAGCTTCGCCCCGGCCTTCACGATCGCCCCGAACTTCGCCGACCAGTCCAGGCCCTTGCGGGTCAGCAGCGTCGCCTGGCCGTCCTCGACCCGCAGCTGCATCCGATAGCCGTCGAACTTGATCTCGTGCGCCCAGCCGGTCCCGGCCGGCGGCGCTGCGAGGCTCTTGCACAGTTGCGGCTCGACGAACCGGGGCAGGGCGGCAGCCTTGGCCGGCTCCGCCATCGGCGGCGACGCCGCGGCCGTGGAACCGGCGTTGAGGTGGCTCTGCCAGACGGCGTCCGACGCCGCGCCCTTCGCGGTCATGAACGGCTTGGCCGCCTTGCCCTTGCCGGCGGCGATGTCGGCCATCGCGCGGCCCGAGGCGATGGAGCGGTCCTCCGCCGCAAGCGCGCCGCCCTCGGCGTCCACGGCGGCCGCGTCGCGGTGCTTGATCAGGAGCCAGTTGTGGCGCTTGCCCCCCTTGCCGGCGTCGTCCTTCAGCCGCACCAGCACCCACGACCCGTGCAGCCGCCCGCCCTCCATCACGAACTTCAGCTCGCCCTTCGCCAGCGCCTTGTTGACGTCCTCGAACCCCTCCTGCGGCGCCCAATAGCCGCGGTCCCACAGCTGCACCGTCCCGCCGCCGTACTGGCCCTTGGGGATCACGCCCTCGAAGTCGCCGTAGTCCAGCGGATGGTCCTCCACCTCCACGGCCAGCCGCTTGTCCTTCGGGTCCAGCGACGGCCCGCGGGTGACCGCCCAGCTCTTGAACACCCCGTCGTGCTCCAGCCGCAGGTCGAAATGCAGCCGGGTCGCCGCGTGCTTCTGGATCACGAACCGCCGTCGGTTCGACGCCGTCACCTTCGCGTTCGACCCCGACGGCTCCCCCGTCTGCGAGAAGTCGCGCATCTGCCGGTATTTCGCGAGTTTGGGCGTGGCCATGAGCGCTAAACGGCGGGGCCGCGAATCCTTTCCCGCCGTCGTGCGTTTCGCCTGCATGCCCGCTCCAGAGCGCCAGTTCCGCGTCCACGCCCGCGATCTCGCCGACCACCGCGCCCGCGTCGTCAGCGAGCCCAGTTTCGAGGCCGCGGCCATCGCCTACGCCGAGGACTACCCGCACACGATCGACGACGACCCCGAGATGCGCGTGATCGTCCGCGAGCTCGAGACCGGCCACGAGCGCTGCTTCACCGTCGACCTGGACAGCGGCGAGACAGGGGCCTGCTCGTAATTCATCCGTCATCCCCCGGCTTGTCCGGGGGACCCATTGAGCGCGATCGTCGCAAGTCGGCCCGCAGCGTCGAGGCCGAGGACCATTCCGCCACCCCGCCGCCGAATGGGTCCCCCGGACAAGCCGGGGGATGACGAATTGGAGTTGGCGACGGTCCCTCCGAACCAATCCCCCTCCAACCCGTTGACCCTGCCGCAACCGGAGAGTTCCGCCCCATGGCGCCGCGTCCCACCTGGCAAGGCCACCTGAAGCTGTCGCTCGTCACCTGCCCGGTCAGCCTCTACACGGCGACCGATTCCGGCGGCGACGTGCACTTCAACCTGATCAATCCGAAGACCAACAACCGCATCCGGATGGTCACCACCGACCCCGACACCGGGCCGGTGAACCGCGCGGACCTGGTCAAGGGCTACGAGGTCTCCAAGGGCGAATACATCCTGCTGACCGACGAGGAGATCAAATCGGTCCGCCTGGAGAGCACGCGCACCATCGACATCGAGCGCTTCGTGCCCACCGAGGACATCGACCGCCTCTACTGGGACAACCCCTACTACCTGGCCCCCGACGGCAAGATGGCCCAGGAGGCGTTCGCGGTGATCCGTGAGGCCCTGAAGAAGGCCGGCAAGATCGCGCTGGGCCGCATCGTCATCGCCACCCGCGAGCGCATCCTGGCGCTGGAGCCGCGCGGCAAGGGCATTGTCGCCTGGTCGCTGCGCGCCGACGCCGAGGTGCGCAAGCCCGACCAGGTGTTCGAAGACATCTCCGCCGCCAAGCCCGACGCCGACATGATCGCCATCGCCGAGAAGATCATCGCCCAGCGCGCCGGCCCTTTCGACCCGTCGCAGTTCGTCGACCGCTACGAGGCGGCCCTGAAGGCGCTGATCGCCGAGAAGACCAAGGGCCACAAGCCGGTCGCCGCCGACGAACCCGAGGACACCAACGTCGTCGACCTGATGGCCGCTCTGCGCGCCAGCCTGGACGGCAAGACCGCCGCCCGCCGTCCGCCGGCGAAGAGCGCCGCGAAGAAGCCGGCCCCGAAGGCCGCCGCACACGCCAAGCCGAAGGCCAGGAAGGCGGGCTAATTTGCTCCGCTCATCCCGGCGAATGCCGGGACCCAGATCGCAGATCTGGAATGTGGGCTGGAAGATCTCAGCGCCCTTCGAACGCGCCGCTCCGCCCTCCCATCTGGGTCCCGGCATTCGCCGGGATGAGCGGAAGTGGGTTTGACCACGATGGGTCCCCCTGCCACCGTGCCGCCGCGCGATCCGGCGCCCGAGGCTCCCCCATGTCCGAGACCCAGACCAAGGCCCCCAGCTTCACCCTCGGCTTCGTCAAGCTGATCGCCCGCGACCTGCCCGGCATGGTCGCCTTCTACGACCGCGCGCTGGGCCTCACGGTCGCCCAGACGATCGAGAACGACGACATGATGGAGAAGGTGCTGCAGAAGCCCGGCCAGCAGGGCGGCGCGGCGCTGATCCTCTACCACCACAAGGACGGCCGCGCGCTGACCCTGGGCGACGCCCACGGCCCGGTGGGCTTCTACGTCCGCGACGCTGACGCCGCCTACGCCCACGCCCTGGCCAGCGGCGCGACCGCGCACCGCGAACCCTTCGACGCCGGCGCCATGCGCGTGGCCTTCGTGCTGGATCCGGAGGGCCATGAGATCGAGATGCTCAGCATGAAGAGCTGACCGTCATCCCGCGGCGTGTCCGCGGGACCCCTCGATCCGCTAGCGCGATGGCTGGCAGGGGTCCCGCGGACGAGCCGCGCGATGACGAGGTTCACGGCGGCGGCCGGTACGTCTTCGGCGTCAGCCGCCCGATGCGCCCGTCCAGCTTACGCAGCGCCGCGTTCGCCGCCGGGATGCCGGTCGCCATGACGTTCTCGATCACCAGGTCCCGCTCGCACCGCAGCCCCACCGCGCGCCGCCGGCACGCCTCGGCATACCGCGCCGCCAAGCCCGGTGAATTTCGCAGCCAGCGGTACCAGGCTTTGGCCGAGGGCATGCCCGGCTGCGCCAGCGCAGCGCTCAGGCTCTCGCCGTCCTCCACCGCCTCCAGCACGATCTCCGCCCACAGCGGATCATAGGTGCTCCGCCGCCCGCTCACCCACCATCGCACGCGCTCGCCGCGCGCCAGCCGCTCGGCCACATCCCGCGCCTGCAACGCCTTCACCGCCGCCCGATCCGCCAACCGCCGCCGCGCCAGCTCCGCCCGCACCGCCGCCACCGCCTCCCCGAAGTCGGGCACGACCTGCATCCATCGGAACACCGTGCAATAGGCCGGCATCCGCGCATCGGCGGTGATCGCCTTCATCGTCTCCCCATCCGCGATCCGCTGCAGGATCAGATGCCCCATCGCCCAGGTGAACGCGGTGTCCTTGGCGCCCGAGCCATGGTCCATCGGCGGGATCGGCCAGAGGCCGGCAGGGCGGGGGTCGATGGGCATGGCGGCACAATGCCCGCCCCCTGCGTCAGATGCGGTCGCAGCGCATTCCCTCCTTTAATGGGGAGCGAAGGGGCCCTACCGTTTCCTGAACCGCTTCGCTTCGGCTTCCAGCTTCGACACCCACCGCTCCGGCGCGTTGCTCTCGGCCTGGAAGGGCAGCGTCCCCGCCACGCCGCGCACCGCCAGCCACAGCGGCCCGCTGAAGTGGCCCAGCACCCGCAGCGGCCGGCGCTTGTCGTCGGTGACGTCCCAGCCGGCGTCCTCGAACGCAGCGACCTGCACCGGCGCGGCCTTGTCCTCCATCCCGTCCCAGCCGTCCGGCCGCGGCAGGGCCTCGGCCTCGTCGGCGGTCAGCCCGAACAGCGCCGACACACAGGCGTCGATCTCCGGAAACTCCGCCCGCGCCTCGGGCTCGGCGAACTCCCGCTTCATCACCGCGCGGAACTCGAGGTCACGGACGCCGGGCAGGTCGATCAGGCGGCGGAGCGGAGGGCTGGTCATGCGGCCGGGGTATCGCGGATGGAGCGCGGCGCCAACGGCGGAGGCCGTGCGCGGCCCCACACCCATCCCGTCATCCCCCGGCTTGTCCGGGGGACCCATGCTTCAGCTTTCACGTGAGGAGGAGATCGATCGCAGCGCCGATGCCCGCGGGCCCTTCCGATGGAGTCGGTGTGAATGGGTCCCCCGGACAAGCCGGGGGATGACGATGAGGTTTGAAGGCCGCGAATGAAGCTCGCATCCGAACGCGGCCATCCTTCAGGATGCCTCCCGCCCTTAAACCCCATGGTTGATTGCGAGCCTGCCGGCGACGTCGTGTCAAGGACCGGGCCTCCGGCCCGGCCGCGCCGCGGCGAGCGCTGCGCGCTCGTCCTTGAGACGACTTCACCGGCAGGCAAACTCCGTCCACGGGTTTCAGGGCGAGGTGTGGGCGGTCGCTCCGGTCAGGGTGCGACGCCGTCTCGCCCCTCACATCCCAGACGCACGGCTGGCTTGAGGGTTAGCCAAAGCCGGCTCTCATGCTGCGCGCCGAAGGCAGCTGAGAGCGTTTCACGACCGGCGTCGTGATGAAGCTCGACGGAGCCGACAGACCTGATCTGAGCCGCCGCGATCTCCTGTGCGCCAACACGAAGCGTGACATCCAGGAGTCCTTCGGTCGGCTCAAACACGGCCGATACGCTGATCCCATCGCGAGTAGTCTGAAACGCCAAGCGTCCATAATACCAAGGAACATCGGTGTCCGAGAGCGTCGGCTCGCACTCAAAGAATGCGCTCAGCTCGTCTAGGTCCGGGAACGTGGCGGCCAATAGCATTCGTCGAACCTAGCCTGAGGGGAGCACACGTTCGACCCCAAAGCGAAGAAGCCCCGCCGGCCTCTCGACCGACGGGGCTCCGTCAACTCAGCAGTGTCAGCGGCCTAGCGGCCGCCGCCGATCAGTACCCCTGGATCCGCGCGTACCGGTCCCGGTGGAACGCCTGGTTCCCGAACGCCGCTTCGGCCGCCCGCGCGCGCTTCAGGTAGAAGCCCGCATCGTGCGCATCGGTCATGCCGATGCCGCCGTGCATCTGGACCATCTCGTTGCTCACGAGGTGGAACGTGTCGCCCATCTTGGCCTTGGCCAGCGACACCAGTTCCGGCACCTCCGGGCTGTCGGCGTCGATGGCGCTCAGCGCGGCTTCCACCGCCGAGCGGGACAGCTCCAGCTCGGTGAACATCTTGGCCGCGCGGTGTTGCAGGGCCTGGAAGGAGCCGATGACCTGGCCGAACTGCACGCGGGTCTTCAGGTAGTCGAGGGTGACCTCGAAGGCCTGCACCGAGGCGCCCAGCATCTCGGCGCAGAGGCCGGCGCGGGCGCGGTCCAGGGTCTTTTCCAGCAGGTCCGCGCCGCCGGTAAGCTTGTCGGCCGGCGCGCCGTCGAAGCTGACGTTGGCGGCGCCACGGCTGTCGGCCAGCGACAGCTTGGTGCGGGTGACGCCGGGGCCGTCGGCCTTGACCAGGTAGAGTTCGACCTTGCCGCCCTCGGTGGCCGAGACCACGAACACGTTGGCCGCCATGCCTTCCAGCACGAAGGTCTTCTTGCCGGTCAGCTTGCCGCCGGAGACGGTGGCGGCGACCTTGGTCGGGTTGTGGTGCGGGCCTTCGTCGACCGCCAGGGTCGCTACGGCCGAGCCGTCGGCGATCTTCGGCAGCCACTCGGACTTCTGCGCGTCGGACCCGCCCAGGATCAGCGCCGAGGCGGCGCCCAGGCCGGACGCGATCAGCGGCGAGGCGGTGAGCGTGCGGCCCAGCTCCTCGATCACCAGGCCCAGGCTCAGGTAGCCGAAGTTCGAGCCGCCGTACTCCTCGGGGATGATCACCCCGGCCCAGCCCATCTCGGCCATCTCGTTCCAGGCGGCGACGTCGTAGCCCAGCTCGGCGCCGCTATCGCGCATCTTGCGGAACGCGGTGACGGGGGACTTCTCCTGCACCCAGCTCTTGGCCGCGTCGCGCAGCATGCTCTGTTCTTCAGTCAGAACGGCCATCGGTAATTCTTCCTCTCTCAAATCGTCTTGGCGGCGCAGCGGCGCCCGCAGGTTTTTCAAATCGCCCACCCCGCAAGGGAGGCGTCGGGATCACTTCACTTGGATTGCGTTAGGTCAGGCAAGCCCAGGATGCGTTTCGAGACGATGTTCGACTGCACCTCCTGGCTGCCGCCGAAGATCGTGAAGGCCTTGCCGAACAGCCAGCCGCGGACGGCCTCCAGCTCGTCCTTCTTGAAGTCGTCGCCCTCCCAGCCCAGGCCCTGGTGGCCCATGATCTCCAGCGTCATCTCGTGACGCTCCTGGATCAGCTGGGTGCCGGCGTTCTTCATGATCGAAGTGGCCGAGGAGGGGCTGGCGTTGCCCTTGGCCTCGACCATCGCGCGCACCGCCGTCTGCTGGAAAGCGCGCATGTTGATGGCGTTGGTCACCAGCCGGGTGCGCAGGTCCTGGTCGGCGATGCGGCCCTGGTCGTCCACGCCCACGTAGTCCTTCGCTAGGTCCTCCAGCGCCCGGCCGCCCGCGCCCAGTCCGCCGCCGGCGCCGGTGAGGCCCGAGCGTTCGTGCTGCAGCAGACGCTTGGCGATGGTCCAGCCGCCGTTCAGCGGGCCGACCAGGTCCTTCTTCAGCGCCTTGGCGTCGGTGAAGAACGTCTCGCAGAACGGCGAGGAACCGGCGATCAGCTTGATCGGCCTCACCTCGACGCCCGGCTGATGCATCGGGAACAGCAGGAAGCTGATGCCCTCGTGCTTCTTGCTGGTGTCGGTGCGCACCAGGCAGAAGATCCAGTCGGCGTATTGGGCGCCGCTCGTCCAGATTTTCGAACCGTTAATGAGGTAATGATCGCCCTTGTCTTCAGCTTTCGTCTGAAGAGCGGCCAGATCGGACCCGGCGCCCGGCTCGCTGAAACCTTGGCACCACTGGAGGTCACCGCGGCAGATCGGCGGGATGTGCTCCTGCTTCTGCGCGTCGGTGCCGTATTCCAGCAGCGTCGGGCCGAACATCATCACGCCCATGCCGCCGATCGGGTTGTAGGCGCCGGCGCGGGCGAACTCGCCCTGCACCACGCGCGCCTCGGCGCCCGAGAGGCCGCCGCCGCCGTATTCCTTGGGCCAGGTGGGGGTGCCCCAGCCCTTCGAGCCCACCGCCTTGCGCCAGGTCTCCTGGTCGGGCGTCGGCGCTTCCGCGCGGCCCTCGCCGGTCATCGGGTTGGGTTTGCCCTTGAGCGAGGCCGGGAAATTCGCCCCCACCCATTCGCGGACCTCTTTCCGGAAAGCTTCCAGATCGGTCCCGCCAAAATCAGCCATTGAATATTCCTTCGATATTAAATCAATCCGTCATCCCCGGGCTTGTCCCGGGGACCCATACACGCCGTCGTCGCAGGCAAATCCCTGAGGCCGGCATTTCTGGGTGGCCGGGACAAGCCCGGCCATGACGTTCAAGAAAGAGGTTCTACCCTTTCTGCGTCACCTCCGGCAGTCCGAGAATCCGCTTGGAGATGATGTTCAGCTGCACCTCCCAGGAGCCGCCGGCGATGGTGCCGCTCTTGGACCGCAGCATGGTCTTGATCGCCGCCACCTCGTTCTTCGCGAAGGCCTCGCCGCCCCAGCCCAGGCCCTGGTGGCCCAGCACCTCGACGGCCAGCTCGGCCTTGTCGACCCGGCACTTGGAGCCGACGTTCTTCAGCACCGACGACGCGGCGCTGGGGCCGGAGTTGCCGCGGTTCTCCACCGCCGCCCGCTGGCCGGTGAGCTGGAAGGCGCGCTCCTCCATCAGGTGGTCGGTGATGCGGCGGCGCAGGTCGGAGTCGGCCAATCTCCCGTCGTCGTCGACGCCCACGTAGCTCTTGGCCAGCTCATGGATCGGCGGGCCGGGCAGGGCGCCGGCCTGGGCGCCGGGGGTCAGCTGGCCGGCGCCGGAGATGCCCTGGCGCTCGTGCTGCAGCAGCCGCTTGGCCACCGTCCAGCCGCCGTTCAGCGGCCCGACCAGGTTCTCCTTCGGCGCCGTGGCGTCGGTGAAGAAGGTCTCGCAGAAGGGGGTGGTGTCGTTGATCAGCCGGATCGGCCGCGGGTCCACCCCCGGCTGATGCATGTCGATCATCACGAAGCTGATGCCCTCATGCTTCTTCGACGTGTCGGTCCGGACAAGACAGAAGCACATGTCGGCAAGATGAGCGCCGCTTGTCCATATCTTCGACCCGTTGATCAGGAAGTGGTCGCCCTTGTCCTCGGCCTTGGTCGAGAGGCCGGCGAGATCCGATCCGGCGCCGGGTTCGCTGAACCCCTGGCACCAGCGCACGGAGCCGTCGACGATCGAGGGGATGTGTTTTCGCTTCTGTTCCTCGGTCCCGTACTCGAGCAAGGTCGGCCCGAACATGATCACGCCCATGCCGCCGATCGGGTTGTAGGCCCCGGCCGCCGCCAGTTCCTCGGCGATCACCCGCGCCTCGGCCTTGCCGAGCCCGCCGCCCCCATACGCCGCCGGCCAGGTCGGAACGCCCCAGCCCTTGGCCCCCATCGCCTTGCGCCAGGCGTCCTGCTCGGGCGAGAGCTCCCGCGTCTCCGGCGGGGACTTCTCCTTCAGCGCGGCCGGGAAATTCGCCGCGATCCACTCGCGGACCTCGCCGCGGAAGGCGCTCAGGTCTGCGCCGCCGAAATCAGCCATCGCGTTCCACCCCTTGTTCTTGCCTCTCCCATTCATGGGAGAGGGGACCGCTCGCCGAAGAGCGAGTGGTGGAGAGGGCAAGCCGCAGCTCGACGCTCCGACCCTCGCCCTTCCCACCATCGGCTCTTCGCTACGCTCGGCCGATGGTCCCCCCTTCCCGTGAACGGGAAGGGCAGG
>CBHTUE010000089.1:0-17943 GCA_966096115.1 uncultured Phenylobacterium sp.
TCCGGCCCGAACCGGGCCGCGTAGCGGGCGGCGGTGACCACGGCGGCGGCGCAGGCTTCGGCCGCAGCGCGGGCGGCCGCATCGTCGGCGCGCCAGGCCAGCTGGGTCGGCTGCACGAAGCGCGCCCAGATCGTCGTGTCCAGCGTGCGGCCCGCGGCGGCCTTGCGGAAGGTGTCCAGCGGCAGGGTGGCGACCTTGGCGCGCAGCGTGCGGGCTCCGACCTGGACCTCGTGGTAGCTGATCTCGGGCCACAGGACGGCCTCCGCCAGCCCGTGCAGCCCGCGCCGATGCGGTCCCCTCGTCAGGCGGTAGAAGTCGAGCACGCCCGTCAGGTCGCCCGTCCGCAGGGTCGAGCCGTAGTAGAGGATCGCCGCGTCGCGTGCGGGATCGGCCAGGGCGGCGGCCAAAGCCGTCACCTCGGTCGGCGCGGGCGTCGCCAGTTCCGCCTCCAGGCGTGCGGTCAGCTCGCCGCTCACGGGATCACGAACTCCAGTTCCGGGCCCTGGCGCAGGGAAAGCTCACCGCCCTCGAAGATCTCCCCATCCAGGACGAACTCGCCCGGGAAGCTCAGATCGAAGGCAGCCAGATCATCGCGCCGATAGCCGTGCCCCGCCAGCCAGCGGGGATCACGGCCCTGCAGGATGGCCGGGACCGCGCGGACCAGGCGCCGCGGGGGCGCCTCCACCGACAGCACCTTCAGCCCCTCATGCGGCTCGCCGAACGGCTTCAGGCCCAGGGGGAAGCGCTTGTAGGTCGAGGCCAGGACCAGGAACCACTGGCGGCGGTCGCCGGCGAACGACAGCGACGCCGTCTCGCCCAGCCGCCACGGCTCGTCGGGGCCGCCGAACAGGGTGCGTCGCGCCGCGCCCGCCAGCGTGATGCCCACGGCGGCGTTGTCGAAGAAGCCGCGGTCGTGGTTGCGCTGCGCCAGCTGGGTGCCGCGCACGAAGGCGCCCAGGCCGAACAGGAAGCCGCGGCGCTCCGGCAGCGTCTGGCCCGGCCGCAGCACTTCCAGGCAGTGGCGCTTCTTCGGCCGCTTGCCGGCGCGGGCCGCGGCGAGGATGTCCTCCAGGCTCGCGCCCAGCGGGACGCCGAGGTCGAGGGCGAGCGCATTGGTCTTGCCGTTGGGCACGACGGCCAGCAGCGGATAGCGGCCGCCGTAGGCCTCCGGCAGCCGGGTCAGCACCTCGCGCACCGTGCCGTCGCCGCCGTCGATGACCACCAGCTCCACGCCCTCGGCGGCCAGGCGGCGCAGGCCCGCGAACAGCTCGCTCTCCTGCTCCGGCACGATATCGAGCACGTCGTCGGGCAGCGGCGCGCGGCCAGCGCCCTTGTTGCGGTGGCTGCGCTGGTTCCAGATGACGCCGGCGCGGATCACCGCGACAGCCAGGAGACCACGCGCGCCCGCGGCGTCGCGAAGGCCTGCAGGAACTGGACGGCGTGCACGCCCAGGCTGATCGCGGTCCACCAGGCCACCAGGTAGAAGCCCATCTCGGGCCAGCCGATGGCCCACGCCGGCGTCAGGATCAGCAGGTTCGGATTGCGCCGCGCGGTGATCATCCGGAACCAGCTGTCGAACCGCCGCCACGAGTGCACGTGGAAGCCGAAACGGCGCATGAAGATCCCCTCGACGATGCGCTGGATCACGTAGCCCACGATGATCACCCAGGCCGCGAAAGCCGGGTGCGGCGGGCGCAGGCCCAGCTGCTGGCAGCCGACCCACCAGGCGAACCACCAGAACGGCGGGTGGATCAAATCGATGCCGTGGTCGAAGATGTTACCGATCTTCGAGGATGTCAGCGTCACCCGCGCCAGCTTGCCGTCCACGGTGTCGAGGAAGGTCATGATCCAGCCGCAGAGCAGCCCCCAGCCCAGCTCGCCCTTCCAGAACAGGACGAAGGCGGCCAGCGTCAGCAGGAAGCCCACGAACGTCACATGGTTGGGCCGGATCCCCGCCACCGCGCACCAGCGGGTGACGATGCGGGCCGGCACCGGCCACACGTACTTGGTGACGATGTCGGTGACGCCCTTGTACGAGCCGGCGAACGTGCGGGCCTCCACGGCGCGGACATTGTCCGGCGTGAGCCGCACCAGCACCGGCGGCTCCTTCTTGCGCAGGGCGGAGTTGTAGGCGAGCTCGGCCAGCGACAGGTGCGTCAGCCCACCCGGATCGGCGCCCTTCAGCAGCGCCTCCGAGGCCTCGGCCACGCGCTCGGCCGGCACGTGGGCGGCGACCGCCTCGCCGTCGTCGGTATGCAGGACCGCGTTGGGCCGCGTGGCCAGGGCGGCCAGCAGGGATTCGTCATAGACCCAGGCGCCCAGGGCCAGGACGACCCCGCCGGTCGTCGGCGCCTGGTCCACCACCGGGACCTTGGCGCGCGCGAAGGTGCGGCGCAGGCGCTCGGCGGCCGTCATGCCCCATATGCGGACGTCGCCGGATCCGAGGATCATACCGGCGGGGGCGGCCGCTGCTTCCATCGTGGTCTGCAAAACCTGGCCCGCGCCTCTCACGAAAATCGCCTGAACCTGATACCGAGCGCCGTCCGCTTAGGAAAGCTCGTGGCCCTCGATTGACCGCCTTCCGCATCGCCCACCTGTCCGACCCGCATCTGCCGCCGCCGGCCCTGCCGTGGCGGCCGCGCGATATCGTCTCGAAGCGGCTGCTGAGCCGCTTTGCGTGGCAGCGCAAGCACCACCGGCACGCCAGGGCTATCCTGGACGCGCTGACGGCAGATATCGCCGCCCGTGCGCCGGACCACATCGCCGTCACCGGCGACCTGACCAACTTCTCGACACCGGAGGAATACGCCGCCGCACGTGACTGGCTGGGGACGCTGGGTGACGCCGCCGACGTGACCGTCAGCCCCGGCAACCACGACGCCCTGGTCGCCCGAGGCGCGCCGAACGGCTTCGGCCCGTGGGCCGATTGGCTGGGCGACGGCAGCGAGGGGTTCCCGCATCTGCGCCTGCGCGGGCCGGTGGCGATCGTGAACCTGTCCTCGGCGGTCCCGACCCCGGCGCACAGCGCCCGCGGGCGGCTGGGCGCGGCCCAGATCGAGGCCGCCGCCGCACTGCTGCGCCAGACTGAGGGACTCTACCGTGTGGTGCTGATCCACCATCCGCCGGCGGCCGGGCTGGTCTCGGCGCGCAAGTCCCTGATCGACGCGGAGGCCCTGCGCGCCGTCCTCGCCGACACCGGCGCCGACCTGGTCCTGCACGGGCATTCGCATGAGGGTTCGCTCGCCGCCGTCCGCGGGCCGCTGGGCCCCATCCCGGTACTGGGCGTGGCGTCCGCTTCGACGCCGGCCGGCCTCTCGCACCGCGCGGCGCGGTGGAACGAGATCGCCATCACCCGCGACGGCGCGCGCTTCCGCGCCGAGGTCGCCGTGCGCGGCGTGACCGAAGGACTGCATGTCGAAACCCTGGGCCGCTACGGCCTGGCCTGACGCAGGTACCTCATCTGGATGGCGATCGACCCCTCGCCCGGCGGCAGCCGGAAGCGGACGGCCGAGATCGGCGGCAGGCCGATCTTGGTCTCCGGGTCGTTGGAGAAGCCGAAGCCCTCCGCCGGCAGGCCCACGATGGTGCGGTTGAAGTCCTGGTCGCCGTTGGCATCGTGGTAGACGGCCACCTCATAGTTGGCCGGCGGCAGCCAGAAGCACGCGCGTACCGTGGCAGCGGCCCGCACCCGCACGCGGGCCAGCTTGCCGCCCTTGCTCAGGAACCGGCGCTTGTCGTCGGGATAGACGGTGATCGCCACATCGCCGCGGGCGGAGCGGATGCTGTGCACCTGCACGACCAGCTTGGAGGCGCCCGGCGCGCGCACGCCATCGCATCCTTCGTCGGCGACGGCCGGCGACGCCAGGACCAGCGCGGCCAGCAGGGCCAGGGCGGGCGTATGGCCTTTCATGCTCAGGACCGGCTCCCTATGATCGCGACGCAGCGGCCTGGCCGCCCACATGGCTCGGACAAATCGTGACAAATCCCACGGCCCGCAAGTTCGGTTATCCCAACACCCTGGTCGCCGAGACCGAGTACTGGCAGGTGCTCGTGCGCCCCCAGCAACCGACGTACGGCGCCCTTGTGCTGGTGTGCAAGGAGGAAGCCAAGGCCTTCTCCGACCTCACCGCAGCGGCATTTGCCGATATGAAACAGGCCGTAGACGGGATCGAGGCCCTGCTTCGCCACACTGTGGCCTACGAACGCATCAATTACCTGATGCTGATGATGGTGGACCCTGACGTTCATTTCCACGTCCTGCCCCGCTACGACGGGGAGCGGCAGCATGGCGGCCACACGTTCAAGGATGCGGGCTGGCCCGGGCCGCCGGCCCTTGCGTCGCACGTCGCCCTGAGCGAGGAGGAGGCGGCGGCGCTGGCCGCCGACTTCGCCGCCCGCTGGCGATCATGATCGCCGCCTTCCGGGGGATTTGTTGAGCCTCGTCGACCGCTACCTTCTGCGCCTGGCCCTCTGGCCCATGGTCGGAGCCATGGGCGTGACCCTGATCGCGCTCCTCCTGGAGCGTATCCTGCGGCTGCTCGACATGCTGGCCGCGTCCAACGACCGCTTCGGCTTCGTGGCCCAGCTGGCCGTGAACCTGGTGCCGCACTACGTGGGCCTGACGCTGCCGGCGGCCTTCTTCCTGGCGCTGATGGTGGTGGTGAACCGGATGAACCAGGCCTCAGAGGTGGACGCCCTGCTGGCCGCCGGCGTGTCGCTGACCCGGCTGGCCGCGCCGTACCTCTGCCTGGCCGCGGCGCTGACGGCGGTCAGCCTGCTGGTCTTCGGGTTCCTGCAGCCCTACAGCCGCTATGCCTATCGCGCCGTGCTGCATTCGGCCCAGAACGCCGGCTGGAACGGCCTGGTGCCCGCCGAGACGATCCTGATCCCGTCGAAGGATCTGACCATGACCACCGACGAGGCCGACGCCGCGGGCCAGCGGCTCAGCCACGTCTTCATCCGCCGCATCACCGACAAGGGCCGCGAGGAGATCACCACGGCCGGCATGGCCGAGATCCGCCGCACGCCCGACGGCAAGAGCGTGAAGCTGTACATGCAGAGCGGCCAGCAGCTGCGGTTCAACGAGGATGGCCATCCGGAGCTGCTCAGCTTCAAGGACTTCACCATGCAGCTGCCGGTCACCGGGCCGGCCAAGCTGCTGCGCGCCCGGGGCGGTGACGAGCGCGAGCTCACCCTGTTCGAATTGGCCGACCAGGCCGCCAGCGGCCACTCGATGATCGCCGTGCCGGCCCTCAAGGCCGAACTGTACGGGCGGCTCGCCAAGGCCTTCGTCCTGCCGCTCCTGGCGCTCCTGGGTGTGCCCCTGGGGTTGGCCGCCAAGCGCAGCGGGCGCGCGCCCGGCATGGTGGTCGGCGGCGTGCTGCTGCTGGTCTTCTTCCACCTCGTGCAGTTGGGCCAGGGACTGGCGGAGACCGGGCGCGTGGCGCCCGAGATCGGTGTCGGGGCGCCGTTCTTCGCCATGGCGGGCATCGCCTTCACGGTGTTCCTGACCAGCCGAAAGCGGCCGGGCGAGACGCCGGTCGGACGGGCCATGGAGGGCATCTCGACGGTGATCGCGCGGTTCAAGCCGAAGCGCGCCGGAGCGGCGGCATGACGCTGCCCAGCTATCTGCTGCGGCTCATGGCCTGGCGCGTGCTGGCGGCGCTGGCGGTGCTGATGGGCATCCTGCAGATCATCGACCTGCTGGAGGTCACCACGACCATCCTGGACCGCAAGCTGGGCGCCGCCGGCGTGGCCTACTACGCCATGCTGCGGGCCCCTCGCCTGTTCGAGCAGGCCGCGCCGCTGGCGGTGCTGGCGGGGTCGCTGTTCGCGTTCGGCAAGCTGGCTGGCGACTCGGCGGTGACCGCCATGCGCTCGACCGGCATCTCGGCCTACCGGATCACCATGATGTCGCTGCCGACCATCCTGGCCGTGGCGCTGTTGCAGCTGGCCGTGGGCATGGTGATCGCGCCGCGCACGGACGAGACGCTCAGCGTCTGGTGGCAGGCCAGCGCGCCGCGCGACCCGGCCAAGGTCGTGGACCCGGTGACCTTCCGCCTGGGCGACGAGATCGTGACCGCGATCCCCCGCGACCCCGACGGCCGCAGCCTGGAGAAGGTGACCATCTACCGCCGCGACGGCACGGGCCGGCTGACCCAGCGCACCGACGCCAAGGCTGCGGTGTTCGACGGCGAGAAATGGCTGCTGATCGAGCCCCAGTTCGAGACGCTGGGCGTCGCCAGCGTCGGCGAGGCCAGCGCCAAGACCCAGGACTGGACCCGGGACCTGCGCCCCGCCGACGTTCGCGCGCTGGCCGCCGGCCAGACCCTGGTGACCCCGCAGGAGGCCAGCCGGGCGCTGGCGGGCGGCCTGTCGGTACGGCCCAAGACCTTCTACGATACCCAACTGCAGCGGGCCTGGGCGGCCCCGGTTGCCTGCCTGGTGATGCTGCTGCTGTCGGCGCCGGCGGCGCTGGCCAACTTCCGGGGCGGCGGGGCGACGCTGCTGGTGGAGTGTCTGGCGGGCGGCCTGCTGTTCCTGGTGTTCGACGGCGCCTTCACCGCCCTGGGCGAGAACGGCGCCGCGCCGCCGGTCCTGGCGGCCTGGGCGGCGCCGGCGATGTTCGCCGCGCTCGGGGTGACCGTGCTGCTCTACCTGGAAGGCTAGCCGTGGCCCAAGGGGGGACCGACAGCCGGCTCAGCATCGTTCCGGTCCAGTCGAAGGCCGAGCTGGACCGCTTCATCCGCGTGCCCATGCGGCTGAACGCCGGCGATCCGAACTACATCCCGCCCTTGATGTTCGAGCGGCAGGAGTCGCTGACCGCCAAGGGCAACCCGTTCTTCGAGCACGCCGACGTCCAGTTCTGGCTGGCGGTGCGGGACGGCCGTGACGTCGGCCGGATCAGCGCCCAGGTCGACCGGCTGAACCCGCAGACCCCCGAGGGCATCGGCAACTTCGGCCTGATCGTCGGCGAGGACGACGCCGATGTGTTCGCCGCCCTGTTCGCGGCCGCCGAGGCGTGGCTGAAGGACCGGGGCTGCAGGACCGCGCTGGGCCCGATCAACCTGTCGACCAACGAGGAGGTCGGCCTGCTGGTCGAGGGCGCCGAGACGCCGGCGATGTTCATGATGAGCCACGACGCGCGGCACACGGCCGGGCGCATCGAGGGCCAGGGCTATGCCCGGGCCAAGGACATCTACGCCTACGTCTGCAGCGTCGCCGACGACCTGCCCGCCCCGATCCTGCGCCGGGTGCGCAAGCCGCCGGCCGAGGGCGTGACCCTGCGCATGCTGGACATGAAGCGGTTCGACGCCGAGGTGGACACCCTCACCGGCATCCTCAACGACGCCTGGTCCGGCAACTGGGGCTTCACGCCGACCACCGAGGCCGAGACCCGCGCGCTGGCCACCACCCTGAAGCTGGTGCTGGACCCGCGCCTGACCTGGTTCGCCGAGATCGACGGCGAGGCGGCGGGCTTCATCGTGCTCCTGCCCAACATCAACGAGGCCATTCGCGACCTGGGCGGCAAGCTGTTCCCGTTCGGCTGGGCCAAGCTGATCTGGCGGCTGAAGGTGAAGGGCCTCAAGACCGGCCGCGTGCCGCTGATGGGCGTGAAGCGGAAGTTTGCCACGACGCTGCGCGGCCAGCTCCTGCCCTTCCAGCTGATCGACGCCACCGCCCAGGCGGCCCGCAAGCTGGGCTACGAGCGCTACGAACTCAGCTGGGTGCTGGAGGACAACCTGCCCATGCGGCGCATCTGCGACGCTGGCGGCGCCAAGGTCTACAAGACCTATCGGCTGTACGAGAAGGCGCTCTAGTGAGCCGGTTCGCGGCGTTGGTGCTGGCCGGTTCGCGGGCGGGTGTGCAGGACCCGGTGGCGGCCTACGCAGGCGCGCCGCACAAGGCGCTGATCCAGCTGGCCGGCCGCAGCCTGCTGTCGCGGGTGACGGGCGCCCTGCGCGACGCCGGCGCGGTGCGGATCGCCGTGGTCTCCAGCCACCCGCTGGTCCGCGCCGAGGCCGAGCGGCTGGGCGTCGAGGTGCTGTATGAGGCCGCCGGCCCCAGCCTCAGCGTCAAGGTGGCCGGCGACCATCTGGGCACGCCGCTGCTCGTCACCACGGCCGACCATGCCCTGCTCGAGGCGGCCTGGATCGAGCGGTTCGTCGCCGATGCGCCGGTCGATGTGGACGTCGCGGCCCTGGTCGCCGCCCGGACGACGGTCGAGGCAGCCGCGCCCGACACGCAGCGCACCTGGCTCAAGCTCGCCGACGGCCAGTGGTCGGGGTGCAACCTGTTCTACCTGGCCACGCCGCGAGCGCTGCAGGTGGTGGACCTGTGGCGGCGCGTGGAGGCCGAGCGCAAGCGCCCGTGGCGGCAGGCGTGGATCCTGGGGCTGGGGATGCTGCTGCGCTATGTCACCGGCCGCCTGTCGCTCGCCGAGGCCGCCGCGCGGCTGGGAACCCTCGCGGGCGTGAAGGCGGCGATCGTGCAGACGCCGTTCGGCCTGGCCTCGGTGGACGTCGACAAGCCGGCGGACCTGGACCTCGTGCGCCGGATCGTCGGCGACGCGGCCTGACGGATCGACGCCGCCTGCGAATAAACTGCGCCTACGGTGGAGCCTATTGGGTCTCGAAGCGTTGCTGTACGGGGGCAAGCCCGCCACCGGCCACGGAAGCGTTGACCATGATCCTCGACACCAGCGACGAAACGGCCTTCCAGCGCGAGTTGACCGCGCTCATTCCGCGGATGCGCGCCTTCGCCCGCGGCATGTGCCATGACGCCGCTGCGGCCGACGACCTCGCCCAGGACGGCCTGCTGAAAGCCTGGACCGCCCGGGCCAGCTACCAGCCCGGCACCAACCTGAAGGCCTGGGTCTTCATGATCATGCGCAACGCCTTCTATTCGGAGAAGCGCCGCTCGTGGCGCAGCCTGCCCCTCGAGCAGGAGGTGGCCGAGCGCGAGATCGCCGTGTCCGACGCCAGTACGGCCGTCGAGCTCGATGAACTGCGTCGCGCCCTGCTGCTGCTCCCCGACGAGCAGCGCGAAGCCTTGATCCTGATCGGCGCGGCGGGCTGCAGCTACGAAGAGGTGTCGGAAATGTGCGGCTGCGCGGTCGGCACCATCAAGAGCCGGGTCAGCCGGGCGCGCGACCGTTTGGCCCTGATCTTCGCCGAAGGCGGGATTCCGAAGGACGACATCCGGCCGAGCGCGGCGATGACCGACCTGATGTCGCAGTGCGAGCGCGCGTTCGGAGCGCTGCGCCTGGCCGCCTAGGTCCAGTCCTTCGACAGCCGGTTCAGGCTCTGGACGTCCTGCGGGAAGTCCATCTCGCCCCATTCCAGCCCCTCGATGGAGCATACGCGGACGTCGACGCCGGAGCGGGCCAGTTCGTCGATCACGCTGAGGTACCAGCGGCGCAGGCCCTCAGGGTGCGACAGGACCTGTTCGACGCCGGCGGCGAACCTGGCCGCGCCGTCTTTCGAGAAGCGCAGGAAACCGATCGACTCGGCGTCGTAGGCCTCGATGGTCTTGCCGATGGCGCGCAGCCTGCCCGCCTCGGTCAGCACTTTCATGTCGTCGGCGTCATAGGACGGCTTGCGGTCGATGGTGACGGTGATGTGCGCCTCAGGCGCCGCCAGCAGCCGCTCGGCCACGCCCGCGCCGAACAGGGTGTCGCCGTTCAGGACCAGCACGTCGCGGTCGAACTCGGCCCGGACGATCCAACACGACGCGGTGTTGTCGCTGACCGTGTAGAACGGGTTGAAGGCCAGCCGCACTGGCATGGCCAGGTCCAGGCGGGCCACCTCGGCCTCGACCGCGTCGGCGCGGAAGCCGGTGACGATCACCGCCTCTTCCACCCCGGCGGCCTGCAGCCGCTCCAGTTGCCAGGCGAGCAGGCTCTTGCCGGAAAGCTCGATGAGGCACTTCGGCCGGGCCTCGGTCAGCGGCAGCAGGCGCTTGCCCTGGCCGGCCGCGAGAATGATGGCTCTGTTGGGCGACTGCATGTTTCGGAGTGGGGGCTTTCCGGAAGCCGGCCCTTATGTCGGAGGCCAAGGCAAAAGTGAAGGGGACCCCACGTCAGGGGTCCCAAAATGAAGAGACCTCGCAGGGCCTTGGGCCCGCGAGGTCTGATCTCTCCGTCGTAAGCGGACGCGACGGTCGCCCGTCGCACCCCTCGCCTACTTCAGGTGCTTCGCCAGGTGCTTGTTCATCTCGAACATGCTGACCGCGGCCTTGCCGTCGAAGATCGGCTTCAGCTTGGCGTCAGCCAGGATCTCGCGCTTGTTGGCGGGGTTCTGGAGGTTGTTCTTCTTGATGTAGTCCCAGATCTTCGACACGGTTTCGCCGCGCGAAAGCTGACCCGCGCCGACGACAGCGGCCAATTCCGCGGAGGGCGTCAGAGGCTTTTGCAGAGCGTTCGTGTTCTTACCAGTGGCCATGGGCTCCCCCAGCTGAAAAGTTCTTCGCGCTGTTCCGGCGGGGGTCGCTGGAACTGAGTCGCTTGACGTATCCTAGCGCGAGACGGGGCCCGCGCCACTGTAGAAGCGTCACACATTGCCGCAGAAGGTCGCCTATGAGTTGTATTGCGTTAGGTGAACACTGGTCAGGCGTCCGGTTTCGCCGAAGACCGGGTTGATCGTACGGGCGAGGAGGTCGATCAGGCGGCCCCAATCGGGCTCGCCATCGTGGATCTCGACCTCGAAATCCACCCCCGCGGCGGTCAGCGCCGCCTCCAGCAGGCCCAGCCGCGGCGGCGTGACGCCCAGCGCATGGCCCAGGTGGACCACGCCGTTGATCCGCTGGGCCAGTTCACGCGCGGCGACCGGCCCGAACCCGGGTCCGCCATAGGCCGCCACGGCGGTGATCCGCTCGGCGCGCCAGGCGGCCAGCCGGATCGCCAGGTTGGCCCCGGCCCCCTGCCCCAGCACCGCGACGCGGGTGTCATCGACCCGGCGCTCGTCGGCCAGATGGTCCAGCCAGGCCTCGGCGTCCTCCCGGCGTTCATCGGCGGGGCGGTGGGCCCAGTCCGGGGCCAGCACATAGTAGCCGTGGGCCGTCAGGCGGCGCGCGCGGGTGCGGAGCGCCGGGGTCAGACCCTGCCGGTCGCTCAGCAGGATCACCGGCGCGCGACGGCCGGGCCCTTCGGGACAGGCGACAAAGGCGTCGAGCCCGCCGTCCTCGGTCTCGATCTCGATGCGGGCTTCCGGCATGGGCGGGCTCCCGTGGTGGAAGGCCCGACTATAATCCTACATATTTTATAGGAATAAACCGATTGTCTGCACGGGCCTGCAGATTTCCTAGTCCGCGCCGGCCAGCGCCACCGTCACCTTGGCCGAGAGGCCGGGGCGGAGCTTGGCGACGTCGGGCTGGCCGGGGTCGAAGCGCAGCTTCACCGGGACGCGCTGGACGATCTTGGTGAAGTTGCCGACGCCAGGCTCGAACGGCAGCAGCGCGAATTCCGAGCCGGTGCCGGGGGCGAAGCTCTCGACGTGGGCCTTCAGCGTCACGCCAGGCAAGGCGTCGACCTTCACCTTGGCGGCCTGGCCGTGGAGCATGCGGCCCGTCTGCGTCTCCTTGAAGTTGGCGGTGATGTAGAGGCGGTCCAGCGGGTTCACCACCAAGAGGCGGGAGCCGGGCTGGACATAGTCGCCGACGTTGGCCTGGCGGTCGCCCACGACGCCGTTGATGGGCGAGCGGATGTCGGAGTGGTCCTGGTCCTGAAGGGCCAGGTCGAGGGCGGCGGCCGCCTTGGCGCGCTGCGCCCTGGCCTGGGCGATGGCGGCCAGCAGCTCACCGCGGCGGCTGGCGGTGGCGGCCTGTTCGCTGCGGCTGAGCGCCAGGCCCGCGCGGCTCTTGTCGGCCGCGGCGGCCGCGGAGATGGCGGTGGCCTGAACCCGGTCGGCGGCGCTGTTGGTCACCCAGCCGGTCTTCTGCAGGTTGTCGTAGCGGGCCCAATCGGCCCGGGCGCGGTTCACCTCGGCGTCGGCGGCGCGGATGGTGGTCTCGGCGGCGCGGACCTGGGCGGCGGCCATGGCCTGCTCGGAGCCCAGCCGGACCAGCGAGGCCTCGGCCGAGGCGATGGCGGCGTCGGCGGCGGCCAGGTCGCCGCGAGCGGAGGCGACGCGGGCGGCGTATTCCTCCGGATCCAGGCGGACCAGCAGCTGGCCGACCTTCACGGGCTGGTTGTCGCTGACCAGCACCTCTGCGACGTGGCCGCGGACCCGTGGCGCGACGATGGTCATGTCGGTCTTGACGTAGGCGTTGTCCGTGACGGCGTTCGGCTTGGCGGCCAGCAAGTACGAAACCCCGCCGCCCCCCACGACCAGGGCCGCGCCCAGCACCAGGACCCCGCGCGGCGGCAGGCGGCCCTTCGGCTTGGCCACCCCAGGGG
Source organism: uncultured Phenylobacterium sp. (assembly GCA_966096115.1). Lineage (GTDB taxonomy): Bacteria > Pseudomonadota > Alphaproteobacteria > Caulobacterales > Caulobacteraceae > Phenylobacterium. The sequence continues at coordinate 12,395 of CBHTUE010000089.1, forward strand.
ACACGGCGGGAGGCGCGACCGGGTCGGCGTCGACCGCGGCGATGGGTTCCATCTTCATTGCTCGAACACCAGCAGGGTTGAGGTGGCGGTGGCGTAGAGGCGGCCCTGGAGATCGGTCAGGCGCCCCTCGGCGAAGGCGGCGCGGGCGCCGACCTTGACGACCTTGCCCTCGGCTCGGACCGGGCCGGTGTCCTTGGTCAGCGGCCGGTGGTAGGCGACCTTGAGCTCCAGGGTCGTGTAGCCCTGCCCCGCCTTCAGGGTGGAGTGGACCGCGCAGCCGACGCAGCTGTCGAGCAGGGTCGCGGCGTAGCCGCCGTGCACCGTGCCGATGGGGTTGTAGACGCTCTCGTCCGGGTGACCGCCGAAGACGACGCGGCCTTCCTCGATCTCGACCACCTCGAAGTTCAGCGTCTTGCCGATGCCCGGTCGCCGCTCGGGCCGGTCAGGATCGAAGACGGCGCGCAGCTGCTCGAGGCCGGTCAGCTTCGCGCGATCGGGAACGACGGCATTCATTGGACGATCCCCATGCGGGTCTTGAGGCTGGCCCGCGCGTCGGCGAGCAATTGGGCGGCGCCGGCGTCATCGGAGATGGCGCGGGAGAGCGAGACGGCGCCGGCCATCTCGGCCAGCAACGAGGGGGCCAGGTGGCGGCGGTCTTCGCTGAGCCAGCCCTCCAGCCGGCCGATCAGCGCACGTACGCCGCGCTCATAGGCCTCGCGCACCCGCGGGGCCTGGCGCGGCAGGTCGCTGGACAGCGACGCGATCGGGCAGCCGCCCGACGGGTTGGCGCGGTGCTCCGGCGAAACGTAGGCGTCGACGAAGGCGTCCAGCGATTGGGCGCCCGTCTTGCCGCCCAGCATGCGGGCGAACCGCCGCGCGCTCTGGCCGAAGGCCTCCTCGATCGCGGCGACCACCAGGGCCTCCTTGTTCGGGAAGTGGGCGTAGAAGCCGCCGTGGGTCAGCCCGGCCTCGGCCATGATCTCGGCCACGCCGACGCCTTCCGGCCCCTTGGCGCGGACCGCGACCGCGGCGGCGCGAAGCACCTTCTTGCGGGTCTCTTCCTTGTGGGTGTCGCTATAGCGCATTGCCTTGCGAGCCTTTATATGATGCTTATCATATTACGACGACGGACCGGGATTGCAAGAGATGACCGCCGCGACTTTCGACGCCGCCCCGCTCCCGGCCAGCCCTGCAGCGATCTCCGAGAAGCGCAAGCTGCTGATCTTCGCGATCATGGCGTTCGGCCAGTTCATGGCACTGCTGGATATCCAGATCGTCGCGGCGTCGCTGAATTCGATCCAGGCCGGCCTGAACGCCGGGCCGGACGAGATCGCCTGGGTGCAGACCGCTTATCTGATGGCCGAGATCGTGATGATCCCGCTGGCGGCGTTCCTCTCGCAGGCGTTGTCGACGCGCTGGCTGTTCACGCTGTCGGCCGCCCTGTTCACGATCTCCAGCCTCGCCTGCGGGCTGGCGTGGGACATCAATTCGATGATCGCCTTCCGCGCCCTGCAGGGCTTCACGGGCGGGGCGATGGTGCCACTGGTGTTCGCCACCGGCTTTGCGATGTTCGACGGCCCCAAGCGGGCGATGATCCCCGCGATCCTCGGCATGGTCTCGACCCTGGCGCCGACCCTGGGTCCCAGCGTCGGCGGGCTGATCACCGAGTACTATGACTGGCGCTGGCTGTTCTTCATGAACATCGTGCCGGGCGTCGCCGTCACCATCCTGTTCGCCGTGATGGGCAAGGTCGACGGCGCCAAGCCGGAGATGCTGAAGCGCATCGACTGGCTGCACGTGGCCTCGCTGGCCGTCTTCCTGGGCGCGTTCCAATACGTGCTGGAGGAAGGCCCGCGCCATGAATGGTTCAACGACCCGGCGGTGCCGGTCGCCGCATGGCTGTCGGCGGTTGGGGCGGTCGTCTTCTTCGAGCGCACCTTCTTCTCGACCATGCCCGTGTTGAAGCTGACGCCGTTCCGCCGGCCGACCTTCGCCATGGCCTGCCTGCTCAACCTGGTGATCGGCTTCGGGCTCTATGCGGCGACCTATCTGACGCCGGTCTACCTGGGCCGGGTGCGCGGCTACTCCAGCCTGGAGATCGGCACGACGGTGTTCGTGACCGGCATCGCCATGACCGTGACCGCGCCGATCGCGGCGCGCCTGTCGACCAAGGTCGATGGCCGCTACGTGATTGCCGTGGGCTTCACGATGTTTGCCGCCTCGCTGTGGATGTTCTCCGGCGTCACGGACAACTGGGGGTTCGCGGAGCTGTTCTGGCCCCAGGTGCTGCGCGGACTGGCCATGCTGCTGTGCATCGTGCCCGCGGTCGGAATGGCGCTGAACGGCGTCGCGCCGGAGGAACTGCGCTACGCCTCGGGGCTGTTCAACCTGATGCGGAACCTGGGCGGCGCGATCGGGATCGCGGTGGTCAACACCTGGCTGATCGACTTCAGCCGCGAGCAGGCCGCGCGGATCGGCGCGGCCATGGGCGAAGCGCCGGACCGTGGCCTCGTCGCCCTGCAGGGCCTGTCGCAACTGGCCCAGGGCTGGACCAGCGACGCCGGCCGCGCGCTGAGCATGGCCGAATCGGTCATGGGCCGGATCGTCGGCCGCGAGGCCGCGACCCTGGCCTTTGCAGACACCTATCGGTTGATGGCGTTCATGTTCCTGGCGGCGCTCATCATCGTGCCCTTCGCCAAACCCGCCCCCTACGTGGCCGGCCCACCCCTGTCTGAGCACTAGGCAGCCGTCGCGTAACAGCGCTGTTATGGCGGGCGAACGGAGCCCGCCATGACCGACGCCATCCTCTACGAGACCCCTGCCCAGCACATCGCGCGGATCGTGCTGAACCGGCCGCAGTCGCGCAACGCCCAGGACACCAGCCTGCTCTATGCGCTGAACGGCGCCTTCGACCGCGCGGCGCAGGACGACGACATCAAGGTGATCATCCTGGCGGCCGCGGGACCGCACTTCTCGTCAGGCCATGACCTGCGCGAGGGCGGCTCTATCGCCGACCAGATGGGCGCGTTCGGCGTGGTCGGGACCTGGTGCGGCTTCGGCTGCGCGGGGGCCGAAGGCCGCATGGCGCGGGAGAAGGAGATCTACCTCGGCCTCAGCGAACGCTGGCGCAACATCCCCAAGCCGACCATCGCTCAGGTGCAGGGCAAGTGCATCGCCGGCGGGCTGATGCTGGCCTGGCCCTGCGACCTGATCGTCGCCGCCGACGACGCAGCCTTCTGCGACAACACCGTCGGCATGGGCGTGGGCGGCGTGGAGTATTTCGCCCATCCCTGGGAACTGGGGCCGCGCAAGGCCAAGGAGCTGCTGTTCACCGCCGACTGGCTGAGCGCCGAGGAGGCCCGGGCGCTGGGGATGGTCAACCATGTTGTCCCGGCGGCGGACCTGACGGCCTTCACCCTGGCGCTGGCGGTGCGGATCGCAGCCAAGCCGATGTTCGCGCTGAAGATGGCCAAGGAAGCCGTCAACGCCGCCGAGGACGCGCAAGGCCGCGTCGGGGCCATGAACACCGCGTTCGCCCTGCACCAGCTGGCCCACAGCCACAACATGCAGGTGCACGGCATGGCGGTGGATCCCAGCGGCCTGCTGGTGCGGCCGAAGACGACGGCCTAGCCACCGCCGGCGATCCGTAGAATTCTGTTCCCCTGCGAGGGGCGATTCCATGGACCTGGTTCTCGACGCCATCGACCGGCGAATCCTGCGCGAACTGCAACGCGACGCCACCATCGCCATCGCCGACCTGGCGCAACGGGTGGGCCTGTCGCAGACGCCCTGCTGGAAGCGCATCAAGCGGCTGACCGACGCCGGCGTGATCACCAAGCGGGTCGCGCTGCTGGACCGCGAGAAGCTGGACCTGGGCCTGGTGGTGTTCGTCTCGGTGCGCACCAGCCGCCACGACCAGGAGTGGCTGGACGCCTTCGCCGCGGCCGCCGTCAGCCTGCCGGAGATCGTGGAGTTCTATCGGCTGTCGGGCGACACCGACTACCTGCTGAAGGTGCTGGTGAAGGACATCGGCGCCTACGACGCCTTCTACCGCAAGCTGATCGCCACGGTGCCGCTGTCGGACGTGTCCTCGGCCTTCGCGATGGAGCAGATCAAGTCGACGACGGCGCTTCCCGTTTGACATGACCCGACGGCAGACGGCCAACTTGCCCCCAACAAAGAAAGTCTGTTGGGAGGCGTATTCGTCATGGGCTGGACCATTGCCGACATCTGGGAGGCCGTGGCGGCGGCGCGGCCATCGCAGCCGGCGCTGATCCAGGGCGACCGGGTGATCACCTGGGCCGAATTCGATGCGCGATCCGACGCCCTGGCCGCCCACTTCATCGCCAAGGGCATGAGCCACGAAGGCAAGATGGCGGCCTTCCTCTACAACGGCGTCGAATACCTCGAGACCTACTTCGCCGCCTTCAAAGGGGGCTTCGCGCCGGTCAACACCAACTACCGCTACGGGCCCGAGGAACTGTTCTATCTGTTCGACAACGCCGACGCGGAGGCCATCGTCTTCCACGCCAGCTTCACAGAGATGGTCGACAAGATCCGCGGTCGCCTGCCCAAGGTGAAGGCCTGGGTCGCAGTCGCCGAGCCCACCTATCCGGCTCCGGCGTGGGCCGACGACTACGAGACCGTGGTCGCCAAGGTCCCGGCCCAGCGCCCGGTGAAGGCGCCGTGGGGCCGCTCCGGTGACGACCTCCTGCTGCTGTACACCGGCGGCACCACCGGCATGCCGAAGGGCGTGATGTGGCGCCAGGACGACCTGTTCCAGGTGCTGGGCGGCGGCGGCAACGCCGCGATGGGTATCCCGCCCGTGACGTCGATCCCCGAACTGGTCGCCCGCCACGAGGGGCCCGAGCACATCCGCCCCACCAGCCTGATCGCCGCGCCGCTGATGCACGGCACCGGGCAGTTCTCGGCTTTCATCAGCTTCTTCAACGGGGGCACGGTGGCCGTGCTGCCGTCACGCAAGTTCGACGCGATCGAACTCTGGAACGAGGTCGAGCGGCTGAAGGCGACGGGCATCGTCCTCGTCGGCCTGGCCTTCTCGACCCCCATGCTCGAGGCGCTGGACGCCAACCCCGGCCGCTGGGACCTGTCGAGCGTCCGGGGGATGAGCTCGTCCGGCTCGATGTGGAGCTACGAGAACAAGCGCGGCCTGCTGGGCCATATCCCCGGCGCCGTGATCGCCGACAGCTTCGGCTCCTCGGAGGCGGTCGGCCTGGGCGCTTCGGCCTCGGCTGCGGGCGCGGAGGCGCAGACGGCGGCCTTCATGCTGGGCCCCAATACCGCGGTGTTCACCGAGGACGGCCGGCGCGTGGTCCCGGGCTCCGGCGAGCGCGGCCTGGTCGCCGTCACTGGCTTCCTGCCGATGGGCTACTACAAGGACAAGGCCAAGTCCGACGCCACCTTCAAGATCATCGAAGGCATCCGCTGGTCGGTGCCCGGCGACTGGGCCGAAGTGAACACCGACGGGACGCTGAAGCTGCTGGGCCGCGGCTCGGTCTGCATCAACACCGGCGGCGAGAAGGTCTTCC
>CBHTUE010000090.1:0-17820 GCA_966096115.1 uncultured Phenylobacterium sp.
ACCATGGCGGCGTTCTGCTGGGTCACCTGGTCCATCTGGTTGATGGCGGTGTTGACCTCGTTCAGCGCGACCGCCTGCTCCCTCGCGGACGCGGCGATCTCGCTGACCAGGCCGTGCATCTCGGCCACGGTCGAGCGGATGCTCTCCAGCGCCTCGCCGGTCTGGGTGACCAGCTGGACGCCGTCGCCCACCTGCCGACTGGAGGCCGAGATCAGGCCCTTGATCTCCTTGGCCGCCTCCGCGGTGCGCTGCGCCAGCGCCCGGACCTCGGAGGCGACGACCGCGAAGCCCTTGCCGGCGTCGCCGGCGCGGGCGGCTTCCACGCCAGCGTTCAGGGCCAGCAGGTTGGTCTGGAAGGCGATCTCCTCGATCAGCCCGACGATGTTGGCGATCTTGGCCGAGGACTGTTCGATGGCGCTCATGGCGGCGGTCGCCTGGGTGACGACCTCGCCGGAACGTTGCGCCTCACCCTGGGCGGCGTCGGCCACCTGACGGGCCTTGCCGGCGCCCTCCGCCGAGCGGCGGACGGTGGCGGTGACCTCGTCGAGGGCGGCGGCGGTCTGTTCCAGGCTGGCCGCCTGCTGCTCGGTGCGGCGCGACAGGTCGTCGGCCGCCTGGCTGATCTCGCCCGAGCCGGTCTTCATGCCGCGGGCCGTGGCGATCACCGAACCCATGGTCTCGCCCAGCTGCTCGACGGCCAGGTTGAAGTTGGCGCGCAGCGCCTCGTACTGCTCGGGGAAGGCGGTGGTCAGGCGCGCGGCCAGGTCGCCGTGGCTGAGTTGCTCCAGGCCTCGGCCCAAGGACGCCACGACCGCTTCACGGGTGCGCTCCTCCTCGGCCTTGCGGGCCTCGTTGAGGCGGCGCTCCTCCTCCATGGCGGCGCGGTTGTCGGCGGCCTCCAGCTCGGCCTGGCGATCGGCCACCGCCTGCTTGAAGGTGAACAGGGTGCGGCTCATCAGGCCGATCTCGTCGGCGCGCTCGGTGTGCGGCGGGTCGATGGTCAGGTCGCCCTTCGCCAGGCCGTCGAGGGCGCCGGTGACGTCCACCAGCGGCTTCACCAGCACGCGGCGGGCCACGAACACGATCAGGCCACTGACGACGGCGCCGACGGCGATCAGCGCGGCCATCAGGGCCTGGGCCACGAGCGCCGCCTGCTTGGCCGCGTCGGCCTCGGCCTTGGCGCTGGTCTCAATCTTCTCGCTGGCGCCGCCCATGGCGTCTTCCAGCTGGCCGAACAGGACGAGGAATTTCGGCATTGCGGCCTTGGCGGCTTCGGGGTCGCGGCCGGCCAGGTCGACCAGTTGCTCGGCGCCGGCGATGTACTCGCCCAGCGGCGCCTTGATGGCGTCGAGGGCGCCGCGCGAGGCGGCGTCGAACGCCAGGGCGCGGGCTTGCTTGTTGTCGTCGCGGAACCGCTGGACGTGCTCTTCGACGTCCTTCTTCACGTCCGCGATTTTAACGCCGGAGGTCGGGTCGCCGCTGCGCAGCGCCATCAGCATGTCGGCGCGCAGCGCGTCGTGCATCATGTCGGCGTCCATGTGGGTGCGCAGCACCTCCGACGAGGTCATCGCCCGCGTCAGCGCGCCGGACAACCGCATAGCGGACCACAGGCCGGCCCCGGCGGTGGTCGTCGCCAGCAGGAACACCGCGGCGCCGGCCGCCATGACCTTCTGATTGATCGAGTTGAGCTTCATGGTCACCCTCTTTGTCGAGGGAACAGTACGACTAATGTCTTGAGACGGCGTAAACCACGGCTTCGGCATGATCTGGACGCTCTATTCTATATATAGACGCACACTTCCCGGAATTCCCGGCTTTCCTCTAGGCTTGTAGTGCAACCTATGAATGCGGGGACGCAAATTTCCGGCAGCTCCTGAGCGTCAGCACCTCGTGGACCGGCAAAATTCCCACTTTTAACCGTCGATTAGCCGGGCCGGGCGCATTGAAGGACTCGAAGACCTTCCTGGAGCCCGCAGAATGCGCCCCAATCCTCCATGCCTTTGGCTGGCCTCCGCGGCCGCCGCAGCCCTCGCCATCCCCGCGCCGGCGGCCGCCGAAGACGCCGCCCCGGCGCTGACGCTGCAGGTGCTCTACACCGCCGACGCGACCGGCGTGGTCCAGGGTGTGCGGCCGCACGCCGGGCGCTACCTCGACAACCTCGACCTGACCGCCGACCTGGACCTGGAGGAGGCCGTGGGCTGGTCGGGCGCGACCCTGCACGCCTACGCGCTTAACAACGCCGGCGGCGCGCCCAACGACATCGCCGGCACCCTGCAGGGCGTGGACAACATCGAGGTCACCACGCCGCGCCTGCGCCTGTTCGAGCTGTGGCTTGAGCAGGGCTTCGCCGGCGGCAAGGCCAGCGTGCGGGCCGGGCTCTACAACCTGAACAGCGAATTCTACGCCAACGAAGCCGCGGGCCTCCTGATCGAGCCCGCGTTCGGCATCGGCTCGGAGCTGGCGGCCACCGGCCCCAATGGTCCGTCGATCTTCCCGTCGACTGGCCTGGGCGCGCGGGTCAACGTCAACTTCGGCGACGGCGGCTACGCCCGCGCCGCGGTGCTGAACGCCATGTCGGGCGTGCTGGGCGACCCCGGCGGCGTCGACACCAGCTTCGACGACGGCGTGCTGGCCATCGCCGAGGCCGGCGTCGAGGGCCCGACCCGCTTCGGCTTCGGCGTCTGGCGCTACAGCCAGCGCCAGGACGATATCCGCAGCGTCGACGCCAGCGGCGCGCCCCTGCCCGCGCGGGCCCAGGGCGCCTACGCGCTGGGCGAACAGCACCTGTTCGGGACCGACGAGGCCGCCAACGGGACCGCCTTCCTGCGGGTCGGCGTCTCGGACGGCAAAACCACGCCCTTCAAGGGTGGCTGGCAGGCCGGCGTGCTGGTCAACCGCCCATTCGCCAGCCGGCCCGACAGCGCCGTTTCCGTCGGCCTGCAGCAGGGCGTGCTGAACCGGAAGTTCCGCGCCAACCTGCGCGACGGCGGGGTGCGCGCCGGCCGCGCCGAGACCGGCGCGGAAGTCACCTATTCCGACAAGGTCACCAGCCGCATCACGGTGCAGCCCGACCTGCAGTGGGTGCGCCACGCCGGCGGCGACCGCGACGCCCAGGACCGCTTCATCGCGGCCCTGCGGATCAAGATCGACCTGAGCCCCACCCCCGCCGAATGACGCGAGCTTCGCCACAGGTGGACGACGGCCTCTCGCATGTGCTGCGCCGGCGCGTCAGATCGGTGAAGTTCCGCACCGCGCAGGCGGTGCTGATCGCCGGCATGTGCTGGCAGGCCACCGGCGACGGCCTGGTCCTCGCCTGGCTGGCGGTGGCCCTGGCCATGAGAATCGCCGAAAGCCTGGGCAAAGACGTCTTGCTGGCGCGCGTCGGTGATCCCGGAGCGCGCCGCTGGATCCTGACCTTCCTGGCGTTCAACGCGCTGACCTTCGCGACGATCTCGGTGGTGCTGCTGCGCCACCCGGACCCGATCCGGCTGGCCGAGGTGGGCGCCCTGCTCTGCGCCATCAGCCTGGGGAACGCCTTGCAGGCGTCAGGGTCTCGCGCCGCCACCCTGGCCCTGGTGGGGCCCGCCGCGTTGGGACTGTGCCTGAGCCCGCTGTGGGTCTGCTTCGCGGGGGGCGGTCTGCCGCTCAACGCCACCATGGTGCTGGCCGTCGGCGGTGTGGCCTACAGCATCTTCATCGTCCACATCTCCGCGTCCCTGCACCGCGACGGCCAGGCCGCGCGGACCGCGCGGCGGATCGCCCAGGCCGGCGAGGCGCGCTGGCGGCTGATGTTCGATCAGAGCCCGATGGCGCGCCTGTGTTTCGACGCCTCGACGCTGTACGAGTCGATCCAGGCGCGCGCGGCGGGGCGGACCCGCCTGGGCGATGTGCTGCGCGGCGAGTCGGTCTCGCTCGACGCCATCATTCGGCAGATCCGCCTGATCGAAGCCAATCCGGCGGCGATGGAGCTTTGCGGTGAGCGGGTCGGCAAGGCGCACTTCAGCGAGAGCTTTGTCGACGCCTTCTGCGCGGCGCTGAATGCCATCGACGATCATGGGGTCCTGCCCCCATTCGAGGCCGAGCTTATCCGCGCCGACGGCCAGCCGCTGGTGATGGAGCTCCACTACCGCATGACCGACGGTCCCGACGGACCCTGGAGCCAGTGCCTGGCGAGCTATGTGGACGTCACCGAACGCCACCGCGCCGCGCTCGCCCGTGAAGAGGCCCGCCAAGCCGCCGAAACCGCCAACCGCGCCAAGTCCGACTTCCTGGCGACCATGAGCCACGAGATCCGCACCCCGCTGAACGGCGTGTTGGGCATGGCCCAGGCGATGGAGCGCGACCTGCTCGCGCCGACGCAACGCCAGCGGTTGAAGGTGATCCGGGAGAGCGGCGCGGCGCTGATGGACCTGCTGGACGACCTTCTGGACCTGTCGCGGATCGACGCCGGACGGCTGACGCTGGAGACGCACGATTTCGACCTGCGGGCCGCGGTCGAGGCCGCCCACGCCGCCTTCGCCGCCGCGGCGCGGGCCAAGGGCTTGGCCTATCCGCTGGAGATCGACCCGGCGGTCGACGGCCTGTGGCGGGGCGACTCCGGCCGCGTGCGCCAGATCCTCTCCAACCTGATCTCCAACGCGGTGAAGTTCACCCACGCCGGCGAGGTGGCCGTGCGCCTGGCCAAGAGCGCCTCGGGCATCCGGCTCGAAGTCGCCGACACCGGCATCGGCATCGCGCCCGACCGGGTGGCGCGCTTGTTCGAGAAATTCGTGCAGGCCGACGCCTCCGCCACGCGGGAATACGGCGGCACGGGTCTGGGGCTGGCGATCTGCCAGGAGCTGTGCCGGGCGATGGGCGGGGCGATCACCGTGGGCAGCGCTCCGGGGTCCGGCGCCACCTTCGCGCTGGAACTGCCGCTGCGCCAGGTCGAGAGCGCCGCACCGGAGGCGCTGCCGCCGCCCGGCTTCGGTCCGGCGGAAGGGGTGGTGCGCGTGCTGGCGGCCGAGGACAACCCCGTGAACCGGGAGGTGCTGAAGGCCCTGCTGGCGCAGTTCGACCTGGAGCCGACGATGGTGGAGAACGGCGCCGAGGCCGTGCGCGCCTGGGAGTCGGCCCACTGGGACCTGATCCTGATGGACGTGCAGATGCCGGTGATGGACGGGCCCACGGCGGCGATGACCATCCGCGCCCGCGAGGCCCTGACCGGCCGCGCCCGCACCCCGATCGTGGCCGTCACAGCCAACACCCAGGCCCACCAGGTGGCCAGCTATCGCGCCGCCGGCATGGACGACGTCGTCGGCAAGCCGATCAACGTGGCCGAACTGTTCGCCGCCATGGTCGGCGCCGCCGCCGGCGAACCCGCCGCGCAGCACGCGAGGAAGGCCTCCTAAGCCGGCGAAGCGGCGCCTCTCAAGGTTCGACCACGGACATGTTTCTGTGTCCTGTCCGTGGTTTCAGACGGGTCGCCTCCGCTGGCGCGGAGGCCTTAAGCGGGGGCCAGTTCGGCGAGTTTCCGGGCCAGGTCGGCGCGGCGGTAGGGCTTGGCGATGAAGCCCGCGCGGGGATCGTGGCGGACCGCGCGCAGGACGGGATCGTCCGTGTGGCCCGAGGTGAACAGGATCCGCAGGCCGGGGTCCAGCAGGCGGGCGTGGTCGGCCAGCTGCCGGCCGTTCAGGCCGCCCGGCATGTTGATGTCGGTCATCAGCAGGTCGACCCGGTCGCCGTCCGCCAGCGCGTCGAGCGCATCGAGACCGTTGGCGTGGGCGCTGACCTCGCAGCCCAGCGCGGCCAGGTGGCGCAGCACCTGGCCGCGGACCAGGTCGTCGTCCTCCACCAGCACGACGCGGCGGCCCGCCGCCACCACGGGCGTCGCGGCCGGCGCCGGCGCCGCCTTCGGGCAGGACGGCGCGCAGGGCAGGGCCAGGCTGATCCGGGTTCCGCGGCCGGGTTCGGAGTCGATCTCGAGGCGACCACCCGACTGTACCGCGAAGCCGTAGACCATCGACAGGCCCAGGCCGGAGCCCTTGCCCGGCGGCTTCGTGGTGAAGAACGGCTCCAGGGCCTGGGCGCGGGTCTGGGCGCTCATGCCCTCGCCGGTGTCCTCGACGCCCAGCACCACGACGTCGGGCGCGCCGTGGCGGCCGGCCTCCCGCGCGGCCGAGAGCGACAGCACCCCGCCCATCGGCATGGCGTCGCGCGCGTTGATGCACAGGTTCAGCAGCGCCGAGGTCAGCTGGGTGACGTCGGCTAGGCAGCAGACCTCACCCGCGCCGGCGCGCAGCTCCACCTCGATCTCGCAACCCAGGGTCCGCCGCAGCATCGGCAACAGGTCCTCAAGGAACCGGTTGCAGTCCACCGACTGCGGGGCCAGCGGCTGCGAGCGCGCCACCGCCAGCAGTTGGCTCACCAGCTCGGCGCCCCGTTCGGCCGCCTCCAGCGCCACCTGGGCCACCGGCGCCAGGTCGGGATGGTCGGCCAGGGCCTCGCTCAGCGCCTCGGTCGCGCCGATCACCACGGTCAGCAGGTTGTTGAAGTCGTGCGCGACCCCGCCGGTCAGGCGGCCGACGGCTTCCATCTTCTGGGCCTGGCGCAGCTTTTCCTCGGCGGCGAAGTGGTCGCTCATGTCGCGCCCGATGGCGAACAGGCTGTCGTGCGGATCGGACCAGACGGCCGACCACATGATCGGCGCCATCCGCCCGTCCTTGCGGCGGTAGCGGGTGGTGAAGGTGTTGGTCAGCACGCCCGCCTCGATGCGCGCGGTGATCTCCTGGGAAAGGGCGACGTCCTCGGGGTGGATGAAGTCCAGGTAGGAGCGTCCGATCATCTCGTCCGGCGTGTAGCCGAGGATACGCTCGGCCGGGCGGTTCACCTGCCGGAACGTGGCGTCCGGCCCGATGACACAGATGAGGTCGTGGGAGTTGTCGAAGATCGCCTGCGTGGCCTCCAGGGCGGCGCGCAGCTGCTCGCGGCTCCCGCGCAGCTCCTCGGCGGCCATCACTTCCTTGGTGACCTCGTGGCCCTGGGAGAAGATGCCGCTGACCTCCCCCTCGGCATTGCGGATCGGCTGCAGCACGAAGTTCACATAGGCCTCGCGCGGCGGCTCGCCGTTGGCGCGCGCGACGGTCGTGCGGGCGCCGTGGAGCGTGCGGCTCTGACCCGAGGCGTAGACCTCGTCCATCATCGTGATGAAGCCCAGCGTCTGCAGGTTCGGGAACGCCTGGCGCGCCGTCAGCCCGATGACCTGTCGCTGCTCGATCCAGGCGGCGTAGGCCTTGTTCATCATCTCGACGACGTGGTCCGGCCCCGAGGTGACGATCATCCCGCCCGGCGCGTCGCCGAACAGTTCGATGACCCGGCGCAGGTCTTCGCCGAAGCAGTCCGCGCGATCGTGGGGGTCGGTCATGCAATAGCTCCTGACCGCGTCGGCGCCGCGGCGTTCTGAGAAGGGCGGGCGACGCCTGCGACAAGGCAACGCTTGATTTCGCACAGGGATGAGCGGCTCAATCGAGCGTTCCATTCGGGGGGACAATGTCGCAGCTCGGCCGTTCCGCCGGCCTGACCGGGTTCCTGGACCTCGCGACCGAGGTCGGGCTGGACGCCTACGCGATCACGGCGACGGCGGGACTGCCACGCGAGGTGCTGACCAATCCAGACCTGCTGGTTTCGGCCGAGGCGATGGGCCGGATGATCGAACTGGCCGCGGAGATGTCCGGGGTCGACGACTTCGGCCTTCGCATCGCCGAGACCCGCAGGCTCTCCAACATGGGCGCCGTCGGGCTGGTGATCCGCGAGCAGGCGACGCTGCGCAAGGCGCTGCAGGCCTACGGCCGCTATCAGTCGCTGCAGAACGCGGCCTACACCGTGAAGCTGCAGATCTTCGGCGACCAGGCCCTGATGCGCATCGACGGTCCGGCCTGGCAGCAGCGCCAGATCGCCGAGATGTCGGCGGCTACGGGCCTGCGGACGCTGAAGGCAGTGATGGGCGAGGCGTGGCGACCGCAGGAGGTGTGGTTTACCCATGCCGCCCCGGCGCGGCTGGACACCCACAGACGGGTCTTCGGCGTCACCCCGCTCTTCGACCAGGAGTGCCTGGGACTGGTCCTGCGCGCCGACGAGCTCGAAACGCCGATCGCCACCGCCGACCCGGAGATCGCGCGGCAGGTCACCCAGTACCTGGACCGGCTGGTCGAGGGCCGCGGCGTCCAGCTCGCCGACAAGGTGGGAAAGTTGATCGTGGCCCTGTTGCCCGACGGCGCCTGCACCGTCGAACGCGTGGCCCAGCACCTGGGCATGGACCGCCGCACCCTGCACCGCCGGTTGGCGGCGGAGGGGACGACCTTCTCCAGCCTGCTTGATACGACCCGGGTCGAGATGGCCGCGTCGCTGCTGAACGGCAGCGACCGGCCGCTGCAGAACGTGTCCGACCTGCTGGGCTTCTCCAGCATGAGCGCCTTCGCCCACTGGTTCCGCCGCAAGTTCGACCAGTCGGCCAGCGCATACCGGGCGCGGAACGCCGGGACGGTGGGCCGGCCTCGCGGCGCCCTGGCCCCGGCCTGAGCCGATCACCGCCGGGTCAGGCCGCGGTGGCGACGGCGGGGGCTTCGTCGGCCTCGCGCAAGCAGTAGCCGCCGCCCCAGACCGTCTCGATCACGTGGCGGCCGTCGGTGGCCGGCGCCAGCTTCTTGCGCAGCTTGCAGATGAAGACGTCGACGATCTTGGCGCCCGGTTCGTCCAGGCCGCCGTAGAGGCTGGAGAGGAAGATGTCCTTGGTGATGGTTTTGCCCTTGCGCAGGGCCATCAGCTCCAGGGTCTGGTACTCGCGGCCGGTCAGGTGCACGCGGACGCCGTTCACGTGGACGATCTTGGCGTCGAGGTCGATGCTCATGTCGCCGATGGTGATCTGCGACTGGGCGTGGCCCTTGGAGCGGCGGATCACGGCGCGCAGGCGGGCGATCAGCTCGTCCTTGTGGAACGGCTTGGTCATGTAGTCGTCGGCGCCCAGGCTCAGCGCCTTGACCTTGCTTTCGATCTCCAGCGTGCCGGAAAGCACCATGATCGGGGTGGCGTTCTTGCCGCGGCGCAGGGTGCGCAGCACGTCCAGGCCGGAGATGTCGGGCAGGCTCAGGTCCAGGACGATGCAGTCGTAGTCGTAGACCTCTCCCAGATCGACGCCGTCCTCGCCGCTGTCGGTCTTCTCGACGATGAAGCCCGAGGCGCCCAGCATCAGCTCGATGCTGCGGGCCATCATCCGGTCGTCCTCGATCAAAAGCACACGCATCTGTCCTCCTCGCCCGCCGCACGTCGCGGGCTCTGTCTGGTTGGTCGGGATGGGTTAGACGGCCGCGCTCCTGGCGGCCCGTGAGGTTTTGCGGTCCAGGACCACGCGGGCGGCGGTCAGGAGCTGCGACATCGGAAACGGCTTGGCCATCACCTCGTCGGCGCCGAGTTCCTCGGCCCACTGCAGGAAATTGCCGGTGCGGCCGTACTGGCCGCCACCCGAGATGGCGATGACGCTGGTGTTCGGCGCGGCCTGCTTGGCCTCGATGATGGTGGCGATGCCCTCCTTCTCGGGCATCACGATGTCGGTGACCATCAGGTCCGGTTCCAGGGCGCGCAGCAGCTGCAGCGCCAGGCGGCCGTTGCGGGCGGAGTAGGCCTTGAAGCCGGCGCGCGCGAAGGCGGCGGTCATCAGGCGCAGGAGGTCGGGATCGTCCTCGACGACCAGCACCGTGCGGCCCTGCCCCTCCGGCTGCGGCACCAGTTCCGGCCCGGCGTGGCGCGGGGCCTCGTCCTGCATCTGGTGCGCCAGGCGGCCGGCGCGCTCGGCGGCCAGCAGGCCAACGCGGGCCAGTTCGCCGGGCTCGCTGCCGGGGTCCAGGCTTTCCGAAAGGGACTCGCAGACCCCCAGGATCACCGCCAGGAGGTTCTTCAGGTCGTGGGTCGGGCTGGCCGTAACGCCGGGCCCCGAGGTCCGGTCGAAGGGCAGTGGCGCTGGCGGCATCGGTCGACAGGAACTCGCGGCTGGAAAGGACCGCGTCCGGGACGGAAATGAAGCCCGCGGCGACCCCCGCGAACTTCGGCAGCCCCCCCCGGGCGTGATTCGTTAGTGCCCGCCTATAGGGTTAACGACACTGAGGCTTGATCCTGCGGGACAGATATTTGCGAATCCGGGACTCGGATAGCGCGCCGCAGCATATTTTGATGCTGCACTGCGGCCGACTGCCGCACCTTGTTGATGTACAACATAAAATCGCAGCCGGGCGAGCTGCTGTCCAGCGCCATCCCACCCGAAATGGGGTGGGCCGTCCACTCTCCTTGTGCGCGTGAGGCTGCAATTTTTCCGAGAAGATAGCGCTTGCCCGCGCGTCCTCTTGCGCCACAGTCGCGTAGGGGAAATGAGGGGGAGCGCCGCTTGGTCCACCGTTCAGCCTGGTTCGCCGTCGTCGTCGCCCTGGCCGCTGGCGCAGCTGCCGCGCAGGCGCCCGCCCCGCCCGCGGCGCCGGCAGGCGCTTCGTCCGTGTCAGGCCTCGACGGTCTGCAGCCCGGCGGCCTGCGGATCGAGTCCACGCCGACGCGGGCGGCCGTCCAGATCGCAGACCCCGCCGTGGACCAGGCCCTGACCCTGACCAACCAGGGCCCCGACGCCCTCCTCGAACTCGGCCCGCTGGCCAGCGGCCGGGCCGAACTCGCCACCGACTGGCGGCGCACCGACGGCACGGCGATCAAGGGACCGACGCCCCTGGCCAACGGCGCCAGCCTGTCGCTGACCCTTTCGGCCACCGCCAGCCAGGCCGGCGTCTACCGCAGCCGCATCCGCCTGCTGGACCCCACCGACCGTCACGAACTTTGGGCCGGCACCTTCGCCCTGGAGCGCCGCGCCGCCCTGCCTGACGCCGGCGTGCTGGTGGCGCCGGGCGCGCCGTTCGAACGCAACGTGGGGCTCTGGTTCGAGGCGGCCCCCGTCACCTTCACCGTCCACAACCCCGGCGGCCAGGCGCTCACCCTGCAGCCGCCCCAGCTCCTGGAACTGCGCCGCGAGACCGGCGGCCGGACGCGCAGCGTGTTCCTGGGCGCCGTGACGGGCCACTACGAATGCCCTGAAGCGCCGCAGGCGGGCCAGCTCATGGTGCTGGAACCCGGCGCCTCCTGCCGCGGCGTGGTGATGGCCAACGTCAACGGCGCCGGCGCCTACACGGCCCGTGTGGCGGTGAACGGCACGGACGGCGGCCAGGCGGCGGGCGACGTGCAGGTCAACATCCGCCTCTCGTGGCTGTGGGCGGCCCTGGTCACCTCCATCGGCTCCCTGGGCGGTTGGCTGGTGGGCTCGTTCCGCCGCACGTGGCGGGCGCGCAGCCTGCTGCAGGAGGCCGCGGCCCTGCAGCGCGAACGCCTGCTGCGCCTGGACCGGCGCGCCCGCACGCTGGGTCTGGGCGAAGTCACGTCACCGACCGTCCACGCCCTGGACGAGCTGATCCGGGTGATCCAGGAGCGTTCCGACCTCGACGGCCTGGCCGAGCGGCTGTCCACGATCGGTCAGCGGATCGAGCGGCTGGACCGTTGGCAGACCATGGAGTCGCGTTTCATCGGCACGCCGGCTGAGGACCTCACCAAGGCCGCCCGCGGCGCGTTGCGCGCCGCGCTCGCCGATCCGGCGACGCCCGACGCCGACCTGACGCCCCTGTTCGCGCAGGTGTCCGCCGCCTCGGCCGACGCCCTGTCGCCCAGCCAGACGATGTATGCGGTGGCCAGCGGCGCCCTGCCCTCGTCCGCGCCGGCGCCGGGCGGCGTGGACGCGCCGCTGATCAACCTGCGGACCACCGACGCGGCGGCGCTGATCGCCACGCGGCGCAAGCACATCGAGCTCGTCGTCAACGCCGTGGCCGGCGTCGCGCTGGTGGCCAGCGCCGTGCAGGCGGTGTGGGCGAACGACCCGACCTGGGGCGACCTCAGCGACGTGCTGGGCCTGCTGATCACCGCCTTCGCCGTTCAGGCCGGCGGGTCGGTGGCGCTGGGCCAGTGGACGGGGGCATCGCGGAACAACTCCGCCCCCGTCAACTCGCCGGCCTGACGCGCGCTACAGCAGGTCGCCGCCGCAGGCGCAGGCGGTGGTGCCGGTCGCCTTGAACGCCTTGATCACGTTGCGGCCGGTGGTCCAGCGGTGCACCTCGTCCGGCCCGTCGACCAGGCGCTGCGAGCGGATGTGGGTGTACCAGGCGGCCAGCGGGGTATCGCGGCTGTAGCCCAGGGCGCCGTGCAGCTGGATCGCGGTGTCGACCACATGGTGCACCATGTGCGCCAGGTAGACCTTCGCGATGCCGTTCTCCTGGCGCATGTCCATGCCCTTCTCCGCCTTGTAGGCGATGTGCAGGAGCATGAGGCGGCTGATGTAGAGCTGGCTCGCGCACTCGGCCATCATGAACTGGACGGCCTGGCGCTCATCCAGCTTCTTGCCGAAGGTCTCGCGCTGGGTGATGTGCGCGGCGGCCAGGTCGAGCGCGCGCTGGGCCATGGCGATGTTGTGCATGCCGTGGCGCAGACGGCCGTAGGCCAGGCGGTGCTGGCCCATGTCGAAGCCCTTGCCCTCGCCGCCGACGATGTTCTCGGCCGGGACGACCAGGTCCTTGATCTCGACCTCGGAGTGGCCGCCGCCCATGATGTGCGACAGCGGGCCTTCCATGGCCATGGTCTGGATGTCGCGCTTGATCTTGTAGCCGGGGTTCGGCAGCTCGACGATGAAGGTCGAGAACTGCTGGTGGCGCGGGCCTTCGGTGTCGGTGCGGGCCATGACCAGGGCCAGGTCGGCGACGCTGGCGGCCGAGGAGAACCACTTCTCGCCGTTCAGGATGTAGTTCTCGTTGCCGTCCTTGACGGCAGTGGTGCGCATGCCGGTGGCGTCGGCGCCCGAGGCCTTCTCGGTCATCGAGTAGCAGACGCGCTTCTCGCCGTTCAGCAGCGGCTTGAGGAACTTCTCCTTCTGGTGCTCGGTGCCGTGGGCGATCAGCGTGAGGATGGTGGCGTCGTCCGGCCCCTGGCTGTTCATGCTCAGCGCGCCGACGTAGCTCTCGCCCAGCTCCATCTGCACCAGGGCGTTGGCCAGCGGGCCCAGGCCCATGCCGCCGTATTCCTTCGGCACGAAGGGCATCCACAGGCCCTGGGCGCGGGCCTTGGTCCGCAGCTCGTCGATGACCTTCTTGTAGCTGTCCTTGTCCTTGATCTTCTCCTGGGCCGGGATGCACTCGTCGTGCACCCACTGGCGGACCTTCTCGCGGATGGCCTTGGCCTCGGCGGGAATCTCGAAGTCGATGGACATGGCGGCGTCTCCCAACAGTTGTTTGAATTCAGCGTGCGGCCGCAGGCCCGTTTTCTCAACCACGAAAAGCACGAAAGGCCACGAAAGCGCGGATGTCTGCCCCGGCGTCAGCAGAGGCCCCCAGAGCTTTTCGTGTCCTTTCGTGTTTTTCGTGGTTCAAGTCCGTCGGCCTTCGGCCATTCAGGAGGAGCCCATGGCAGGCATGCATGTCAGACCGCTGACGCCGACGATCGGGGCGGTCATCGAGGGCGTGGACCTGAGCCAGGGCGTCTCCGCCGACCTGACCCAGGCGATCCGCGAGGCGCTGCTGAAGCACCAGGTGATCTTCTTCGAGGACCAGCACCTGACGCCGGTGCAGCACCGCGACTTCGCCGCCCGGTTCGGCGACCTGCACACGCACCCGCTGTACCCGGGGGTGCCTGAGGCGCCGGAGCTGTTCATCCTGGACAACCACGCCGGCAACCCGACCGACAACGACTACTGGCACACCGACGTGACCTTCATCGAGACCCCGCCGATGGCCTCGATCCTCTATGCGAAGAGCCTGCCGGCGCAGGGCGGCGACACGATCTGGGCGAACATGAAGGTGGCGTACGAGCAGCTCTCGCCGCCGTTCCGCGCGTTCCTGGCCAGCCTGGACGCGGTGCACGACTTCGCCCGCGGCTTCCCGACCCGCGGGATCGTCGCCAACGCCGCCGGGGCCGACAAGCACGCGAAGGCCGCCGCCGAGCACCCGCCGGTGCTGCACCCCGTGGTCCGCACTCATCCGGAGACCGGCGAGGACTGCCTGTTCGTGAACTTCGCCTTCACCGAGCGGATCAAGGGCCTGCGCCGCAAGGAGAGCGACGCGATCCTGGGCATGCTGTTCGAGCACGTGACGAAGCCGGAGTTCCAGGTGCGCTTCCGCTGGTCGGACAACGCGCTGGCGTTCTGGGACAACCGGGTGACCCAGCACTATGCGGTCAACGACTACCTGCCGAACCGCCGCGTGATGAACCGCGCGACGGTGCTGGGCGACCGCCCGTTCCATCGCTCGCGGATGCCGGCTGAGGCGCGGGCGGCCGCGGAGTAGGACCCCTTGGTTCCTCCCCATCGGGGGAGGAACTGGAGGCTGCGCGCGGACTAGAGCGCCGCTTCGGTGGCTTCCATCTCGTCGCGGATCCAGTCGTGGCCGCTGGTCACCATAACGCCCTCGAGGGCGCTGATGTGGCCGCGGAGGCGGTCGCGGATGTCCTTCGGCACGTCGTCTCGCGTCGCGATCCAGCGGGAGATCTGGTGGACCGCAAAGGCGGTGTGGAGCGCGAGCCGGTCACGGTCGTCTTCGGAGAGCTTCATTGGTAGGCCCTTCTCGTTTCCCGAGGCCAACCTAACACGCTGCTAGCCCAGATGCGCCTTGAAGAAGGCCAGCATCTCGCCCACCGCTTGGTCGAAGCCCGCGCCGACATAGACGTCGAAATGGCCGCCGGGGACGTGGACCAGGCGCTTCGGCTCCCAGGCGCGCTGGAAGGCGGCCTCGGCGTGGGCGGTGGGCGTGACGGTGTCGTCCTGCGCCACGATCATCAGCAGCGGACGCGGCGCGAGCTTGTCGATCCACCAGGCGGGCTCGTAGGCGCGCACGGCCTCGAACGACGAGAAGGTCACCTCGTTCTTCCAGGTCGGGCTGTTGGTAGAGGCGAAGTAGTCGTGGGCGTCATCGCCCGGCAGGGCGGCCAGGCCGTCGCCGGGCGCGGTCACCGGGATCATCGTCGGCGGCGCGCCGGCCGAACGGGCCTCGCGCTCGGCGAACAGGCTGGCCTCGAACTCGGCCAGATCCTCGCGCAGGCCTAGCAGGCCGGAGCCCGAGATGAACGGCGCCTGGGAGACGACGCAGGTGACGCGCGGGTCCAGCGCCCCGGCGCACAGCACGTGGCCGCCGGAGAAGCTGGAGCCCCACAGCGCGATCTTCGAGACATCCAGGCCCGGCAGGGTGCGCACGAACGAGACCGCGTC
The DNA here is from genome assembly GCA_966096115.1 of uncultured Phenylobacterium sp. Classification (GTDB taxonomy): domain Bacteria; phylum Pseudomonadota; class Alphaproteobacteria; order Caulobacterales; family Caulobacteraceae; genus Phenylobacterium. Next base: position 15,299 of record CBHTUE010000090.1, read on the forward strand.
GCGGTAGCCGCGCAGCTGGCGCGGCGGGTCGACCTCCTGCCGCGGATAGCCGTCCGAGAGGCCGAAGCCGGCGTGGTCGTAGACGAAGGTGTTGAACCCCGCCGCCGCGAAGGCCTTCGCGTGCCGCTCCAGCTGGTCCGCGACGGCCGAGAAGCCGTGCGCCATCACCACCACCGGCCGATCGGGCGCCGCCGTGCGGTAGAGCCGCCCGCGCAACGCCGTGCCCTCGGAGGAAAACGTGATCAGGTCGGTCATGGCCAGCAAGCCCCCAAAGCGCTCGGCCGGATACGGCGCGGCGCTCCGAACGGATGCCTAGCCGAGGCCCAGCGCCCGCGCCACCGCGCCCTGGTCGAAATAGGGCCGTTCGCAGACGATCAAGTCACTGCCGGGCGCGAACTCGAAGGTCGCCGCCATCCGCACGCGGAAGGCCTTGCCGGTGGCCTCGATCGTACGGCCCGCCAGCCGCAGCGGGCCCAGGTGCGTACCGGTCAGCCAGAACTCCACCAGCACCGTGTCGTCGGCGTGGGCGATGGCGATGATCTCGTTGCCCTGGTCGGGGAACGGCGTGCGCGAGGCGGCGAAGTACTGGCGCACCGCGGCTTCGCCGTCGAACACGGCGCCGGAGCCGTACATCTCGTAACGTGGGTGCTGGAAGGTCGCGATCACCGCGTCCCAGTCGTGGGTGACCTCCAGCGCCATGTGATCGCGCACGGTCTGGATCCGGCGTTCGGCGAGGCCGCTCATCCGACCGCCGCCAGCTTCGGCGGCCGTCGGGCCGCGCATGCGGCCCGTCTAACCAACATTGAGAGCGCGTTCGGACGCAAAACCGGCCTCCACTTTTGCTGAACGCGCTCGCGGCAGCCCCAGGGCGCCGGCGATCCGGTCCTGGAACCAGGCCACCCCGGCCTCGTGCTTCGGCGACAGCACCCCGCCGCGGTAGATCCCGGCCTCCAGGTTGCGCTGCACCTCCTCGCAGACCTGCAGGTCCTGGGCGGTGACCAGGTCGGAGAACTCGAACATCGCCGGCAGAGCGCCGGTCTGCGCCGGGTCGAAGAAATAGAAGTAGTCCAGCCGCGTCTCCGCGGGCCCGGTCGCCGTCATCCGCTCGACCATGTAGCCGTGGCGGTAGACGTTGATCGCCAGGTTCGGCCAGAGCCAGGCCCAGACGCCGCCGTAGATCGACGCGTCGCGCGCCGGCGCGTGGCCGAAGATCACCTCGCCCTCGATCTCTGTGCGGTAGCTGGCCACCACCACGTCGTCGTCGAACTCCGGGTGGACCATCTTGAGGTGATAGCCCTCCAGGTAGTTCTCGACGTAGGTCTTCCAGTTGCAGCCGAGCCGGTGGGTGCGCGTCTCCACCATCGGGAACGCCGCCTGGCCTTCGGGCCAGCGCGCGCCAAGGGGGGCCATCAGGGTCGCCAGCGGCTGCGCGCCCAGGTCTAGGTTCACGAACAGCAGGCCGCGCCAGCTCTCGAGCCGGATGGGAAACAGGCCGTATTCGCGCGGGTCGAAGCCCGGCATCGTCCCGAAGTCGACGGCGTTCCGCAGCCGTCCGTCCAGGGCGTACTTCCAGCCGTGGTAGCGGCAGGTGAAAGCCTCGCCGCAGTTGCCGGTCCCGTCGGCCACCAGGGCGCCGGCCCGGTGGCGGCAGACGTTGTGGAAGCCCGCCAGCGCCCCGTCGCCTTGCGCACGACGACCACCGGGGCGCCGCCGATCACGTCGGCGAGGTAGTCGCCGGTGGCGGCGAGCTGGCTCTCGTGGCCCACGAACTGCCAGGTGCGGCGCAGGACCTGTTCGCGGTCGGCGCGCAGGGCGTCTTCGCCGCGATAGAGCTCGACGGGCAGCATGGGGCCTCCGGGGGGACTGGAGGGCCAAACCTAGCGGCGGCGGAGCCAAAGATACAGGAGCCCCGCGGCGACGACCGGCAGCGCGGACAGCGCCACTTCCGCCAGCTTGGCCGAGGCGACCAGCGCCAGGATCGCCGCGATCGCGACGACGGCCGCCACGATGGCGCGCAGGCGGCCGCCGCTGATGCGGATCAGCGAGGCCGCCGCCAGCAGGTAGGCGTAGAGGCACATCAGCGAGGTGGCGTTGGTCAGGGTCGTGAACTGCTCGGCCAGGCTGGGCCGCGCGCTCAGCACCGCCTCCAGCGTCATCGCCACGCCCGGGACCAGCAGCCCGACGGTCGAGGCCCGCTCGCCGGGCCGGGTGCGGAACACGGCCGGGAAGTCGCCGGCGTCGGCCGCCCCCCGCGACGTCTCGGAGGTGACCAGCATCCACCCGGTCAGGCATCCGCCGGCGCGCAGGGCCATGCAGACCGCGATCGCCGCGCCCATGCCCGCGCCGATCAGTTGCTGGGCCACGTCGGCGAACGGCGCGTTGGAGGCCGCCAGCCTGGATGCCGGGACCAGGCCCATCACCACCGTGGTGACGAAGATGTAGATCACCATCACCCCGGCCACGCCCAGCACCGTGGCCCGCGGAACGTTGCGGACGGGGTCGCGGACGACGGCGGCGGCCGA
>CBHTUE010000091.1:0-17809 GCA_966096115.1 uncultured Phenylobacterium sp.
GGGTGTCGGTGGGAAGGGGCCCCCCGGACGCGCCGGGGGATGACGAGCAAGGGGGCAGGTCGCTCTACACGCTCTCCGCCGCATAGGTCAGCGAGACGAACACGTCCTCCAGGTCGGGGTCCTCGGTGGAGATGTCCTTGATGTGGAGGCCGGCGGCGCGGATGGCGGCGAGGACCTGTTCCACCGACGACTGGCCGGTGCGGTAGCTGACCGAGAAGCCGCCGGACTTGGTGAGCTTGGTCTCGAAGCCGGGCAGGGCGGGGGCGGCCGGCAGCGGCTCCTCGGTGGTCACCAGCACCAGGCGGGTGTCCATCCGGCGCAGCAGGGTCGTGGTGGGCTCGCAGGCCACCACCTGGCCGCGGTTGATGATCGCGATCTGGTCGCAGAGCTCCTGGGCTTCCTCCAGGTAGTGGGTGGTGAGCACGATGGTCACGCCCTTGCGGTTCAGCTCCAGGACGTAGTTCCAGAGCTGCTTGCGCAGTTCGACGTCCACCCCGGCGGTGGGCTCGTCCAGGATCAGCACCGGCGGGTTGTGGACCATCGCCTTGGCGACCATCAGCCGGCGCTTCATGCCGCCCGACAGCTGGCGGACGTAGGCCTTGGACTTGTCGGCCAGGCCCAGGGCGGCCAGCAGCTCGTTGCTGCGCCGTTCGGCCTTCGGCACCGCGTACATGCCGGCTGCCACCTCCAGCGCCTCGAAGGGCGTGAAGAACGGGTCGGCGGCGATCTCCTGGGGCACCACGCCGATGGCCGCGCGGGCGTCGCGCGGGTGGCTGTCGATGTTGCGGCCCCAGATGGTGACTTCGCCCGAGGTCTTCTGGCAGAGACCGGACAGGATGTTGATGAAGGTCGACTTGCCGGCGCCGTTCGGGCCCAGCAGGCCGAAGATCGAGCCGCGGGGAATGGCCAGGTCGATGCCGCGCAGGGCCTGCATCTCCGGCGTCGTCTTGGTGGCGGCGTAGGTCTTGACCAGGCCCTTGGCCTCGATGGCGAATTCCGGGAGGTCCATGAGGTCCTGTGCTTTTGGGCCAAATCGTTGACGCGCGAACGGGTGCTCGCATACCTAGGCGCGCGTCGACGCTCAGCCAAGCGCGCGCCTCTGAGGTATGACGAAACATGGCCCGTAAAGCCGCCAAGAAGCCGGAACCCGCGCCCGCCAAGCCGGCGCTGATCACCGACGCGAACCCGCCCGAGGTGATCGTGGTCCGCACCGGGCGGATCGCCTGCGACGGCGTCGGCGGGGCGCTGGGCCATCCGCGCGTCTGGCTGGAGATGGGCGAGGCCTCGTTCGTCGAGTGCCCCTACTGCGACCGCCGCTTCGTGCTGGCGACCGGCTCCGAAGGCCCTGAGGACGAACGCCTGGCCCCCGGCGTCTACGAAGGCCCGCACGGCCACTGAGATTCCGCATCGCCGCGGTGGGGCGCCGCGACACCGCCGCAATTCGGCGGCCACGCTTGCGTCGATGCTCGCAAATTGCGCGCGCTTCGGGGGAAGTTGCCCATGCCCGCCAACACCGCCCAGATCCTCGCCATCCTGGCTGACGACGCCTACAGCGACACGCCCGTGACCGGTCTGCCCTCTGGGTTCACACCCTTCGACCTGCCGGGTCTGAACATGTCGGACGGCTTCTACCGACACGGCAACGGCGCGGCGGCCGTCGCCATGGGCGTTCTGGACGGCCAGTCGGTGCTGGTGGTGGCCTTCCGCGGCAGCGACAGCACCCACGACTGGGTCAGCGACGTCGTCAACATCGACGACTCCTATGTCGCCTATAAGCCTCTCGTCGCCGCCATCGAGCAGTACTCGGCGGCGGGCGGCAAGGTCGTGCTGACCGGCCATTCCGCCGGCGGGACCATGGCGCAGATCTTCATGTCGGAACACCTGGGCGACGACCACTACCGCGCCGTCACCTTCGGCTCGCCCGGCGCCCTGTCCGAGAAGGACGTCTTCAGCGCTCACGCGGACAGCCGGATCACCAACTACGCGGTCAGCGACGACCCGATCGTCTATCTGGGTGCGCACCGAGCCGAAGCCATCGCGGCGATCGGTAAGGGAATCGGCGGGGTGCTGACCGGCGTGCTGGGCGAGGTGGGTCACCTGCAGCACGTCTCCCTGCACGGCCTCGGCGGCCCGTCCGACGGCCCTAATGGGATCGCCGGCGACTACGTGAACAACGGGATTCAGGTGGTGCTGGCGGGCGCCCAGCCGTCGCTTACGCTGGACCAGGCCCTGCACGGCGGTCTCTCCGAGCACGAGCCCGAGACCTACGTCGCGCTGACCGGCGCGCCGACCGTGTTCGAGCCGCACCTCTGGTGAGGCCGGTTCAGCGCTGAGCGGCGCCGTCCGGTGGGCGCGGCCCACCGTTCGCCGCAGGGCTGGTTGCGAGGAGTCGCGCTCGGGCGCAGCCTCGACCCATGAAGACGATTTTGCTGGCCGCCGCGCTGCTGCCGCTACCCGGTATGGCCATGGCCCAGGCTCAGCCGCCGAAGCCGGCCTGCGAGGGCGCCGAGCATCGCCAGTTCGATTTCTGGGTCGGCAAGTGGGACGTCTCGCCCACCGGCAAGGACGCCGTGGTCGCCCAGAGCCTGATCGAGCGGGTCTACAACGGCTGTGGCATCCGCGAGAACTGGATGCCGAAGAACGGCCAGGACGGGGGCAGCCTCAACATCTACCTGCCGGCGGAAAAGGCGTGGCGGCAGACCTGGATCGACAGCGCCGGCACGCGGGCCGAGTTCGTCGGGGGCTGGACCGGCAAGGCGATGGTGATCACCGGCCGATGGGCGGGCCCGCTGGTGCGGATGACCTACACGCCCAACCCGGACGGCTCGGTGCGCCAGGCGGGCGAACAGTCGGTCGACGGCGGCCAGACGTGGAAGCCGAGCTTCGACTTCACCTACCGCAAGGCCCGCTGAGGCTTCGCCGTTGAATCCATTCTGGGTAGAGCGCAAGCTCCACCGAAAGTTGGCGTTCGGCGAAATCCCAGTAGGAGCGCGGTTTCATGGGAACCCGTCCCGGCGGAGCCTATCGGACCCTGGTGCTGATCCTCGCGGTCGTGGCGGGCGTGGGATGGCCGCTGGAAGGCGCGGTCGGCCAGCCGGGGGGCGTCGCCGCGGCCATCTCGCGCGGCGCCGAATGTCCGCCCCCGGGCGCCGTCAGCCCTGACACCGGCCGGGCCTACCGCCGGACCCCGGACTGCCCGGCCTCGGCGCCGACGCCCGAGCCGCCCCGGCGGGACGACGGCCGGGGCGGGGGCGGCGGTGCGGTCGTGCCGCTGCTGGTGGGTGCGGGCCTGTTCGCGGCGCTGGTTGCGGCCAGCAACGATCCGCCGAAGCCGCCGCCGCCGCCGCGCAAACCGACGCCCGACGAACTGCTGGAGGGCGGCCCCGTGGTGTTCGCCGCCAACGCGCTGGGGACGTTCTCGGCCTACGGCTTCGTGCAGGACGGCGCGCCCATCGTGATCGACGTGCAGGCCGACCCTAGCGCCCGCACCCAGCTGAACATCACTGTGGGCGACCGCAGGTCCTCGATCCCGATCGATCCGGGCGGCGAGCCGCTGGTCATCCGCTACCAGGGCGGCGGCGCGGCGGAGCCGCAGGTGGCGCTGCTGAACCTGACCTCGACGGTGCGCAACAGCCGCGGCAAGGACATGCCGTCGCCGATCCAGGTCACGGGGCTGGGCGCCGGCGAGCGGGCCATGGGCTCGGTCGCGATCAACCGCCTGAGCTTCGGGCCGCCGCTGTTGCAGGCCGCCGCCGGCGGACAGGCCACTCTGGGCTATGTGACCGAGTCACCGTTCGACCTGCTGGCCACCGACATCCTCCGCTACTGGCGGGGCGGCGGGAACAGCATCGTCGTCGAGCGGGTCTGGCGGAAGACCTACCGCCAGCTGGACGCCCGGGCCTATTCCGGCGGGCCGTGGAACGGGCGCGACGCGGCGAACAAGGCCTCGAAGGGGTCGCACCTGCTGCAGGTGACCGGCTGGGAGCTGACCGGCGACCGGGCCTGGGTGGCGGCGTTCTCGCCCACCAATGTGGAGGTGAAATGACGGCCGCGCCGGCGACGGCGCCGCCGAAACCGCCGCCGAGTCTCGGGCTGCGGGTCTTTGCCGCCGCCGCATTCGCCGCGGCCGCCGCGCTGACGTTCTGGCTGATGAACCTGCCGGTGGCGTCGCGGATCGAACCGTGGACGGTGGCGCCCGGCGAGGCCCTGTCGCTGATCCGCCCGGGCGCGGCCAAGGCGCCGGCGGGCGGCGCGATCCCGCTGTTCATCTTCCAGGCGCCGGTGGGCAAGGCGGTGGGCCTGCGGTTCTCCGACGCTGCGCCAGACAGCTCGACGCGCGGCCTGCTGACCGCGCTGGGCTTTGCGGTCGCCGACGGGCCGGGGGCGGTGAGCTGGCTCACCCAGGACGGCGGGACCAGCCGCGCGACGATCGAGGTGGCGCTGCGCCCGACGGGACCGCGTCCGACGCTGACCCTGGCCCTGACCGGCGACCAGGAGGTGGCCGAGCTGGCGCTGAAATCGACCGACGCGACGCTGGACGTGGCCATGAATGCGCCGCTTATGGACAAGGCCGGGCCGGCGGCCTCCCTGAAGATCGGCGAGGCCGCGCCGATCGAGATCGGGGCCGGCGGGGCCTTTCCCATCGCGGTTCAGGCGGCGGCCGGATCGGACGTGACCTTCCACTTCGACGGCGGCGTCGCCGGCGGCGCGCGGATCCGCTGGGGCTCGAGCGTCGACGCGCGCCACAGTCTGACCGCCCTGCCGGTCGCCGCCCTGCGGGTGGGCGCGCCCGACGGCCCGGCCCGGCTCTACGCCTGCGGGGCGGGACCCAAGGACATTTCCTGGACGGCGACCGAGGTCTCGCGCGCGGCCTGCAAGCCGCTTCTGCAGGTGCAGGGCATGACGCTCTCGCCCTCGGCCGACGCCAACGTGCGGCTGCAGGGGACCGCCTATCTGGCGAAGGACGGCGAGGCGGCGACCCTGCCGCTGAAGAAGATCACCGACAATCCGCTGGCCGCCCTGCTGCTGGGCGCCGCCGGCGCCGCGCTGGGGCGGTGGTGCTGGCAGGTGTTGTCCGCGCCGTGGCCGAAGAAGGCGGCGCCCGCTAGCGCGTGATCGTCACGCTGGCGATCGCCCGGCCCGGGCCGTCGGTCCAGCGCGCCAGCACGTCCTCCAGCCGGGCCTCGTCGACGAACGCCACGCCCAGCGACCGGTCGGGCCGCCAGAGCGCCAGGTCGGTGTCGTGGAAGGCGTGGGTGGTCCCCTCGCTGCAGGCCTTGCACACCGGGGCCACGCTGGCGGTCCAGTCCTCGGCGTACATGTCGGCGGCCGCCAGGGCGTCGCGCAGCAGCCGGACGTCGGCGTCGCTGGGCGAGGTGAAATCCACCGCGGCGACGCCGCAGGCGGACCGCTCGAGACGCTCGAAGGCGTCGAAGATCGGATACTCGGTCTCGTCCCACTGCTTGCGGCCGTTGGCGGCCCCGTCGTGCAGCACAATGTCGCCGCGGAAGTAGCCGGAGCTGGGGACGGGCACGTTGTCGATCCGCCCGCGGACCGGATCGATGCGGGTGACCCAGACCACCTCGGCGGCGTCATCCGGATTGAGCCGCACGCAGGCGACGCCGAAGTCGGCCCGGATCGGACCCTCGCCCTCGCCGACGTCGTAGCCGCACAGCCGCCAGATCCGCCGCGCGGTCGTCCAGTCGCCCAGCGCCGTGGCGGCGATGGCCAGGTTCCAGCGGATGGCCTCGTCGCCCGGCTGCCGCTCGAAGGCCTCGTTGTTGTAGGCGAACGACTTCAGCCAGTTGCGCCGGTACTTGTGGATGAGGCCCACGTTGTAGAGCGTCTGGGCGCGGTCGGGATGGAGCTCGAGGGCGCGCTCGTAGAGCCGGAGCGCGCCGTCGCCGTCGCCGTCCTCGCTGAGGGCCAGTCCCTGGTCATGCAGCGCCGCGGCGCGCCGGTGGGCGAAGAACGACCGCAGCGGGCCGGATGACGCCAAGGCGTCAGACCCGGAGCGGCATCAGGATGTACTGCACGTCCGCGTCGCCCGGATCGAGCACCAGCGCCGGGTCGTTCGGGCCGCCGAAGCGCAGCTCCATCTCGGTCCCGGAGATCTGGTCGGTGATGTCCAGCAGGTAGCGGGCGTTGAACGACAGCTCGAAGGGCTCGCCGTCGTAGTCGATCTCCAGCTCCTCGACCGCCTGGCCGGCTTCCATGTTGCGCACGGTGAGCACCACGCGGCCGGAGTCGATCGCCATGCGCACCGAGCGGCTCTTCTCGGCCGAGATGGTGGCGACCCGGTCGACGGCCTGGGCGAACAGCTTGGCGTCGACCATGACGGTGCGGTTGTTGTCCTTCGGGATCACCCGGCCGTAGTCGGGGAAGTTGCCGTCGATGACCTTCGAGGTCAGCGCCGCGCCACCCAGTTCCAGCCGCACCTTCTGGGGGCTGATCTGCAGGTCGACGCTCTCGCCGGCGTCCTCGAGCAGGCGGCGGATCTCGTTGATGGTCTTGCGCGGGACGATGACGCCGGGGGCGCCGGCCGCGCCCTCGGGCGCCGGCATGTCGGCCAGGGCCAGCCGCGACCCGTCGGTGGCCACGGCCCGCAGGCGCGCGGCGCCGTCGATGACGATCGTGTGCACGTAGAGGCCGTTCAGGTAGTAGCGCGTCTCCTCCGCCGAGATGGCGAAGCGGGTCTTGTCGATCAGCCGGATCAGGTCGTTGGCGTCCACGCTCATGCGGCCGGCGAAGCCGTCGGCGCTCATCACCGGGAAGTCGCCGGCCGGCAGGACGGGCAGGTTGAAGCGGCTGCGGCCCGCGGCCACGGTCAGGCGCGGATCCTCGCCGGTGAAGCTGAGCGACACGTCCGCGCCCTCGGGCAGCTTGCGGACGATCTCGTAGAGGGTGTGCGCGGGCGCGGTGATCTGGCCGGGCTGGTCCACCTGGGCCAGCGCGCTGTCGATGATCTCCAGATCCAGGTCGGTGGCGGAGAAGGTCAGGCTGTCGCGCTCGGCCGACAGCAGCACGTTCGACAGGATCGGGATCGTGTTGCGGCGCTCGACGGCGCTCTGCACGTGGCCCAGCGCCTTCAGGAGCGCGGCGCGTTCGATGGTCAGCTTCATCTCGGTCCCGACTGGCTTACACGCGCAAGCGAATCACTCGCGCCCGCACGCGCCCCGAACTTCAAGGGATTGGGACATTAGCCAAAATTGCAGGGCGGAAAAGGCCCGCGCCGCAACAGAAACGCCCCACCTGTCAGGCGGGGCGCTGTAGCTGTGGATGACCTTCGCGCCGAAGCGCCGTCAGGGGGGGCGATCAGGCGATGACCGGCCGCCGGCGGCGCATCATCGCGCCCACCCCGCTGAAGCCCACGAGCATCATCGCCCAGGTCGCCGGCTCGGGCACGCCATCGAAGCCGCCGTCGGTGATCTTGACGATCCCGGCCAGGGTGGTCGGCACACCTTTGGCGTCGCTGTCGACGATATTGAGACCGGAGGCGCTGGCGAAGGAGTTGTGCGTGCAGCAGTCGTTGGCGTCGGCGTTCGAGAACCCGAGCGACAGCCCGTACGGCGTCACGGTGTAGGGCGGGCTGGTCGGCACCGCGGTCGCCAGGACCGGGACGAAGCCGTACAGCGGCACGGCGCCCGAGATGCTGGCCGCGTCGCAGTTGAAGAAGCCCGGCCCGCACTCGGCGAAGGCGGCGAGGCCCTTGCCGCCGTTCACGTAGTTCTTGATGTCGGTCGCCCGGCCGTTCAGCGCCGCGAGCTCAGCGTCGGTGAGCATGCCGCCGAAGCTGGAGGCCACGACGATCGCGGAATAGAGGCTGAGGTCGACGGAGGCGAAGCCGGCGCCGTTCACCCAGTCCACATTGGCCGAGGTCACGCCGACGGAGGCCAGGCCGTTGTAGCCGACGCGATGGCCGGTAGTGGGGGCATTGAAGCTCTCGACCCACAGGAACTTGGTCGAACCGTCGTGGTAGGTGCCGCTGGTGACGAAGTTCAGGGCGGCGGCCAGTTCGTGCTCACCGCTGGCCTGGCCCTGGGCGTGGAAGTCCGGATCGTGACCCGTGAGGAAGACGGCGCCGGCTTGAGCCGAGGTCGACAGAGCCAGGGCGGCGATCGCCGCGGCCGCAAGGAGAGCGCGCTTCATCGTGGTGTTCCCGATGGCCCTCGACCAGACGCCGCGTGCGGACACCGCGAGTCGTACGAGCCGTACCCCCTCCAAGTACTGCGATAGCCTATAGCCCGGACTGCAGATCCCCGAACACTGTTCGCCTGAGAGGCGAACTGCCGCATCCCTTGCGCCCCACAACAGAAACGCCCCGCCTGGACGGGCGGGGCGCGCCTGCTGTCGACGACGGAGCGATCAGGCGGTGACCGGCCTGCGGCGACGCATCATGGCGCCGACCCCGCCGAAACCCAGGATCATCATCGCCCAGGTCGCCGGCTCGGGCACGCTGTCGCGCAGATCGGCGCCCATGACGTCGAAGCGGAGGACGGCCTGGACCGTGTGGCGGTCGGCATAGAACAGGTCGAGCGTGTGCAGGCCGGCCCCGACGCTGGTCGAGAACGTGTCGCTCTGCGGCGCGTGGATGCCGTCCAGGGCGGAGTCGACGTAGTTCCCGTCGATGAACAGGAAGATGTCGTCGTCCGATGTGGCGTTGAAGGTGAGCAGGGTGCTCGGACCCAGGGTGTTGAAGAACCCTTTGAAGCGGATGGTCTGGAACCCGTTGGCGCCGCCGTTGCTGGAGCCCGTGCCGCGCGGGGTGAACACCGAGTCGTCGATGATCGGCAGCGGTATCACCGCGGGCGGGCCGTCCACCATCACGTGCGACCCGTCCGGCGTCCACCAGAGGAGCTCGTTGTTGGCGTTCAGGTCGGTCAGCGTTTCGCCGCCGGTCCGGACGGGAAGCCCGTTCGGCCCGAGCGTGGCGCCGATCTCGACGCTGGTGGAACAGCAGTGGTCCTCGAAATCGCCGCCGGCGGTGACCTTGTAGTAGGACGCCAGCACGCTGGACGCCGAAGCGGCCTGGGCCCCGGCAAGCGCGCCCAGCCCGAGCGTGAGTGCGAAGATCGCGGATTTCATCGTGCGCCCCTTTTTGGAGAACTAAGTTCACCAATCAACGATTGGCAGTGAGCTTCGCTAAGCTTGACCGAGTCGAGGCGACTCACCTGACGCGGGAATCAACTTTTTGTAATCGCTAGAAGGGAGCGCCCCGCTGCGCAGGCGGGGCGTCCGGCCGCTGATGGCGGCCCTAGGCGGTCGCCAGGACGGATTTCCGGCGGCGCAGTGCGGCGCCCGCCGTCCCGAAGCCCAGGATCATCATCGCCCAGGTCGCCGGTTCCGGTACCGCGCCTGAGACCTTCACGTTGTCGATGCCGAACCGTTCGTCGGCGAACACCTGGGTGGAGTCGCCAAAAAAGCTGATCGTCGTCGAATTGCCGGTGGGCGCGAAGGTGAACGACAGGTGGTAGGTCGCGTCGCCGCCGTCCGGGAAATAGACCTCCGGGCGCCAGTAGTAGCCGAGGTGGCCATAGAGGGCGGCGTCGGACCCGGTGCGGCCCGGATCGCTGGCGCCCGGGCCATAGCTCTGGGTCTGGAACGAGAAGTTCGAGAACGTCTCGTTCAGCAGCACCGGACCGCCGGTGACCCCGACCTTGAAGAAATCGGGACCCGTCCCCGGGGTGTCCCCGTCGAGGCTGAGGATCGTGTAGAGGTCGAAGTTCAGCGTCACCGACGAAACGCCGGTGGTGTTCAGCGTCAGGGCGGCCGTGGCCCCCTGGGTCAGCGCGCCGAGATACTGCTCCGACCCGATCAGGGAGTTCTCAAGGGCGCCGCCGCCGGTGAACCCGCTGGCGTCAACGCTGAAGTTGTTCTGGTAGAGGGTGGCTGTCCCGGCCTGCGCCGAGCCCGCGATCGCCAGGGCGGCGAGCGCGGAGGTGATAAGCAGACGTCGCATAGGCCTCTCCGCCCGCCCGGCCCGGAATGGGCGAGCGGACGGCGACCGAAGCTCACGCATCCAGGCCCCGCAAGCGCCTTCAACGTCGGCGGGAAAACCTGCATTGCGACGCCACGGAATGCACCGAAAAGCACCCGGTCAAGCGTCGGGCCGTCGTATCGACCGGCCTAGGCTCGGGTGTCCAGGCTGCCGCCTTCGGAGGGGTCCTCGCCGTTGGCGTAGGGGTTGGCGGCCGCCGGCGCGGCCCCGGTCGTGGCGGCGACCACCACCAAGGCGGGCCGCAGCAGCCGGCCCAGCAGTTCGTAGCCGGCCTGCAGCACCTGGATGACGCCGCCGGGTTCCACGTCGGTCCCGGGCTGTTCCATCATCGCCTGGTGCTTGTGCGGGTCGAACTTCTCGCCCTTGGCGGGGTCGACCTTCTTCAGCCCGTTCTTTTCGAAGGCGCTGAGCAGCTCCTTGGCGGTCATCTCCACGCCGATGACGTAGTTCTTCACCGCCGGGTCGCCGTTGTCGGCGGGGGCGGCGGCCATGGCGCGGTCCAGGTTGTCGGCGGCGCCCAGCAGGTCGCGGCCGAACTTCTGGATGGCGTAGGCGCGCGCGTCGTTCATCTCGCGCTCGGCGCGGCGCTTGGTGTTCTCGGCGTCGGCCGCATAGCGGAGCACCTGCTCCTTCAGGCCCTGGATTTCCTCCAGCAGCTTGTCGACCGTGGCGTTGCTCTCGTCGCCGTCGGCTTCCCAGTCGGCGGGCGTATCGTCTTCGGACATCGTCTTCTTCAGGACCCTTAGGCGTTCATCACCTGGCCAAGCACGCGGGCGGTATAGTCCACCAACGGGATGATCCGGGCATAGTTCAATCGGGCCGGGCCGATGACGCCGATCGCGCCAACCACCCGCTGCGAGCCCGTCATATAGGGCGCCGCGATCACAGCGGAACCGGAAAGGGAAAAGAGTCGCGTCTCGGCGCCGATGAAGATGCGCACGCCCTCGCCGTCGCGGACCCCGTCCAGCAGGGTGATCAGCTGTTCCTTCTGCTCCAGGTCCTCGAAGAGCGAGCGCACGCGCTCCAGGTCCTGGCTGGCCTGGGCGTCCTCCAGCAGGTTCGCGCGGCCGCGAACGATCAGGGCGCGCTCCTCCGCCTCGCCGCCGCCCCAGGCGGCCAGGCCGTCCTCGACCAGCTTCGCCGCCGTGGCGTCCAGTTCGCGCCGGGCCCGGTCGAGGTCGACGCGCAGGTCGGTGCGGGTCTCCGAGAGCGTGCGGCCGCGCATGCGCGCGTTCAGGAAGTTGGACGCCTCCTGCAGGGCCGACGGGGTCACGCCCATGGGCAGGCGGATCAGCCGGTTCTCCACCGCGCCGTCGTCGAAGACCATGATCGCCAGGGTGCGGTCGCCCGACAGCGGCACGAACTCCACGTGGCTGACCCCGGCGTCGCGCATGGGCGTCACCACGATGCCGGCCCCACCGGCCAGGCCGGACAGGATCGAGGAGGCTTCGTTCAGCGCGTCCTCGTAGTTGCGGCCGTGGGCCAGAAGGCGGGTCTCGATCGCGCGCCGCTCGTCGTCGCCGACGTCGTTCACCTCCATCAGCCCGTCCACGAACAGCCGCAGGCCCGCATGGGTCGGCAGCCGCCCGGCGCTGACGTGCGGCGCGCCCAGCAGGCCCAGCTGGGTCAGGTCCTGCATGGTGTTGCGGATCGAGGCGGGCGAGAGCGACACGCCGCCCTTCGACAGGGTGCGGGAGCCTACCGGCTCGCCGGTCTCCAGATAGCTCTCCACGATGCGCCGGAAGATCTCGCGGGCGCGGGAATCCATGTCGGCGAGGCTGGGTCCGCGGGAGAACAGGGAATGCGACACGGGCGTGGCGAAAGGGGGTCTGCGGCGGCCATGGACGCGACCGTCACGATCTAGGATAAGCGCGGCCTTCAACGGCGCAAGCGGCGCCCTGCTCCAGAGACCTCAAGAAGCGAAACCGATGCGCCCGTCCGAACGTACGCCCGAGCTCCTGCGCCCCATCACTCTGGAGACCGGGGTCACCCGCTATGCGGAGGGCTCGTGCCTGATCACCGCCGGCCACACCAAGGTGCTGGTGACCGCCAGCCTGGAGGAGGGCGTCCCCGGCTTCCTGCGCGGCAAGGGCCAGGGCTGGGTCACCGCCGAGTACGGCATGCTGCCGCGCGCCACGCACACGCGCGGCCGCCGCGAGGCGGCGCAGGGCAAGCAGTCCGGCCGCACCCAGGAGATCCAGCGCCTTATCGGACGGTCCTTGCGCGCCGTCACCGATATGAAGGCGCTGGGCGAGCGGCAGATCACCGTCGACTGCGACGTGCTGCAGGCGGATGGCGGGACCCGGACGGCGTCGATCACCGGCGCCTGGGTGGCGCTGCGGCTGGCCACGAAATACCTGCTCGACGAGGGCGTGATCACCGCCGACCCGATCCTGGACCAGGTGGCGGCGGTGAGCTGCGGGATCTTCAACGGCACGCCGGTGCTGGACCTGGACTACGAGGAGGATTCCAACGCCGAGGCGGACTCGAACTTCGTGCTGACGGGGTCGGGCGACATCGTCGAGGTGCAGGCGACCGGCGAGAAGCGCGGATTCAGCCAGGCCGAGTTCGATGCCCTGTTTTCGCTGGCCCGCAAGGGCATCGGCGAGCTGTGCGAGCTGCAGCGGGCCGCGACCGGGACGTAGGCGTCGCCCTCCCCTTCTGGGGAGGGTGGCGACCCCGGATTTGGTCCGGGGGAGACGGGTGGGGAAGTCACGATCCTCCCCTGCCTCGCAGAACTCGCACCACACTTCCCCACCCTGACCGCTTCGCGGTCTGTCCCTCCCCAGAAGGGGAGGGAAGACGAAAACGGCGCCGCCCAGCCAAGGACGGCGCCGTTTGCGTTTATGGGTCCCGGTCTTCCGCTGCGCGGAAACCGGGATGATACCCGCGGGTGTTTAGAAGAACACGTTGAAGCGCATGGCCTGCGGGGGCAGGCGCTCGAGTTCGCGGGCCAGGGGCGCGAACAGCGCGTCGAGGATCTTTTCAATCAGGGCGACCATCTGCGTCACTCCTTCGTTGTGCGGTGCAGCGTAGTTTGGATATAGGCGCGCGCCTCGGCGGAATCAAGAATTTCACACTCAGGTGAATAATCTGCGCTGCAATGCCGCATGCCACGTTCGGCGATGCAGCACACCGGCGCGACGGTTGCGCCGCATCGGCTTTGGCGTAACGCTCGTATCCGGAGGCGAAGCTCAGGGGGCCGCACGCCGATGACCGACATGACCGCCGACCCGATCCGCCGGGTCGCGAAGACCGAACGCATCGCCGCGCTGGATGTGCTGCGCGGGTTCGCGATCCTGGCGATCCTGATGATGAATATCCCCTTCATGGGGAGCTACGTGTCCGAGGGCACGGGCAGCGACCCACGGATCGTCAGCTGGACCGGCGCCGATCAGGTCGCCTTCCGCATCGTCGGGACGATCTTCGACGGGACCCAGCGCGGGCTGCTGGAGCTGCTGTTCGGCGCTGGGATCATGATCATGACCCGCGCCGCCCTGAAGCCGGACGGTCCGGTCGCGGTGGCCGACCTGCACTTCCGGCGCAACATCTGGCTGATCATCTTCGGCGCCTTCCAGGCCTGCGTGCTGATGTGGCCGGGCGACATCCTGCTGCCCTACGGGATCGTGGCGATCTTCGCCTTCCCGGCCCGCACGCTGAAGCCGAAGTGTAAGGTGGCGCTGGGGCTGGTCTTCATCCTCATCGCCATCGCGCCGAACCTGCAGCGCTACGCCGAGCGGGTGGACATGAAGGCCACGGCCGTCGCGGCCCAGGCCAAGATCGCGGCGCACAAGCCGGTGACCAAGGACGAACAGGCCAAGCTCGACAAGTGGAACGAGAAGGTCGCCGCCGCCAAGCCGCTGGCGGTGAACCCGAAGAAGCAGGAGGCGGTCGCCGAGGAGAAGAAGGCGCGGATGGGCTCCTTCGCCGGCTACGCCAAGTGGACGCGCGACTTCTGGATCGAGTTCAACTTCAGCCCGCTGGGCATCGTCGGCCTGGCCGAGATGCTGGGGACCATGCTGCTCGGCATGGCCCTCTACGAATGGGGCGTGCTGCAGGGCCGCAGCCGCGCCGGCGTCTATCTGGGCATGGCGGTGGTGGGCTACGCGATCGGCATGCCGACCCGCTGGCTGGCCGACAGCGAGATCCTGAGCTTCTATCCGAATCCGAAGATCGGCTGGATCACCTGGGACATGGCGCGGATCGCGCTGACCCTGGGCCACGTGGGGCTGTTCAACCTGATCCTGAAGTCGGCCACCGGGGCCCGGCTGCTGTCGGTGTTCCAGGCGCCGGGACGGATGCCGCTGACGATCTACCTGTCGGCGTCGATCATCTGCATGCTGATCGTCTTTCCCGGCTTCGTCTTCGGCCAGTTCGGCAGGTACGGCTGGGCCGGGTTCGAGGCGATCGCGCTGTCGATCATGGCCGGGCAGCTGATCTTTGCGAACGTCTGGATGATGTTCTTCGAGACCGGCCCCATCGACTGGGTCTGGAAAAGCCTCGCCTACAAGCAGGCCCAGCCATTCCGCAAGGCCATCGGGCCCAGGGCGGTGTTGCAGCCGGCGGAGTAGGCCTCCTCGCTCCGACAATCCCAGCTCGTCATCCCCCGGCTTGTCCGGGGGACCCATGCTTCCACCCCACGTGAGATCGCGATCGACCGCGGCGCCGCCGCTCGCGGGCCTTTCCGGAGGGGCGGTGTGAATGGGTCCCCCGGACAAGCCGGGGGATGACGGTCAAGATTGAAGTTCGAGCTGGAGCGTCGCCGCCGGCGGCGGCACAAGGCCGAAACTTCTTACTCGAGCATAGGGTCGTCGGGGCCGGGTTCGTAGACCATGAGGTCGCCGGGTTGGCAGTCGAGTTCGCGACACAGGGCCGAGAGCGTCGAGAAGCGGACCGCGCGGGCCTTGCCGGTCTTCAGGATCGACAGGTTGGCGATGGTGACGCCGACGCGGTCGGCCAGCTCGGTCAGCGACATGCGCCGCTCGAGCAGGACCCGGTCCAGGCTTACGCGGATGGGCATGGCGGCGATCTCTAGCCCCTCTAGATCGTCAGCTCGGCTTCGCGGCGCAGGCGCGCGCCCTCGCGGAACACCTCCGCGAGCACGAAGACCACGAGGACGGAGAACCAGGCGGTGATGTTCAGGCTGGGCTCGACATGGTTCACCCCCGGCAGCAGCCAGGCGCTGACCGCCCAGAACGCGTAGCGGCCCAACTCGAGCCCCGCGAGCATCAGGCCGATCAGGCGCAGCCGCGCCACGTTGTCGGGATGGAAGGGGTCGCCGGCGGTGAGGGTCGTGAAGATCCTGCGCAGCGAGCCCACGATCACCAGGACGCCTGCGAGGTACAGGAGGGCGGCGAACAGGCCGCTGGTGACGGACGGGCCGTTCTTGACCAGCTCCTTCATGGCGGTGTTGCGCACGTTCGCGCCATCGTCGCCGGGGAGCCGGAAGTTCGGGAGAAGGTCGGGATTGAGGCTCAGCAGCAGCGCCGCGAGCGTGATGAGGGCGAAGGCGCCGGCGCCGATCCACAGCGCGGCGAACACGACGTCCAGAATGATCTTCAGGAAGCTCGAAACCGAGCCCGGACCCAAGGCGCGCATTGGCAGGTCTGCTCCCCAAAACCTGGCGTCTGGATCCGCCGCGGCGCGGCCTTCAGCCGAAGCGCCGGGCGGATCTGACGAACCTCAAGAGTCTTACTCAGGAGGTCTTAGAGGAAGGCGGCGCGGGCGGCGATGCTCAGCATCGGCGCGGCGGCCAGGATCACAACGAACACCATCGCGGTGCGGTCGAGGAAGGTCATGGCGTTGGCAAACATTTTGGTCTCTCCAGTTGTGCTGCGGTGCAGCGTGTGGTGGGCCGGAACACCGTGTTCCGATGTGATTATCAATACGCCCGCATCGTTTCTCGATCACGTGAATATCGAGTAACGATATTAAACTTTCGCAATGCAGCGGGCGCGGCCGGCGGTAATGTCCGACCCCGGTCAACACGGCGGAAAACCATGGCTCTCAAGCTCGAACCCGGGACCCGGCTGGTGGTCGCCACCCACAACCCCGGCAAGGCGCGCGAGCTGGCCGAGATCCTCGACGGGCGCTTCGCGCTGACGGCGGCGGGCGAACTGGGGCTGCCGGAGCCGGACGAGACAGAGACGACCTTCGTCGGCAACGCGCTGCTGAAGGCGCGTGCGGCGGCCGACGCCAGCGGCCGGATCGCCCTGGCCGACGACAGCGGCCTGTGCGTGAAGGCGCTGGACGGGGCGCCCGGCATCTATTCGGCGCGGTGGGCCGGGCCCACGAAGGACTTCGCCCTGGCGATGCGCAAGGTCGAGGAACGGCTGGAGGAGGTGGGCGCCGAGGATTTCGCGGCCTGGTTCATCTCGGCGCTGGCGGTGGCCTGGCCGGACGGGCCGGCTGTGGTGGTCGAGGGCCGCGTCGACGGCACGCTCAGCTTCCCGCCGCGGGGCGACAAGGGCTTCGGCTACGATCCGATCTTCGTGCCGCAGGGTTTCGCCCAGACGTTCGGCGAGATGGAGCCGGCGGCCAAGGACGGCATGAGCCACCGGGCGCGGGCGTTCGTGAAGCTGAAGGCCGCGCTGCTTTGAGCGATGCGCCGGCGCTGGGGGTCTATGTCCACTGGCCCTACTGCGCGCGCATCTGCCCCTACTGCGACTTCAACGTCTTCAAGGCGAAGGGGCGCGAGGGCGAGGCGGCCCGACTGGCTCGCGCGATCGTCGCCGACCTCGAGGCCCAGGCGGTGCTGACCGGGCCGCGGGAGCTGGTTTCCATCTTCTTCGGCGGGGGCACGCCCTCGCTGATGGACCCGGCCGCGGTAGCGGAGATCATCGCGACGGCGCGCCGACTGTGGACGCCGGCGGCCGACCTGGAAGTCAGCCTGGAGGCCAACCCCACCGACGCGGAGGCGGGCCGTTTCGCCGCTCTGGCGGACGCCGGCGTGAACCGCCTGTCGCTAGGCCTGCAGGCGTTGGACGACGCGGCGCTGAAATTCCTCGGCCGCAACCACGACGCCGCCGAGGGCCGCCGGGCGGCGCTGGCTGCGGCTCGGACCTTCCCGCGGCTGTCGCTGGACCTGATCTACGCCCGCCCCGGCCAGACGGCCGACGCCTGGGCCGACGAACTGCGGGCCGCCATCGACCTGGGGGCCGAGCACCTGTCGCCCTACCAGCTGACCATCGAGGCCGGCACGGCGTTCGACCGCGCGGTGCGCCGGGGCGTCTTCGCGCCGCCGGAGGAGGGTTTGGCCGCCGACCTCTACGACACCACCCAGGCGGTGCTGGAGGCCGCGGGGTTCGAGGCCTACGAGGTTTCCAACCACGCCCGCGGCGAGGCGGCGCGCTCGCGCCACAACCTCGTCTACTGGCAGGGCCGCGATTACGTCGGCGCGGGCCCGGGGGCGCACGGGCGGCTGACGCTGGGCGGCGTCCGCCACGCGACCGAGGCCGCCGAGCGGCCGGCCGACTACATCGCCGCGGTGGCCGCGGGCGGGGCGGTACGCGAGCCGCTGAGCGCCGTCGAGACGGCGGAGGAGCGGCTGCTGAGCGGGCTGCGGATCCTGGAGGGCGTGTCGTTCGCCGAGGTCGCGGCGCTGGGGCTGGCGGTGGGGCATCCGACGGTGCGGAACTATGTCGAGCTGGGACTTCTGGCCGACGATCCGCAGCGGCTTCGCGCCACCGCGTCAGGACGTCGGGTGCTGGATCGTCTGACGACCGAGCTGGCGACGGCTTCCCTCCCTTAGTGGGGAGGGACAGACGGCGAAGCCGTCAGGGTGGGGCAGTGTGGGCCGGGGAGCGGCTTGGC